>CAYYAQ010000180.1:2275-10674 GCA_964469555.1 uncultured candidatus Brocadiaceae bacterium | reverse complement strand
ATACTGGTGCGTTGACACAATCGCGGGGAGCGAGGGGTTGGCCGTCAGGATCTTCCGCGCCCAGATGATCACCTTGTCATCGGGACGCCACTCCAACGCGAGGTGCAGGATCTTCTGACCATTGGCCTCGAGGATCTGGTACGCGCTCAGCCCGTCAGGGCCAGCGCCGCCCCACCACTTCCTCGTCCCGCATCGCGTGGGGCCGAAGTAGTTCAAGAATTGCGTCGCGGCACCCTTCACGTGAATCAAGTCGTAGTCGCGGTTGCCGATGGTCGTGGAGTAGGGGATGACGCCGTCTGGCTTGGTGTTGAGGTCGCCGTCCAACTTGCTTATGGCGCTGTCCGCGCGATCCCACTGTGCCTTGTTCTGGTTCGTGCCGATCGCGCCGTTCACGACGATGTCGCCGACGTGACTGGCGAAGCTCAGGTTCTTGGCCACGCGGTTGTCGACGATCCACTGCGTCATCGCGGAGAAGTGGGTCATCCATCCCTGGTAGATGACGTAGTGCTGGGTATCCGGAAGCACGACGATGCGGAAGGACTTCACACTCTTCTGCAGGTCGAGTTCGTAGCCCTGGGACGTCGCGATCTTGTATCCGACCGATTGCGGCACGACGATCTGGGAGTAGAGGCGTACGCCACCTGCCATGTTGGTCGCGTCGATCGGCAGCACCAACTTGCCGTTGGCATCGCTGGTCAAGCTGGTGACCTTGTCGAAGCCAACGTTGAGGAAGCAGCCAGGGAGCCCGATGTTACCCGTATTGAACGGCAGCGGCACGCCGGACCAGGTCTTGTTGCTGGTGCCGAAGACCAGCATGAACGACTCGCTCTTTGCGACGGCGTCGATCTCGAGGTTGAACTTGGTGCCCGCGATCATCGGGCCACTGGCCTTCATGCTGGGGATCGACGTGAGGTGACCCTCACAACCTTGTCCGAATGCGCGAACCTGGCACGTGATCGGGAGTGCGCAGACAACGACCGCGGCGATGTGAATGGTGGTTCGGAGCATGGGTGTTTAGCGCCCCCCAGGCACCCGAAGCGTATTCGGATTGGCGTGAGCGCACAATCGGCGACGGGAACGGCATTCCCCCCCCTGGCAGAAGACTATCCCGGCGATTCCTCGCGGGAATGGCCAATCCGGCACGATGGGAACATCTGCGCGTTAAATCTCCCGGATGCCGACGCCCGGGATTGGCGCCCATTCTCCCTGTCGTGCGTACGCCGCTTCCTGGGCCCGTCGGTCGACCGTTGATACGCGACGGGATTCCGGCCGGCAGGACGGGGATCGTGGTGCGGGAGGACGTATCTGGGCCGTCCCCGAGGCATTCGGCGTCGAACAGGCGGCGAGGAACGGTAGAGTGGCGAGGTCTCAGGATCCCCCCAGGAGTGGATTCCACCATGCGTCTGTTTGTCCATTTCTTGGTCGCGCTCTGCTGCGCAGGCGTTCCTGCGCAGACGACGATCCTCACGGGATCCACCGCGCGCATTGCCCGAACCGTCGATCCTCATCTCCACAATCTCGCGATGGCCGGGGACGGCTCCATGTGGACCGTGGTCGCCAATCCTGATGGCATCGCCGGAACGAGCGACACCCTGCTCAGGAAGTCGACCGACGGCGGCAAGACGTGGTCAGGTTCGTACTTCTTCACGACCAAGACCCAGACTTACCGTGGGGGCATATACATCGGTGATGACGGCTTCACGCTGCACGCGGTGTGGACGGACACCACGAGTGGTTTCCTGGACCTGCACTATCAGACATTCGATACCACTGCGGGCCAGTGGATCGGATCGCCGCTCGTGATCCAGAAAGGATCGTCGAGCTACAAGTGGTACACCCACGACATCCTCGTCACGCGGGCGGGGACCGTCGTGATCGGTGCGTCGACAGGCGTCGGGGGAGGTCCGGGATTCAATGGCCAGTCGACGGTCGTGTTCATCAAGAAGCACGGGGCCACCGCGTTCAGTCCGCCGCTCAAGGTCAACAAGGGAACGGCTACCGTCGCCGATATCGGTCGCCTCCCCGCGCTCCAGGCGCAGGACGAGCTCGTCCACATCATCTACCGGACGAAGCGCAGCTCCACATCGGGGATCCACTACGGATTCAGCTACCGCAGCCTCGACACGGTCAAGATGACGTTCCAGCAGGCGAACGACGTGCACATAGGACCCAACGACAACGCGGGAGTAAACGGCGGGCGAAACCTCGCGACGGCGTTGGATGCGGCAGGCAACATGCACTGCGTTTATGTGAGCCCGGACAAGCTCCGGATGTCATTTGGTCCCAATGGCAAGATGGGTACGAACGCGGGTTGGAAGGACCTCACCATCACGGCAGACCAGGGACTGCTGGGTGGCAACTCACCGACCGTTCACTACTCGCACTTCAGCGTCACGAGTGGCCCTTCCGGTCTGGTCCACGTGATCTACAGCAAGCTGTCCGGGAGCTACAAGAACCTCTACATCCAGACGTTCATCTTCGGTCAGCCGCTGATCAAGCCGCCGGCGAACAACGAGCGCTTGCTGAGAGCTGGATCGACGGACTCGTATGTGAAGGTCAATGCCGACTCAGACACGCGCAAGTTTACGGGTGGGTTCGCAGTGACCTCGGGGACGCCGCTCGGCTTCACCCGGGGGATCGTGCAGTTCCACGACATCGCGAATGACCCCGCGCGCACGGTGGAGCTCGGGGTGTCGTGTCAGGGGTCCCTTGCGAACTACCCGAGGTTGCGGGCGCAGAAGCGACCGCTGATCGGCAAGGCGTTCGATGTCCTGATCGATCGAATGCCGAACAACGCCCCGTTCTTCGTGTCCCTCGGCGGTCCGTTCAGCAAGGCGCCAATCGACCTCGGGGTCATCGGTGCGCCGAAGTGCCACCTGTACAACTTCGGCGGTTCGTTGGTGGTGGGGCTCACCGCGTCGGCGACGGGGACGTTTGCGATCGGGACCACGCTTCCGAACAACCCCGCGTTGCGGGGCACGAGCGTCAACCTGCAGGCAGCGGTCGTCGCGAACTCCGCGAACTCCGCGAACCTCGTGACGACGAACTACCTCGGGATCTTCTTCTGATCCAGTCCGCTTGTGAGGCGTCAGCGCCGACTGATCACGATCAGGGCTCCGGCGTAGCCGCAGGCGACGAGCTCCAGCCCGTCCTTCCCGTCGAGCTGGACTGCGAGGAGGTGGTGGAGGCGGTCGGGTTCCTCGTGCACGAGTTCGGACTTCCAGCCGTTCTTGGTCCGGCGCAGGATGGTGATCTTGTTTTCATAGCCGGCGCAGACAGCTTCGACGCCCTCGACATCGGGATCGACGTCCGCGAGCACGGCCCCGCGCAGCTTCCTCGATTCTTTGTAAATCTCCTCCCGTCCCCATGGCGAGATGATCGACAGGGTGCCGTCGTCATCCGCGACCACGATGCGCTCGCCGTCGCTGCCGAGGCGGGCGCGGCCTGAAGCGCGGTTGTCGATGGCGATGACCGAGTTGTCGCTCCAGTCGATGGCGGCGAGCGAACCGTCGGCACAGGCGATGACCACCCGGTTGCCCACTTGCAGCCCGTTCTTGCCCGCGCCCGGGAGAGAGACGATCGGTCCGGGCTTCGGTTCGCCGCCCTCGAAGCGGATCAGCTGCGCGTTGTTCTCGAACCCGGTGACGACGACGCCCTCCCGGGCCACGCATACGCCGTGCAGCAGGCGAGGTGACTTCGAGATTTGCGAAGCCTTCCACATACCGCCGCTCCGACTGATGAGCCAGGCCGCGCCGGGCCCGGCGCTCGACTCCCGGCCACTGGCCATGCCGACGACCACGATTTCGTCCCCGGGAGAGGCCTTCAGGACTTCGCCGCACGCGACCTGGATCATCTCGCCCGGTGCGGAGAAGACTCTCTCGCTGCGCCAGCTCCCTCCTTCGCGCCACGCGACCCACACCGCGCCCGACGCGGCGACCGTCACGAGTTCCGGTCCTGGCATTTCCGGCATGACATCGCCCGCCGCGCAGCCCCCGAGTTTCTCACCGGCTTCGAGTGCTCGTTCGACGTGCCAGGTCTTCGTGGTTCGCCAGGGAGAGCGGGTGCACGCCCCGAGCGTGAGGCAGACCAGGACGATCGATCGTGACCACATGACTTCAGTCTAGACGGGTGCCGCGTCGACCGTTGCCAGCACCTGGCTTAACCGGCGCAGCCCTTCTTCGATGTGCGCCGTCTCGCCGCCGAACCCGATGCGGAGCCAGCGGTCCATCCCGAAGTGATCGCCGGGGACGAGGAGCACGTTCTGCTCCGTGCGCATGCGCTCTGCCAGCTTGGTCGAGTTGATCTCGTGGGAATAGTTGAGATACAGCATCGCGCCCGCCTGCGGTCGAATGTGTCGGACGTTGTCCATCTCCCCGAGCCATCGCGAGACAGTGTCGTAGTTGCTCGTGAGCAACGCGTTCGTGCGAGAGAGGATGCGGCGCCGGTTGTCCGGCTCGAGGGCGAGGGTCGCCATCGCGTCACTCAGCGCGCCAGGCCCGATCGTCGTGTAGTCGTGCCGCGCCCAAAAATCCTCGATCACCGCGGCGGGGCCCAGAGCCCAACCGAGTCGGAGTCCGGGCAGGCCGTACGCCTTTGACAGGCTGTTCGTGATGACGATGCGCTCGGTGCGATCCCACATCGACGATGTTTCTTCGCCGTCGAGGTCCGACCCCTGGTAGATCTCGTCGGCGAGAATCCATGTGCCGTTCCGTTCGGCGATCCGACATATGCGATCGAGGGTGGTGTCGTCGAGGCGCGCGCCAGTCGGATTGTTCGGGTTGCAGATCGCGATGAGCTTCGTGCGCGGCGTCACCAACTCCACGAGTTCGTCGACGTCCGCGACCCAGCGCTGACTCTCGTGGTCGGGTCGAAGGGCCCAGGGGATGAGCTTGGCGCCGAGACTACGCGCGATGCCATTGACCTGCATGTAGTTCGGGATCATGAACACAACCTCGTCGCCAGGCGCCACAAAGGACCAGGCGGCGAGGAAGTTCGCCTCGGCGCCACCGTTGACGACGCACAGTTCATCGAGGGAGGCGCCGGGGTAGAGCGCGGCGATCCTCTCACGCAACTCGACGGTGCCGTTCGTCTGCGTGTAGATGAGACGCGTGTCGAGCAGTGCCGCGAGCTCGGATTCGTCCGTCACGAGCTCGCGTGGGGTCATCGGATGGACACCGCTGTCGGAGAGGTTGATCTCGACACCGTGCTCGTGTGTCGACTGCCAGCGCTCCATCAGGAAGTGTTCGATCTTCATCGCTGCTCCGGTGTCCTCGGCGGGGGAGTGAGTGATCGAGGATCCGGGGTTGGATGTCCAGCCCGATCATCTTTCGATGGTGATGAATCGATCGGATACCGATGGGTTCACACGTCACGCAGCCACTCGCGCAGCAGGCCGCCCCGCGGTCCGATCCCACGTTGGAAGCGGCTTCCCCGGGGCGATGAGCGGTTTCAAAGTTGTCTCGGTCGCGAAACTCTACAAACGCGATTGGACTCGCTTTGAACAGGGCCGAGAACTAGTCCCGGCGAAGGCGGGAAATGGTGTTTCCAGCTGGGGAGAGGATGTGCCGGCGTCACCGACGCAATCGCGAGGCTATTTGCCCTGGGACAACTGCAGATGTCGGTTTGCGGCGGCGTGGTTGCCCGCGTTCCGGTGCAGTTGGGCGAGGAGCCCGTGCGCTTCGAGGTAGCCGGGATTCACGGCCACGCATCGCTCGAAGGCCGATATCGCCTTGGGGAACTGACCTGCGTCACCGTAGGCCGTGCCGAGATTGAACAGGGCGCCGGCGTTGAGGGGATAGTCCGCCAGGTAACGTTCGAACATGTCGATGGCTTGCGGCAGTCGTCCGAGATTGAAGAGCGCGACGCCGGCAAACCAGCGGGTGTCCTTGTAGCTCGGTCGCGTGCGCAGCAACGGTTCGAGGCGTCGTAGCGTCAGCTCGAACAGGCCGGCCTCCACGGCAAACTTGCCAGCGAGGCAACGGTAGTCCAGGTGGTCGGGCTGGAGATCAGAACTCTTGCCGGCCTCTCGAGCGGCGTCCTTCAGGAGTCCCGCCTGCTGCAACCCTCGCGCGTAGTTGTTCCGCACCAGCGCGTTGTTCGGCAGGTTGTCGACACCGTCGCGGAGACGCTCGAGTCCCAGCTCCTGCCTCCCGGTGCGGATCATGAGCATCGCGAGTCCCATGTCGGCCATCGCGTGGTCGGGTTTGAGTTTGATCGCCTTGCGGAACGCAGCTTCTGCTTCGGGGCCGTCGGGCAGGTTCTCTCCGAGCGAGGCGTAGGCGTCCGCCGTGGCGCCGTGCTTGGTGCTGTGCTCCCACAGCGAAACCTCGGTATACCAGGTGCGGTTCATCACGAACGAAGCGGCGCCGAAGTAGATCGCCAGTGCGCCCAGCGCCGCGATCCCGAACTTCTTCCATCGCAGCACGAGCAGCGCGACGCCCAGGTGGAAGAACACGCTCGACGGGTAGGGTCGGTACGGGACGATCTCCGTGTGAAAGGGCAGGACGGAGGACGTCGGCCCGAGGAGCACGAGATAGGCCAGGACGCAGAACGCGGGGAGGGGGTATTTCTTGCGGCACCTCCACGCCAGGACGCACGACGCGATGATGATCGCGGCGCCGGTGAGTTGTAGCCACGCGATCGGTGCATCGTCTGGGTACATGCGCATGGGGAATGGCCACACGAAATTGCGCAAGTAGTGAAAGACGTGGTGCTGTGCCTGTGCCGCGAAGTACTGCGCGGGTTTCGCGTCGGAGACGACGTTCTCGAAGTCCGAGAAACCGAGTCCGAAGCGCACGAACAACAGAAGTGCCGCGACGACGGAGGCGAATACCGCCACGCGGCGCCAGACCGTTCGGTCGCCGGTTTGCTGACCGGCGGGGAACAACTCGAACAGCAGGATCAGCACCGGCGCGACCACGGCGTTTTTCTTCGCCAACAACGAGCAGAGCAGCAGTGTCAGGCAAACCGTCCACCGTGCCTTCGTCGCACCTGTCCTTCGCATCCGGGCGTAGCACCAGAGCGCCAACATGAGGAACCCTTGCATGATCGAGAGGTCGCGACTGCAGACGTAGTTCACCGGGATGCCGCCCACGGGATGCAGGGCGAACAACAGGGCGATGAGGAGCGGCGCGTGTGGAGAGAATTCCCGCTTGCTCCAGTGGGCGAGGAGCTCCCGGACGAACAAGTACGCGCCCACGCTCGCGAACAAGTGCAGCAGGAGGTTCCCGACGTGGTAGCCCACCAGGTCGACGCCGCAAATGGCGACGTTCACCGAGAGCGACAACGGGAGCAGGGGGCGATACTGTGCGAGGCTCGGGTGCACCGAGCTCGTGTAGGGGTCCGCGAAGTGCCGCCACGGCGGCCAGAACTCCTGGGCGCCGACGTTGTTCCACACGCGATACACGTCGTCCAGGTGGAATGCGTTGTGAAACGTGTTCCAGAAAGTCAGCGCGCAAGCCGTGGCCAGGACGGCGATGTGGAGGATGGGGAGTTTCACGTTGGGTGGAGAATCCTAGCCCCACTCATTCCCGATGGCCGTCGCAATCGTCTACTTGGCCTTGCGGAACCGCGCAGCCAGGACGTCGAGTTCGGCGATTTCCTTCTCGAGACGGTCGACGTCCCGTGTCATCCGCACGATGGCCGATTCGAACCGCTTGGCCATCTGCTCACGCTCGTTGTTTCGATACTCCTGGAGGCTCTTCTTGAACCTCTGAACACTCGCGTTGCGGGACTTCACCAGGTTTACCTTCGATTCCCGCACTCGCTGGTACGAGTAGAGGAACGCGACGCCGTCGTCGTTCTTCTTCGCAGCGGCGATCAGGAAAGCGTCGAACTGGGCGATCAGATGTGAATCCTCGTGAAGTCGCTTGCCGGACTTGAAGGTCTTGTAGACCGCCTCGCTGACTTCGGCCTTTCTCTCCGCGGAGACGCGGAAGCCGCGCCCTCGGCTCATCATCTGCTTCAGCTCCATGACCAGGATCTGTTGCTCGGCGTTTTGCTTCTCTTCGCGACCGAGCTGAAGCTTCGCCAATTCCACCTTGGCTTTGTCGTGGTGCAGCTCGCCCGAGCCGAGACGCGCCATGAACCACGCATTCTTGTCGTAGTCTTCGCCGGCGCTGATCTGCTTCTGGATCTTCGCGAGCGCGGTGACGGCTGCCACGGTGTTCGAGATCGAGAAGAAGTCCCGCGGGAAGCCCTTCCTCAGGATCTTGCCGGTCTGGTCGAGGAGAGCCATCGAGGGGAAGCCGCGGAACCCGTACGTTCGCCAGAGATCGTCGTCCTTTCGATCGTCGATCCTCGTCTCGACAGACGAGAACAGCACGACGTTCTTCTTGCCCCACGCCAGGAAGTTCGTCTTCGAGAACACACGGTTCTCGAGAGCCGTGCACGGGATTCAA
>CAYYAQ010000180.1:0-2265 GCA_964469555.1 uncultured candidatus Brocadiaceae bacterium | reverse complement strand
CGGGTGAAGTACGCGAAGATCGGCCTGCCGGTCTTCTTGGACCTGGCCTTGGCGGTGGCGAAGTCCGTTGTCCAGCCGCCGTCGGTGAACCACGGTTGTGTCGTCATCTCGGCGAAGTTGGCTTTCATCTTCGCCGGGTACTTGCTCTGTGCGGCGAGACCGTGAGTGGCAAGAACCACGGCCAGGCAGTAGGGCGAGAGAGTCCGCGTCAGGTGTTGGTTCACGTCCGGTGACTCCACTGAGTGTGTGTGGGGAGGGGTCGCGCTGCACCGACAGACGCGATTCATGAAATGTTAGAGCCCGATTCGATGCCGGCAATGATCGGGACCAAACTCGGGGCTTCGTTACGATGAGATTGCGTTTGCGGCGAGGGCTGACGCGACGGATACACTCCGTGGGCATGATCTCGTTCGTGATTCCGGCGTACGACGAGGAGGCCGGCCACTTCTACCTTGGCGGTAACTACGGCTTCACCGACGGCAACGAGTCGACCGGCAAGCTGCAGGATGACTGGGATCCGATCGTCGGCTTGGGGATGTAGTACCGCCTGTTCGGCCAGGTTCGCGCTCGCGTCGAGTACGAGAGGTGCTTTCTCCGCGAGACGGACATCGACATGTCGTCCGTAGGGCTGACCGTCGGGTTCTAGTGTCCAAGAAAGTCAGTCGACTGTTTCGCATCGTCGAGCACCCGGGTGGAATAGCCGCATCTTGGAATCGCCGCTCCCGTCGACGACACGCCACTGGCTGGGACCCTGCGCTCTCGTGCTGCTGGTGTTTGCTTGTTACGCGACGGTCGTCGTGACCGGAGGCTGGATCTGGGACGACCCGGAATACGTCACGCGAAACCCGGTGCTCCGGGCGGGGGTGAGTGAGGGTCTGGCCCGGATCTGGACGGATCCGTCGGCTACGCCGCAGTACTACCCGATCGTCCACACGAGTTTTTGGATCGAGACGCGGCTGTTTCCCACGGTTCGCCTGACGGATGTCGCGCAGGGTTTTTCGATCGACGAGCCGCATCCGACGGGGTTTCACGTGACCAACGTCTTGCTGATGGCGGGGACCGTACTCCTGTTTTGGCGCGTGCTGTTGCGACTCAGCGTGCCGGGGGCGTTGTTCGCCGCGGCGTTGTTCGCCGTGCACCCCGTCAACGTCGAATCCGTGGCCTGGGTGACCGAGCGCAAGAACATGCTGTCTGGCCTGTTCATGTTGGCGACCGCGCTCTGGTACCTGCGGTTCGCGGGGATCGGCAATCCGGACGGACAGAAGGCGCGGACCCCTGCGGCGTGGTCGGCGGCGCTGGGATTCTGGATCCTCGGTCTGCTTTCGAAGACCGTGATCGCCTTCCTGCCGCCGGCGCTCTTTCTGCTGGTGTGGTGGAAGCGTCCCGAGGCTTGGAAGCGACACGTGCTGCCGCTGCTACCGTTCGTCGTCCTCGGACTGCTCGCGGGGTTGCACACCGCGAGGATCGAAGTCGATCAGGTGATGCTGGGGATCGACTACCTGGGCCTGTCGATGCTGGACCGGGTCGTGCTCGCCGGATCGGTCGTGTGGCTCTACTTCCTGCACTTCATCGCGCCGTTGCAGCAGATGTTCTTCTATCCGAAGTGGGATCCCGATCCCGCGTCGTTCACGCAGTGGACCCTGGTGCTGGCCGCGGTGGTACTCGTCAGCGGGATGATGAGGAGCACGCGACGGATGGGTCGCGGACCGCTGGTCGCGGTCCTGATCTTCGGTGGTGGCCTGGTCCCGGTCATGGGGTTCTTCGACGTCTATCCGTTCCGGTTTTCGTGGGTGGCGGATCACTTCCAGTACCACGCGAACTTCGCGATGTTCGCTCTCCTCGGCGCCGCGTTGACGCGCGTGCCGCTGGCGCGTGTCGCGAGACGCGCGGCGGCGGTCGCCTTGCTCGTCGGACTCGCTGTTCTCACCGGCAAGCAGGGCCTCGTGTACAAGGATCAGGAGACTCTTTGGCGAGACACGATCGACAAGAACGAGGAGTCCTGGATCGCCTACCAAAACCTCGGCGAACTGCTGCGCGAACGCGGGGAGATCGATGCGGCGGTCGCGAATTTCGAGCGCGGCATCAAGATCCACCCGGATCCGCGACTCTACGCGAGCCTCGCCGCGGCTCAGCTCAACCGATTCGACCGTGACAAGGATCCGAAGCACCTCGACGAAGCGATCCGGTTTGCCGAGAAGGCGCTGACGATGTGGTCTGATTTTCCGCAGGCGCACCTCATCCTCGCGCGCTCGTACGGGGCGAAGG
>CAYYAQ010000179.1:0-10723 GCA_964469555.1 uncultured candidatus Brocadiaceae bacterium | reverse complement strand
AAACGCGCGACCTCGTCGCCGAGCTGTCGGTGCATCGCTTCGCTCTGATCGCCGAGCTCCAACATCTCGCCGAGCACCACGAGCCGACGTCCTCCAGTCTTGAGACCGGAGAGAGCGAGAAGAGCCGCCCGCGCGGACGCGAGGTTGCTGTTGTAGGTGTCGTCGATGATCGCGATGTCACCGAGTCGCTTGCATTCGAGCCGTCGAGCTGTCGGCGGCACATCGCAGAGACCGGCGAGGATGTCATGTTCGGAAACACCGAGTTCGCGCGCTGCAGCGATCGTGAACAGGGCGTTGTAGACGTTGTGTGTGCCCAGACGTGGCAACGTGACGGCGGTCTCGCCTTGGAGTCGGAAGGACGTACCCAGCCCATGGAAGTGGACGTCGGTCGCAAACCAATCCGCCTCACGACCGACGCGCACCTCGAGTACGCGCGCGTCGGTGACGTCGCGCATCCACGAGCTGCTCGGATCGTCGCCGTTGAGGATCGCGAGACCATCTGCTCGCAGCGCGGCGACGAGGTTGGATTTCTCGAGAGCGACACCACGCAGGGTGTGCAGCCGCATCAGATGACTCTCGTCCACCCGGGTGACGATGCCGATATCGGGCTTGGCGACCGCGGAGAGTTGTTCGATCTCGCCGGGCGCGTTCGTGCCGATCTCCACGACGGCGACGCGGGTCTCGCGGCTCACCTGGAAGATCGTCAGCGGGACGCCCACGTGGTTGTTGAAGGACTTCGGGGACTGCACGGTGGGCATCACGCGACCGAGCACCTCGCCGAGCATGTCTTTGGTGCTCGTCTTGCCACACGAACCGGTGATGCCGATGACCTTCGCGCGGCACCGCATGCGATGCGCGTGGGCGATACTCAGAAGGGCGCTACTCGTGTCCTCAACGCGCACGAAGAACGCGCCTGCGCCCAGATCGGCGCGGGACATCGAACGGCTGACGACGACACCGGCGGCCCCTTTGGCGAGAACCTGCGGGAGGAAATCGTGCCCATCGAAGTTCTCACCGCACAACGCGACGAAACAATCGCCAGGCCGCACTTCACGGCTGTCGACCACGATCCGACTCGCCTCCAATCCCCGTCGCAAGACCCGGCCCGAGCACGCTCCTGACAGGAAGACAGCTCCAAACCCGTCCGGGTCTCTCGACTCGTTTCTGCTCGTCGCCAGTCCGGTCGGAATCACTCGTGCCCCACCTTGGCGGCGAGCGCAAGGCGCGCTTCTTCCCGGTCGTCGAAGGGAATCACGCTGTCACGCAAGATTTGATAGCTCTCGTGACCCTTGCCCGCGATCAAGACCGTGTCACCAGGGCGAGCGGTCTGAACCGCTTGCTGGATGGCCTCGCGGCGATCGACGATGCGGAAGAACCGACCGGCGTCGCCGTTCAATCCCTGTTCCATGTCGTCGAGGATCGAGTCGGGATCTTCGGAGCGAGGATTGTCGCTCGTCATGAATCCGACGCCCGCGAATCTGGCGACGGCATCACTCATCAGCGGGCGCTTGCTCCGATCGCGATCGCCGCCGCAACCAAACACCACAAGCAACCGACCCTTCGTCAGGGATGCGAGCGTGGAACACACCTGCTCCAGCGCGTCCGGGGTATGCGCGTAGTCCACGAACACCTTGACGTCGTCGCTCCGACCGACGAGTTCCAGTCGGCCGTCGACGGATCGGCACCGTTCGAGCGCCGCCGCGATGCTCAACTCCGACACACCGAGCGACAGGGCTGCCGTCGCAGCGGCGAGAGCATTTTGCACGTTGTGCCGGCCCGGCAATCGCAGCATGAGCTCGACGCGCCCACGCGGCATCACGAGGTCGAACTTGGTGCCCTCGAGCTTGCAAATGAGGTTCTCGGCGCGAACCCGGGCCTCGCTGTGGAGACCGAACGTCGCGAGGAATACCTCGTCCGCACAAGCCTCGATCATCATCTGGGCCATCGGCGAGTCGAGGCAGATGCACGCGGTGGAGCGGCCACCGAGCATGCGGAACAACTCCGACTTGGCCTTCGCGTACTCTTCGATCGTGCCGTGATAGTCGAGGTGTTCCGGCGTCAGGTTCGTGAAGACCCCGACAGCGAATTCCACGCCGCGCACCCGGTCCTGGACTAGCGCGTGGCTGCTGACCTCCATGACGCAAGCCCGCGCGCCGCGGTCAGCCATCTCGCGAATGTAGCCGTTGACGCGCATCGGGTCCGGCGTCGTGTTCTGGTTCGGCACGACGCGTCCACCGAAGTCGTAGCCGTTCGTGCCGATGATCCCCGCGGACTCTCCTTCGAGTTCGAGGCAGCTGCGGATCAGGTGCGCGACCGTCGTCTTGCCATTCGTCCCCGTGATCCCGACCACGTCGATGTCCTTCGACGGATCGCCGTAGTAGAGGCGCGCGGCGTCGGCGAGGGCCTGGCGCGCGCTCTTCACCACGAGGACCGGGCACGGCAGGTTGAGCGGCTCCTCCGCGACGACAGCCACCGCGCCGCGGCGCAGGGCCTCGTTCGCGTAGACACTGCCGTTGTGGCGCGTCCCGTGGATCGCGAAGAAGAGATTGCCCGGCTGCACCTCGCCCGAGTAGAAGGCAAGGCCTGCGATGCGCAGGTGACGGAAGCGCAACACCTCCCGGGGTGCTATGCAATCGAGAATGGACTGGAGGCTGACAACGCCCACATTTGGAGACAGACCCGAAGGGTACGTTAGCTCTGTCATGAACCGCCTGACTTCTTTTTGCTCGAGGAACTACCCCGAACCCCTTTCCATGCTCTGACCTGCTTGGAACGGGGCGACCGGCTTTTCTGCTGCAACGCCAAGGCGGCGAGAAGCAGTCGGCCAGCTGGTAGGGCAGCATAACTCCCTCCGTAGAATCGCCCAGCACGATCCTTCCGAAGAACACACACGACGAGATACCGAGGCTTGGCGACGGGCGCGAACCCGACGAAAGCAGCGGTCTTCTTCGCAATTCCACCGATCGGAGAATCCGAGGTCCCGGTCTTGCCCGCCATGAGCGGTTGGGCATGCCCCAGATCCTTGATCATCTTGTAGAGGTGACGACCGGTGGCGTGGTGCTCTTCCGAGACCACCCCAGCCATCGCATCCCGGATCTTCTCGACCGTATCTTCCGACAAGAACCCCGTTTGCGGCTTGTCGCCGGAGGGCGCGTGCACCGTCCTGGAGCCGGTCTCCACCGCGCTGACGAGCCGGAGCTCCCGCTCGCGACCTGACAACAACCGGAGATAGGCGCGGGCCAGCTGCACGGCGGTGACGTTGAGTTCGTAGCCGAAACTGAGAGACGGGCCGGTGAAGCGACCGAACTTCCGTTCCCGCATCTCGGGCAGTGCTTCGATACCGCCCTCCGGACCACGCCCGCGGGTCTCCCTGGGCAGACCGATGTCGGTCTTCGTGCAGAACCCGTAGTGCCGCAGATAGTCCCGCATCCCGCTCCGACCGAGCCGTGTGCCGATCTTGACCGCGCCGATGTTGCTGCTCTGCACGATGACCTCGCGGGTCGTGAGGACGCCGCAACGGTGGTCGTCGCGGATGGTGCGACCGGGGTGGCCGTCGACCGGGCGTCCGTTGCGCGAACGGGTCGGCGTGCAGTCGATGCTGTCGTGCCATCCGACCTTGCCCTGTTCGAGCGCGTAGCCGATGACGAGCGGCTTGACGACGGATCCTGGTTCGAAGGCGTTCTCGACTGGGGCGAAGGGCGTGACGCCCTTGCGTCCCGGGTAGTGGGATGCCATGGCGAGGATGTCGCCCAGTTCCAAGTCGACGAGCACGATCGCGCCCCACTCAAACGACGACTTGTAGTGATCCGTGACCGCTTTCGCCGCGACGCGGAGTTCGGCGTGTGCAGCCTTCTGTAGTTCGAGGTCGATCGTGCAGTGCAGCCGCGAAGGCATGCGCGGGTCGACTCCGAGTCCGGTCCAGAACCGCCGGCGTCGGGAGTCCTTGAAATCGAGCTGGTGCGGCCTCGAGAGCGCGCGCAGGGCTGGCTTTTCTGGCCAGAGCACGGAGCAGGATTCGAGCCCCACGTAGTCCTCGTAGCGGACGGTCCGCGTTAGACCCGAGGCCGTCTTTGCCTTTCGCTCCGCGATGTAGTGGTTGCCCACCGGGCCAAAGGTGGACTCCCGATCCGGGTAGGTCCGCGTGTAGTTCTTCGTGATGCTGAGGTGCAGCCGCCCTGGCATCTTCTTCTTGGAACGCCAGAGGTTCGCCTCGAGTCGCAGACGACGCACCGACTCATGGGAGTCCAGGTCGCCGCACACGAGGAAATCGACCGAGAGGTAGTCGACCGTCCGGAACTTCGACGGCATCAGCTTGTGAGGCGCGATGCGCATCCGCTTGCCGAGCTTCTTGGCCAGGACAGAACGCGACCCCCGCTCCGGGTCGCCCACGACCAAGTTCGACGCGAGCCGGGACGCGAGGAAGTCCATGATCGTGTCTGGGATGCGCGGAGCGCCCTTCGGCACACGAGCCTGGAACTCGGCGCGCACCGAGAGGGTCAACCGGTCGTGGGCGAGCAGCTTGCCCATCCGGTCGACGATGTCACCGCGGGCAAAAGGCAGCGGCTCGTAGACGTCGCGCGCACGCTTGACGCTCTTCCGGTTCGGCTCGGCCCTGACGGCCTGAAGGTAGGTGAGGCGAATGCAGAGACCTATAACGACGCAGCCGAAGAGGGCAAAACACATGAGCGTCTTCCACTTCTCGCTACGATCCATTCTACCTCTTCTCGACCTGCTGGAATTGCTGACTACTGGAACGGACTGCTGCGGCGATACCGCCGCAAGCGCTGGATCAAGTCGGCGGTGAGATCAAGGCCCCGCTGATTCTGCATTCGTCGCGCTTGTTCCACCCGCAGCGAGATGATCTGGTCGTTGTGGCCCGCGATCCGCGCCCGCACGGCGAGGTTTCGCGTCCGGATCGACACCGTGAATACCGAAAGGGCGACCAGCAGCGCAAACGCCAGACCTGCGAGGATCCATCTCACGCAGCATCCTCGACTCGCTTGATCCCGCACCGCAGTTTCGCACTTCGCGCACGTGGATTACGGCGACACTCGGTCGCGCCAGGAACGACGGGTTTCTTGAACAGCAACTCCATGCGCTTGCGCATGAACTGCTTGACGATGCGATCCTCCAACGAGTGAAACGTGATGACCACGAGACGCCCACCATCGACCAAGCTGTCGCACGCCACCTCGAGGCCGCGTTCGAGTTCACCCAGTTCGTCGTTGATCGCGATGCGAAGGGCTTGAAAGGTACGGGTGGCGGGATCGATCCTTTGTCGACCGCCGCCACCCGATACCGCCCCTCTGATGACGTCCGCCAGTTCCATCGTGCGGTGCAACCCCCCCCGGGTGCGCGCGTTCACGATGACCTTGGCGATACGTCTGGAATGTCTTTCCTCTCCATACTCGTAGATCACCCGGGAGAGCTCCTCTTCCGTCACGCGAGCCAGCCACTGACCCAGGGTCACGCCCGAGTCACGATTCATCCGCATGTCGAGCGGACCGTCGAGGCGCAGCGAGAATCCTCGTTCTGGAGTGTCGATCTGCATGGAGCTGACGCCGATGTCGAGGAGAACACGGTCGCAGGCCGAGAGGCCTTCTTCCGCGAGCACCTTGGACATGTTGCTGTACAAAGCGGAGTGGAATGAGTACCTGGCCCGTCCACCGCTCAGACCTCCCAGTACTGAACGGGCACGGGCCAGGATCTCACGATCCCGATCCAGACCCACGTAATGCCCACTCGAGCCGATGGCCAAAGCGATAGCCCTCCCGTGACCAGCTGCGCCCGCCGTGCCGTCCACCACCACCATGCCCGGTCGAAGATCGAGAGCGTCCAGGGTTTCGCGCAAGAGGACAGGCACGTGAATCGTGCCCTGACCATCGCCCTCTGCGGAGCCTTCGTCGCGTAGATCTTCGTCCGGAATCACGGGGATTCCCTTTCCACTCAACCGCCCGGAAGAGCGGAAAGGAATCGACCGCAGCCCCCCGGCTGCGGTCGACGGACGTCACGGCGGTGAGGAAGCCGTGGATCCAACCAGGTCATTGTCACAGAACTCATAGTTGGAGATGGCATCAGCCAAGACTGCGTCCCATCTCCGTTTCGCCCAAATTTCGAAGGTCTGGCCGGTGCCGACCAGAACAACGTCCTTGCTGTCGCCGAAGCCTGCGAACTCGCGCAGCCCCTCCGCGATAGTGATTCGATTCGACCTGTCGGGTCGCACCGTCTCGGCGTGGCCGAGGAAGATGCGCCGCATGGCCCGCTGTGCCTTGGTGCCGAGCACGTCGCCGCTCGTCCTGGCGACAACGATCTCCCAGGCCTTCTTGTCGAGGAGCAGGAGGTTGCCGTCCGGTGCCGCCGTGAGCGTGAACTCGAGGTCCTTGGGTGCCAGCTCATCGAGAATGCGCTTGGGGAGGATGAGCCGCCCCTTGTCATCCAGCGTATGGTGGGATCTACCCAGGTAGGTTGCCATTCGGTCGGTCGTAACGTGGAGGCCTCTAAGCCCATGAAAATCCACTTTACACCCACGGAACTCCCAGATCAACCCATATGGAGTGACCAAGCACCCACCCAGATTCCGGGGAAGTTCAACCCCTTCCACCCCTGGTAGCGAGTTCTTCGCCGAACCCCCGGATCTGGGGCCCCGGGCTGGATCGTCCCCGGGTGGAAAAAAGGCGGCTTTCCCCGCGAACGCCGGAGGATCCGGGTCCCGTTCCCGAGTGTGGGCCTACCCGAGACCGCTGACCGGCACGTCTTCCACGCCCCGGCTGATGAGGATGTTCCGCTCCAGACGCCGCTCCAGGCGCTTGAGGGTGCGCCGGCTGTCGTCGGGGAGCTTCACGCATCCCCCAGCAACCGAGCCGTGGCCGCCGAACGACCCTTCACCGTTCAATGCGTCCTCGATCAACCCGTAGGCGTCGACGGTTCCGATCTCGGTGCGCACCGACACGAAGTACGTATCGCCAACCTCACCACCGCAGAAGACCATGTCCTTGCCTTCGAGCCGGAGCAGCAGGTCCGCAACTTCCGCGACCATCTCCGGGCTCTCGATCCTGCCCAGTGAGCAGAGCACGACGTTGTCGTAGATCCGCACGTTGTTCAGCGCCTGGCGCAACGCGCCGAAGTACGCCGGCGGCAGGGACGGCGAGCTGATGGAGGACAACCGCTCCCGGTCCACGAGCGGCGCGAGGTACTCGTAGGCGACGCGATCGACCTCGCTGACGTTGCGCGAGAGGTCCGCAGTATCGGTCCTGATCCCGTAGTAGAGCGCGGTAGCGACCCTGGCGGGGAATTCGAGCCCAGCGTCCATCAGGTAGCTCGTGACCAGGCTGCTCGTCGCGCCGACGTCGACGCGGATGTCCGAGAACGGCGGTCGCGCGTCCGGGCAAGCGTCCGGCCCGACATGGTGATCGATGACGATGTCGATCTCCCGACCCTCGGGCAGGATGGTGTGGCCGAAACCCGGCTGCGTGTCCACGACGGCGAGGCAGTCGAAGGAGGCGACGTCCACGCCCGCGATCGGCGTGAGCGGGATCTCGAGGCAGCGCACCATCTCTTTGTTCTCGGCGCGCATGATGCGACCGGACAGACCGAACCTGCACTCGATCCCGAATCGTTCCTTCGCGAGATAGGCGAGACCGACGGCGCTGCCGAGCGAGTCCGGGTCCGGATTCGTGTGCGTCAGCAGAAGCAAACGCTTACGACTCGCCAGCAGTCGAAACAACTGTTCCGACTTGCTCTCGACCACATGGGCTTTCATCTCGTTGGCGATCGTGGTAACTCCCGCTGGGAGAACGTTCCTAGACCTCTTCGGCACCAGCCGGGACCGCCCTAGAGTCCGAACTTGTCGAGATAGGCGTGAATGCCTGGGATCTCGCCCGGGTCCACGCCCGGATCCAACTCGATCACTACGGGGAACTGACTGGCTGAGGGCCGTCTATAGGCCGAAACCAGCGGGTAGTCTACACCCCCCGCTCCCGGGGGCAGGTAGCATTCACCATCCCCATAGTCACCTAAGGTCATTCCTTTCAGGTTCTTAGAGAACTCTTCGAGAACTCTTCCAGGAACTTCGCGGAGGAAGTGCTCGCGGCACGCCGCGGCCGTCGTGTCGTGCCAGTACCCGACCCGGTAGCGGGACAGATCCTCGAAGACCGCAGCCAAGGCCTGGGGCTCCCCGAGACTGAGCACATCGCGGCTCAAACCGAGGCAAAACGTCATGTCCGGAAAGGACTTGCACAGCCCGTGCAGGGATCGGCACAGGGTCTCCAGCGCGGCGTTCGCGCGCACTTGTCGCCGGGCCCACAGGGCACCTGCCGCATCGGTGGACCAGCCAGCGGAGCGGTCGCCGAGATCGGTGTACGGAACTTCACCGGTCACCGGCACCGCGCCGGCCTCCAGGAGCAGGGTGTCGCACCCAAGCTGCTGGGCGAAGCTGACGCTCTGCCCGATCGCTCGAACCGTGGACTGCCGATCGACCTCACGCGTGGAGGACAGGGCCGCTTCCAAAGGGGCCTCCGAGCTCGAAAGGGCGGAGACCCGGAACCCACAGAACCGGAAGGGGAGGCTGGCTACCAGCTTGTGCATCCGACGCCAGTCCATCGGTCGTGGTGCCGGTGCCGGCAAGAGACCTCGAAACCCGTGGTCCAACGTCCAGGTCAGCGCGAGACCGGGATCAGAAGGCCCATGAACGCTCGCCCAACTCGCTCCGAGAAATCTGTCGATGGCCATCGGGGGTTACACCTTTTCATGCGATCATCGCACATCGCAGAGTCCATAGCATCCGCGCCTTGCCGATACCAGCGCGACGACACCCTCCCTTCACAACCGAACAGCTCCGGAGTTTCAAGATGATACGCCCCTGGACCGGCCCGTTTCTGGCCGCACTCGTTTCCGCCATCGCCTGCTCAACGACCGCAGCGCAGACGGGTGGTACGAAACCAAAGAACGATCTGAAGGCAGCCGTCAAACGCTACGAAGACCGGATCGCCAAGCTCGAGGACATGATCCGGAAGGCGGACGATCGGGAGAAGACCGAGGCGAACGAAGAGCGCCGCCGCGCCGAGGCCGCCCGTTTGGAGCGCGCCGAGAAGGACAAGGACCGGATGAGCGCCTCCCTGACCGATGTGCGCGGGAAGCTCGACAGGATGACCAAGGAACTGCTCCAGGCCAGGACGCAAAAGAGCGCTCTCGATACGAAAGCCGCCAAGTTGCACAGCCGGCTTGCAAAGATCGACACGAATCTGCAAAGCAAGCAAGCGGAACTCGCAGTCACCAGCAAGAAGCTCGACAAGATGTCGAGCCTGCTCGACGAGAGCCGGCAAAAGGCGGAGGAGTTCAGCACGCGCGCCTCGAACACGAAGAGCCTGAACCGCCACCTAGAGAACAAGCTGAAGCAGACCCTGGGCGTCGTCGAGGAATACAAGACGGCCTACCAGGACTCGCGGAAGGCAGCCGACGCCAAAGCAACCGAGATCCGGAAGTTGGAGGCCCAGGCCAACGGACTTCGAGCCGACGGTGCGAACCTCGCCGCGCAGAACAAGAAGCTGACCGACGAGACCAAGAAACTCGCCGCCTGGAACAAGTCGCGGACGGCCCAGGTCAACGACCTCAACAAGAAGGTCAGCTCGCTCTCCGACAGCGCGAAGTCGCTCTCCGCGCAGAACGAGAAGCTCACGAAGAGCTCGTGCAACCTAACGAAGCAGAACGCGGACCTGTCCGCGAAGTCCACGAACCTCGCCGCGGCGAACGCGAAGCAAGTCAGGGTCATCAAGGGTCATCTATCCCGCGTGAAGGCGCTGGAGAGCAAGGCCAAGAGCCTCACGGCGAAGGGAAACGACCTGAGCGCCCGGAACAGGAAGTTGCAGGCAGACGGCGCCCGCGTGGCCAATGCCGCGAAGGCCTTCCGCAAGCACTCTGACCACGTCGTCAACGGCTTGGAAGAGAAGGCCCAGAAACAGGCCGAGCGCAGCGCCAAGCTGCAGGACGAACTGAAGAAGTCCCAGGCCGGGCTGGCGAAGCTCCAGCCCGCCAAGGAGATCGCCACGCTCACCCGCAAGCTCGAAGCTGCGCACAACCGATACGCATCGGTCCTGAAGCGGCAGGCGGAGAAGGCCGACGACAACACGCCCGGCGTCTACATCCACAACACGGGTGGCCAGGTGATCATGAACATGAACGGACGCGGCACCCAGTCCGGCTCGTCCTCTTCGAGCAACAACAACGCCCGACGCTCCGTGCTGGAGAGGAACAAGCGCGAGGACCAGACCGCGGCGCGCAAGAGAGCCACCGAGAAGCGCAAGAGAGCCACCGAGAAGCGCAAGAGGGAACTCGCCGCCCGCCGGAAGGCCAACGCCGCCAAGAAGAAGAAAAAGAAGAAGCCGGCGCCCAAGAAAATCAACAAGCCGAAGTCGGACAAGCGGATCAACATCTAGCCCGACTTGAAGACGGTCATCCAACGGGTCACCCGCGGACGCGTCATCGTCGACGGCAGGACCGTGGGCGAGGTCGGTCGAGGCGCGGTGTTGCTCGTCGGCGTGGAGCATGGGGACACCCAGGCCGACGCAGACGCCACCGCGGAGAAGATCGCGAAGATGCGGTTCTTTCCAGGGGAGACGCCGATGGACCGCACGCTCGCGGACGTCGAGGGCGGGTGCCTCGTCGTCAGCCAGTTCACGCTGGCTGCGAATCACAAAAAGGGCAACCGACCCAGCTTCTCGCGGGCGAT
>CAYYAQ010000178.1:0-10801 GCA_964469555.1 uncultured candidatus Brocadiaceae bacterium | reverse complement strand
TTTGGGTCGATGCGGCGCGCTTCGGGAAGCCAGTGGCCGTCCATTGTTCGCCGGCGTCGAGGCCTTGTGCTCGTGACATCCGACGCAGGAACGCGTCACTCCGGGAGCGGCTTGCACGAAGGTCCGCATGCTCTGGATCAAGCGACCTTCGGCGTCGAGAGCCTGCAGGTAGATCGCGCGGCCAGCGGGCGCCTCGAAGTGGGCCGAGCCATCCGCTTCGACGGGCACGACCCCGAGGAAGTTCTTGACGCTGAACGCCAGCGCGGCGCTCACCAAGAAGGTCTGGTTGAGGGCACCACCGGGGCTCGGGCTGATGCGCGAGGTCTCCTCGATGATTCGGAGCCGCTTCACCGCGCCACGCTCGACGCCCTCGAGACCCTGGTAGATATCCTGGAGGAAGAAGCGGCCCGTGGTCGCGCTGGCGCGGGTCGTCGGCGCCAGGACTGGTGGGCGCGGTCTTGGCCGGATCGGGATCGGCGAGTGGCTGTCGATCTCCGGATCGGCGAAGACGACGACCCGTCGCCTGCTGCGGTCGAACATGAGGATCGCATTGCGATCTTTGCCCGGGGCGCGCCCGCTGCACAGCACCGCGCCGTCGGGCAGTGGCCAGGGATCGCAGGATGCACCGAGGTCGTGCGTGGGTTTGCCGGGATGCTCGAGATTGTCGATGGCCGCGGGGTTGTTCTTGCCGCGCCGCGGATCGACCACCCCGATGCTGCCGCGGGGCGGTCCGTTGTGTCGCGTGAGCGAGGCGACGACGAGATGGTCGGAGCCGGGCACGGGTCGGGCGTCGAGCAGGGCTTCTGGCCGCACAAGGTTGTTCGCAAATAGCGAGGTCTCGTTGGTGCCGTCGGGATGGACGGTCCACAACGACTGTTGAGTGAGCGCGGTCTTGTCGACGTACTCCCAACGACCAAAGAGGATGCGTCCATCGGGCAACACGCTGGGGTCGAACTCGTTGACGTTGTTGACCGAGATCGGATGGATGCCGGATCCATCGGCGTTCATGACGTGCAGGATGGCGACACCCTCGTTGGCGCAGGGCACGAGGCCGCTCGCCCGGGTCGATGTGAACACGATCCGACCGTCGGGAAGGTACGCGGGGGTCACGTCGTGCTGGCCACCGTGGGTTCCGTGGTAGTCGATGCAGGTCGGGGTCGGGTCGGAGATCCGCCTGAGTCCGGTGCCATCGATCCCGATCTCGTAGATGCTCGTGGACCCGTTGCGGGACGGCTTGTGGCAGAAGAGCACGCGCTTGGCGTCCCACGAGAGATCGGGATCACTGTAGATACCGCCCCCGAGCGTCGTGGTGGTCGACGCGTCGATGAGCGTGCGGACCCGTCGCTTGCCGGGCGACGCCGATGGATTCTCGAGTACATAGATTCCGCCCCCCGGCCGCCACTTGTAGTAGGTGTCGTAGATGTGGATGCCGAGGTAGTTGTGCCGCTTGACGAACAGCAACGGTGCCTCGAGTTGCGCGAGCGGCGCCTGTGCGGCGGTGGATTGCGCCATCGCGGTCGTTGTTGTGGTCACGCCCGAGACAGTTGCGCTCAAGCACGCGGTCGCGAACATAGAGGCTGTGACGAGTGGACTCGGGCGGGTGTGTGTTCTCATGGTCGGGGGCGATGCTACTGTAGCTGTGCGCGAGTTCCGCGTGGTTGTGGTGCGCGACATGCATCCTCACGCGAACGTTTGGTTGACAGATTGCGTCGCAACCCAGACGTCGAGGCGGGAGCCGAACAGGTACATTTCCGGTGTCCCGCGAACCTGGCGGTCGAGTGTCCCAAGGCACGAGTCCTTGGCCGGGTGCCAGTTCGCAATCCGGAGAACAGACAATGAAGACGGCACGATGGCTTGGAACGGTGGTGGGTGTGGCGTTGGCGGGTTGTACGTCTACTCCGTGGCGGACGGCTCGCTCGAGGAACTCGTTGCCAGTCCCGAAGGTGAGATCATCGATGTCGCCGTCCAGGTCTTCGCGTGGATCGATCTGAACATTCCGTACTACGGTGAGGCTGAATCCGACTACCCCGATCGAATCCAACTGAGACCGTAGCCGGTTTCGTCACGCTTCTGTTCCAGCACCGTGAAGTTCGGACACACCAGTCCGCTCGCGTTATCAAGAACTCCAAATGAGAGGGGTGAGAGATGGTGATGGCTGGACCAGTGACGTGAGCGTTGTGGCTGGTCCTGTTAGTCGCAGGTCTCGCCTCGCTCGAATGGCTATCCGCCCAACACTCGTGTCGTCGCGAGTATGGTGATTACTCCCAAGGTGAAGAAGTACACGCCCGCCACGATCAACCCCACGCGTACGAACAGATTCGGCCGCAGTCGCCTTGGGAGCAACGTCAGGTTGATCACCAGCGCGTGCCAGCAGCTGAAGCCCAGCGCGATGTTGAAGAACATCGTCGCGTACTTGATCAAGTCGCCCGGCTCGATCGAGAGCATGATGAGGCCGAACAGGCTGTAGCCCGCGAGCACCCGGTAGTAGACCTTCTTGATGTGCTTGGGCTCCATCCCGCGCAGGCGGGCTGTGCTAGTCCAGAACACGTCGACCCAGCGGCGGATCAGGGCGTCGGTGTGAAACACCATGCCCAGCCCCAACACCAGGAATCCGCAGAACAGCGTCATGAACCAGAAGCTGTCGCCCATTGCCGCGCCGGAGACTTCCGTCACGTGGTCATGTACGCCCGACGCGGTCATCGCCGCGGTGGTCCAGTTGTCGGACTCGGTTCCGTGAGGCAGGAACTGCACCGATAACATGCAGGGCAGCGCCAGCCCCACGAAGCAAGCGGGCATCCAGACCGCGACCTGATCGCGGACCACGTGCCGGTACCACCGCCGCCAGCGAGGCCAGGACTCGTCGTTCACTTCGAACACGCACCCCACGTGCGAGAGCTTGATCTCCTTGCCGCCTACCATGCTGGGAATCGCCCCGACGTGGCTGCCCATGCCCCAGCCCTGGTCTCGCGTGTAGTTGCTGACGACCGTGTTCGTAAGCCCGCCGGCTCCGGCGATCGCGGCCAGCGCCGCGATGAACGCGATCATCGAGAAATCGACGTCAGGTAGACCGCGACCTTCGAACAGTGCCACGAAGATGTTGTCGACGTTGTTGCCGCGAACCCGGGGCGCGCCCTCGGGAAGTTCGATCGGAACGGTTCCGAATTCGAGGAAGCCGCTGCCTATTTCGGTCCACGTGGCGAAGCTCGAATAGAACACCGCGAGGATCAGGAGGAACCCGAACACGACGATGAGCTTGAACGTCATCACCGCCTTCAGGGAGCTGTAGACCTTCCCACCGAACAATAGTGGCACCAATGCCAGCAGGAACACTCCGTACGCCAGCGCCTTCATCATCCACCAGTCCCCGGCATCGTGCGCCGGGTCGGGCAGGGCGCCGCCCTTGATCAAGGTCGCGATCGGCGTCGCGGCATTGGCCGCCAGGTAGGGAAACAGCACGCCGAAGTCCAAGCACAGATACACGATGAGCCAGAAGCGTGGACCGGGGGCGGTGCGGAACTTGCCGGTGAAGATCGGCTCGCCGCAGTAGAGCGCGTAGCGGCTGACTTCGATGTTGTAGATGCACTGAAACAGGATGCTCAGTGTGGCCACCCACAACAGGGCGCCCCCGTACTGTGCCGTCACCTTTGGCCCGAGCAGCCACTCACCACCGGCGACCGCGGCGGCTCCCATCACCAGCCCCGGACCCAAGAGTGCGAACCAGTTGCGCCGCGTGAAGACCGGAGCGCCAGGTAACTCGGCGGTGTCCCAAGATGGCATCCTCGGGTCGCCGGGCTGTCTTGCCTCTGGCGCCGGGTCTGCCTTCAATGGGGCGTGCTCTCCACTTGACCTGCTCACCACGCCACCATTGCATCCTCGAAGAGGGCACTCAGCTCATCCTCGAGAGCCGGCCGCGGAGATAACTTGGTGACGCGATGTTGCGGAAGCGTGCCCTTTACGAGGGCGGGGATGTCGCTCTGCGTGTAGCCGACCGCGCGTAGACCATTGGGAACTCCGAGACGTTCCATGAACCACGTAACGCGGTCCGCGAGGATCGCGCCGGCGTCCGAAAGCGCCGCGCGCGAGACGTCGGCGCCGATCAGCTCCGCGGCTCGCAGATGCCGTTCCGGGCAGGCCGACCCCGTGAAACGAAACACGGCCGGTGCATTGAGGATGACCGAGATCCCGTGGGGTATGATCGGCTCGTCGACGACGTAGTCCTGCGGCCTGAAGTCGCGCACCATGCCAGAGACCGGGTACGACATTCCGTGCGGGAGGTGCACTCCCGCGTTTCCGAAACCGACGCCGGCGTAGGTGGCGGCGAGCATCATGCCGCCGCGCGCCTGCTCGTCCTCAGCATCGTCGAACGCGCGGGCCAGGTAGCGCGCGCCTAGCCGCAAGGCCTCGGCGGCCCACACGTCGCTGATCGGATTGCTGCCCTGGTAGGCCGGCCGCACCAACGGTCGCGGAGGAGCGGCGCGCTGGTCGAACGGCAACGCGGTGTAGGACTCCAAGGCGTGACAGAACACATCCAGGCCGGTCGCCGCGGCGACCATGGGCGGAAGCGTTCTGGTGTTGTCGGGATCGATCAGGCCGAGCGTCGGCTTCAGGCGCCGGTCGGCGATGCCGGTCTTGGCGTGCATCTCGAGCAGATCGAAGATCGCCACGCCAGTTGTTTCGCTGCCCGTGCCAGCGGTGGTCGGGATGGCGACCAGCGGTTTTAGTTGACCCGGAATGGGCTTGCCTTTGCCGATCGGCGGATTGACGTAGTGGAGAAAGTCGGCTGGATACGAAGAGTACAGGTTCGCCGCCTTGGCCGTGTCGATGACCGACCCACCGCCGACGGCGACGAAAGCGTCGAAGGAACCAGCTTCCGCGAAGGCGATCGCGTCCTTGAACGACGCATCCGTCGGCTCGATCTGAACGCGATCGAACAGCGCGAACTGAACACCCTCGGCTTGCAGCGACTCGATCACGGTGGCCACTGGCGCAAGGTTGACGAGAATCGAATCCGTCACGACCATGACTCGGCGCGCGCCCATGTCCGACAGGTCCATCCCGACTTCACGCGTTACACCGGCGCCGAACCGCACGCTTGACGTAGCCATCTCAAACGCGGTGTCGCCGTTCATTTCTCTTCTGTCCGTGAGCTAGAGGTGGACTGGGATTCCCGCTGGACTTCCCGCCGGGTACCCGATCTTACAGCCTGCGCCGCTTGTGTCGCGAGTTGTTCTGGTGACGTGAACGACGTGCCGCTAGGTTGCGGTGACTCGATTCGACGATATTGAAAGCCCGGCCGACAGCTCAACGTCCGGGCGGTCCAGTGGGAGCCGCACTTTGAAGATTACACACCTCGAAACGATCCTGCCCGACGACTACCCGGGGCTGATCTTCGTTCAGGTACACACCGATGCAGGGTTGATCGGTCTGGGCGACACCGCCTTTGGCGTCGATGGGGTCGCCGCTCACATCCACAAGAGCCTGGCGCCGTACCTCGTAGGAAAGAACCCGCTGCACATCGAGCGGATCTGGAGCGATCTCTACCAACGATGTTTTTCCGCCACGAGTCGGGGTGTCGAGATGCGGGCGCTGTCGGCCATCGACATCGCACTCTGGGATATCTTCGGCCAGGCGACGGATCGGCCGATCTACGACCTCCTCGGCGGACCGGTGCGCGACCGCATCTCCGTTTACAACACGTGTTGTGGTTATCGCTACAGCGTGGCGCGAGCGGATGAGCTCGGCACGTCGATCGACCCAAAGCCGATGGTTACGCAGGAAGGTCCGTACGAGGATCTCGACGCCTTCCTGAGCCGCCCCGACGAACTC
Organism: uncultured candidatus Brocadiaceae bacterium; assembly: GCA_964469555.1. GTDB lineage: Bacteria > Planctomycetota > UBA1135 > UBA1135 > UBA2386 > CAYYAQ01. The sequence goes on along the minus strand of CAYYAQ010000178.1, from coordinate 4,975 downwards.
GCGCTGAGTCTGCTCGAGGAGGGGATCACGTCGATGAAGATCTGGCCCTTCGACCAGTTTGCGACGAAGACGCGCGGTCAGTCGATCTCGACCGCGGATCTCGCGAAGGGATGCGAGCCGTTCCACAAGATCCGTGCGGCCGTCGGCGACGCGATGGACATCGCGTTGGAAATGCACACGCTGTGGAACCTCCCATCGGCGATCCGGATTGCCAAGGCGGTGGAGGAATACCAGCCGATGTGGTTCGAGGATCCGGTGCGGATGGACAACATCGACAGCCTGCGCCAGTTCAAGGACTGCACCCACGTCCCCACGGTCGCCAGCGAGACTGTGGCGACGCGCTATTCGTACCGCGTGATGTTCGAGAAACAGGCCACGAGCATCTGCATGCCCGACGTCGCCTGGTGCGGGGGCATCTCCGAAGCCAAGCGCATCGCCACGATGGCCGAGGCCTACCATCTGCCGGTCGCGCCGCACGACTGCACCGGCCCGGTGACGATGCTGGCCTCGATCCACCTGTGCATGAACTTGCCCAACGCACTGACTCAGGAAATGGTGCGGGCGTTCTACTTCGGGTGGTATCCAGAGCTGGTCACCGCGCTGCCCCGGGTCGAGGACGGCCACATCTACGCGCCGGAAGGGCCCGGTCTCGGCACGACCCTCCGCCCCGACCTGGTCGCGCGTCGCGACGGTTGCTGATCCATTCGCGGAGCGGTTGCAGCGTCTTTGGTTCAGGCGGGTGTCACTCGGGGCTTGGCACTTTACTCAGCTACGTGGGCCCTTCTGCCTGGGATCGGCGTTCTCGTTCTTATCGTCGCATGTCGCAGCCGACGGGCTCGCACCGGTCACAAGGGCGCCCCTGGTCCTCGATCTCGCTGGATGGTCCGATTCCGATCAGGCCGGCCGCGGCACCGTGCGCGGCATGGGGGCATGGGCTGGTGCGGCAAACCCAGATGGCTATCTCGGCACCCTCGGATCCAGCGGCACGGCGAAGGCCTCGATGCGGATTCCGAAGTCCAAAATGCTCTCCGGAACCACCTTCTACACGACATTCGTCGTGGCGGACAATTCGGTCGGGTTCCTCACGCCCCCTGCTTCGCAGAGCCCCTCCCCGCCCCGCGAGGATCGGCACCGTGCTCCAGAAGAAGTGTTGCGACCGCGAAGCGATCGACGGCCGGGCTGGTTGGCTTTCACGGTGGATCGGATTCGACGCACTTCGAGGGTGCGCGCGTGGGCCCATCGTCACCACGTCAGTGGCCTGTTCTGCTACGATCCCGCGAAATGATACGCATCACCTCAATTGCCACCTCTGTCCTCGTCTCCGCCGTCATGACCCAGACGCTCGTAGCGCAACAGGATCGCCGTGACGCGATGCTCGTCGATGCGACCGGAATCTACGCCCGTCACGATCTTCAACCTGCAGGTTCGCAACCCCAGATCGCCCTGTCTCCCAAAGGACTGCGATGGACATGGAGTAGCCCGGCGACCCCCGCATGGATCGCACGCTCGGTCTCCGTCGGCTTGCACGGCAACCTGGGCTGGATCGGCCACACGTTGAATGGTAAGAAGCTCTCCCTGTCGGCCACGACCGATGCGGCGTCGCCTCCAAAGCCCATCTACGAGGTCACGTACACCGACGACATGGTGGTGAATGCCGCGGACGGTGCAGCCGCCGCAGTGGTCGCGCCGAAGTCGGGTGGCATCTTGCAATACCGGAGTGCATACGCGAACTCCGTGCTGCATTCGATCACCCACGCGACGAGGTCGAACAGTCAAGTAGAGATCGGCATCAGCGCCAACGGCCGCTACTTCGCTGCTGGCTACAGCACCACGACCGCCGGCTCCGATGTCTTCGTCTACGACGCGCAGTCCGCCACGCCGAAGACGCCGATCGCCAAGCTCCGGGTGGCCACCACCGGCACGAACACGTTCAACGCCTTCCGGCACTTCGACCTGTCCGGCGATGGCGGAACAGTGCTGCTCGCCTCAAACACGAAGAACTACGTTTTCGATGTGAAGACCGGCAAACAAGTTTTTGTCGACAGCAGCACGGTCAGCCACGACGCGCACGCGATCAGCCACGAGGGCAAGGTGTGGGGACGCGGTGGATTCGACGTCGGTGCGTGGGTGCACAACGGGACGACCTACGTGCGTGTGCTCACCGACATGGGCACGGGTAACATGAGCTTTCCGGTGTGGACGGCTTGCGACCTCTCGGCGGACGGGAAGACGTTCGTGGTCGCGGCCTACGATGCGAGGAACTCGAAGGACTTCGAGATGAGTTGCTACACGCTCGGTCTGACCGGGACGAAGCGGCTCTGGTCCTACAGCAGCATCGGAGGCGGTACGCAACAGGACGTGCCGTCCGCGGTCTCCATCAGTGATGACGGCAAGATCATCGCCGTCGGCAGTTGGGGCGCGCAGACGAATGGTCACCCGGAAGTCATGATCTTCGACCGCGACAAGGGATCGACGCCGATCGGATCGATCGACACGCCGGGCTCCGTGTTAGACCTCGATCTGTCGGGCAATGGTCGATTCGTCGTCGCCGGAACGAAGAAGGTGCACGCCAACACGCTTGGGCGTGGCGGTATCGCCTACTCGTACGATCTCGGTGGTCGGACGTTCTGGCGCGAGGGGACGGCTTCCCTGACCCGTACGATCAAGCTCTCGGTCGACGGCAAGCTCGCCGATCCGGTGTTGCTGGCGCTCGGCACCCGCGCGCTGGCGCCGTTTGCCCTCCCGGGCATCGGCGGATTCCTCGAAGTCGATCCATCGAGTTTCGTGCTGCCTCCACTCGGCATCGGAACGGTACCTGTGAGTGGAACGTTGTCGGTCAGCTTCCCCGTGGGCACGAGCTCATCCACGGTCGGACTCGAGCTGCACTGCCAGTGTCTTCGCGCCGGATCCGCCCCGAGCTTCACCAACGCTCTCTTGATCCCGATCACGCCGTGAGCGTCGGCGACTGACTCCCGTCACAGTCTTCCCGCAAAACACCGTATCGTAGTCTTCCATGGACGCGAGGATCACGCGTTCGGCGTGCCCGCGTCCGTAGAGTCACCAAGGCTTTGCAGGTGTCCCTTAAGAACCGCGATACTTCGCTGATTTCGCTCGTCATCCAACACCGCAAGGCGCATGTAGCGGCCAGGCTCTCTCACCCCCTGGCTGGAAATATCGCGACACAATAACCCGTCGGCCGCCAGCGCCGCGACCAGATGCGACGCTGTACAAGGAGACTCCGCCAAGTCCAAGACTAGAGCGTTAATGACAGAGGGAATGACTTTGACCCCAGGCAGGTCGGCGAGTCGCAACGCGAGCGCTTCTCGCAAACGGTGGGTCTCACTTAGACGCTCTTCATAGTAAGAAGGCGAATTCAAGGCGGTAATCGCAGCCATCTGCCCCAAGGTAGAGACCATATAGGGTGGCGTACGGTGATTGAAAGCTTCAGCCTGACTGGCTTCGACCACGGCATAGCCCACTCGAAGTCCACTCAAACCGTAAACCTTTGACATGGACTTGATGACCATCAGGTTGCCATGGGTCGCACACAAGGTTTCAAGGCTATGCTCGCTCCCGACGTACTCAATATAGGTTTCATCAATCACAATCCGATGGACCTCACCGGCTACGAGAATCTCCGCTACGTCGCGCCGACTGATCCGCAGCGCCTGATGCCGCCGTCGCATGCCGCGATGGTGGTTGTAGTCATCGGACCCGCCGAGGAATTCCTCGAAGAAGCGTTTCTGGTTGTTCCGTTCTTCATCCTCGTCACGAAAGAACAACGAGTTCAGTTTTGCGTCCGACGTGATTCGGTCGTGCAGGCCGTTGATGATCCGCTCTGCGCTGGGCCGGGTTCCGGGTGTATCCTGGCGCCATGACAACGGTCCACGCCGTCACGGGATCTCTCGGCTACACCGGCAAGTCGCTCACCAGGCTGCTGCTGGACCGCGGTGAGACGGTCCGAACGCTGACCAACTCACCCCATCGACCCAATCCCTTCGGCGACGAGCTCGCGATCATGCCGCTCGCGTTCGACGATCCGAGCACGCTGACTCGATCGCTCGAGGGAGTGGACATCCTGCACAACACCTACTGGGTTCGATTCGATCACCGGCTCTTCACGTTCGACCGGGCCGTCGCGAATACGCGGGTGCTGTTCGACGCTGCCAGGGCGGCCGGCGTGCGCCGCGTCGTGCACGTCAGCATTCTCCACGCAGACGAGGCCGATGACTTGGGCTACTACAAGGGCAAGCACGAACTCGAACGTGCGCTCGTGGCCACCGGAATGTCCCACGCGATCGTGAGGCCGGGCGTGCTGTTCGGTCGTGGCGATATCCTCGTGAACAACATCTCGTGGGTGCTCCGGCACATGCCGATCTTCGGTGTCTTCGGCGATGGGGAGTACAAGCTCCGCCCGATGCACGTCGATGACATGGCTGCGTTGATGATGGAATGCGCGGACGAGACCGAGGACTCGACCATCGACGCCGTCGGGCCAGAGACCTTCACCTACCGCGACCTCGTCGACACGATCGCCGAGATCATCGCGGTGCGGCGGCCGATCGTGCGCGTCCCACCGTGGTTCGGCTATTGGGTCGGCCGTTGTCTGAGCCCATTCGTCAAGGACGTCATCATCACGCGGGAGGAGATCACAGGGCTCATGCGCGGCCTGCTCGATTCGGACGCCCCGTCGACAGCGCCGACCAGGCTGACCGACTGGGCGAGGAAGAATCGAGCGACACTCGGCCGCCGCTACGCGAGCGAGGTCGCCCGGCGCGTGAAGCGGGAAGCTGCGTACGAAGACCTGTAGCCCGGCAACTGCAGGTCATGGAGTCCGCGGCGCAGTTTCTTCAGCGCGTCCTGGGGTGCCTTCTCACCTGCGAGGTTCGTCAGTGAGTGGGGGTCGCTCTCCATGTTCTCACCCCGACATCGCTGCCGCGCGTCAAGCCGAGAACGGTAACCCAACCTGCACCGG
>CAYYAQ010000177.1:0-10838 GCA_964469555.1 uncultured candidatus Brocadiaceae bacterium | reverse complement strand
GCCGCGGACGACTACCCGGCGAGCATCTCCGGCGGCATGAAGCTGCGCACCGGTCTGGCGCGCGCGCTCATAACCGAACCGAAGGTCGTGCTCTACGACGAACCCAACGCCGGCCTCGACCCGATCATCTCGGACCAGATCCACAACCTGATCATCGAGGTGCGTGACAAGATCGGCGTGACCGGTCTCGTCGTCACCCACAGCCGCGCATGCGCCCTGACGGTCGCCGATCGAATCGGCGTCATCGCGGACGGCAAAATCGGCGAAGAGGGCACGGTCGACGAAATGAGAGCATCGGACAATCCACTGGTCAGGGACTTCCTCGGCGGAGGCGCTGACTGAGGAGCGAGAAAGACATGAACAAAGGCACACGCGATACGGTTCTCGGCATGGTGTTCTTCAGCGGGCTCACCCTGCTGTTATGGGCGACACAGGAGCTCAAGGACATCAGCTTCGGTGATCGGCAGTTGCTCAAGGTCGAGTTCGACAATGCGCGGGGTCTGCGAGAGGGGGAGCCGGTGTTCGTGCTCGGCACGCAGCTCGGCAAGGTCGTGGACGTCATGATCGAGCGGAGAGAGAACAAGTTCAAGATCGTCGCCCAGATCCAACTCGACACCGACGTGCCCCTCGTGCTCATGGAGGACACCAAAATCAAAGTCGTCGACGCGAGCATGCTCGGCGGCAAGCGAGTCGAGATCACCCCCGGCTCCGGCAAGAACCCCGCGGACCTCGAGAAGTACACTTTCCAGGGCATAGCGCAGCTCGGCCCCCTCGAACGCCTCGGCAACATGGTCGGCGGAGACGAAAACAAGAACAACCTCGCCAGCACCCTCGAGTCCATCCGGGAGTTCATGGACAAGCTCAACGATGGCAAGGGCAGCCTCGCGCGCTTCATCGAGGACGACGCGCTGATCAAGGACGCCGAGTTGTTGGTCGCCAGTCTCAAGAAGACCGCCTCGGAACTCGAGAATAAGAAGAGCTTCCTCGGTCGGTTGATCTACGACGACGAACTCGGTCGCAAGGCGAACGAGATCATCTCGGACATCGAAAAGGCGACGAAGAAGCTGAGCACGACCGAGGGCACCCTCGGCAAGCTCCTCAACGACGACGAACTCGGCAAGAGGATCGACAAGATCGTCGCGGACCTGGAGAACGCGACGACGAAGCTCACCGGAAAAGAGAGCACACTCGGTCGGTTGGTCAACGACGACGAACTCGGCAAGAAGATCGACAACATCATCGCCAACTTCGAGAAGACGACGGACAGCCTGAACGACAAGGACTCCGGGTTGATCGGAGCGCTGATCAACGACAAGGATCTCCTGGCCGAAGGCAAGAAGGTCATCGCCGACCTCGCCGACATCGCGGACAAGGTCAACACCGGTCAGGGCGCGCTCGGACGCCTGATCAACGACGAGGACATGGGTCGCCGCCTCGACAGCATGCTGCGGCAGATCACCCGAGCCATCGAAGACGCCCGGGAGTCCGCCCCGATCGGCACGTTCTTCCAGGTGTTCAGCGGCGCGTTCTAGCATTCACGAACGCGCAACTCGGTCGACCGGTTTCCCACCGAAGTACAACCGCCACGCAGGCTTCCAGTCCCCGCTCGAAGCCCCGGGGAAGTAGAATCCACCGACGAGGAACCTCCCAATGTACTCACGCACCACGGCGACAGCTCTCGTGGCAAGCTTCATGCTCGCCCTCCCCTCCTGCACCATGACCACCGTGATGCAAGGTTCGATCCCTCAGTTCGAGGACGTGAGCGTCGGCGTCGAAGACCCTACTCCGAATACGCCTGCGCATTATCGCGATCAACTCGCGGTCGGCGACCCGTGGGTGCGAATCGAGCCTCAGAGCCGCCGACGCCGGGTCGATGCCCCTCGACCCGAGCGACGATTCTCGGCATTCGGGATGCTCTCGGTCGCCGGCGGTGACTACGAGTTCCGGGAGACGGAGCTCGGCAAGGACGAATCAACCGCGAACATGGTCCGGCTCCGCGCCGCGGGCGCGGACGAGGACGGCCTCGGCGGCGGTATCGACGTCAAGGTTTTCATGACGGGCAACGACTTCTACGACAACACGGCCAGCGTCGTGAACTTGAACCACTCCGACTTCTTCGTGTACCTACTGACGCACGCATCGAGCGGCGAGGTCCGGATTCCGGTTCGCATCGGCACGTATCTCTCCGCGATGGGTGCAGAATTCGAGGCGCTCAGCGCCGCTGAAACCGAATACTCGAGCGTCGGTATCCGCGTCGAGATCGAGCCGGAGGTCGTCGTCATCGAGGACGACGAGTTCGAAGCGAGCATCTTCTCGCAGCTGTCCGCCGGGATCCACCTGACGACCATCGATGATGAGTTCACGGGCGGAGAATTCGAATCCGAGGGGCACACCCTCGGATTCGAAGTCGGCATCCGGCTCGTCTTGGATCCTGTCAGCGTGAGCGCCTCCTACATTTTCCACGAAACCACGATCCGACAGTCGAGCACCGAATTCGACATAGTGATCCCCCGTCTGGAGACCGAGTTCACGGGCGTGCAGGTCTCGATGGGCGTGAAGTTCTGACCCCGTCGCGCGGGGTCATTCCCGCGGCAGGAGCAGGCGCTCGACGTACTTCGCCAGCACGTCGACCTCGATGTGGACCGGCTGGTCTCTCTGCATCGGGCCCGCCGTCGTCACCTGGGCGGTGTGTGGAATCACCGCGACCATGATCTTCGACTCCCCGGACGCCAGGTCCTCGAGGGCGGCGATCGTCAGCGATATGCCGTCGAGAGCGATCGAACCCTTCTCGACGCAGAACCTGGCGAGGTTCTGGGGGATCGTCACCCATAGTTCACCGCCCGTAGTCGGGTCGATGGGCACCACCACCGTCCCGAGCCCGTCCACGTGACCCTGCACCACGTGGCCGCCGAGGGGATCGCCAACCCGCAACGGCTTTTCGATGTTCAGTAAGTCCCCTACCGCACAATCCCCGAGCCACGTACGGCGTAGCGTCTCTTCCGTGAGGGAAAAATCCACTGTGGTCCCCTTCGATCGGGTGACGGTGCAGCACACCCCGGAGAGGGCGATGGAATCTCCCACGGAGTCCCCATTCGCGAGGTCGCCGAGGTCCACGGAAAGCTCGATTTCCCCGTCCCCTCGAGTCGCCCCAACCACCTTTCCGACACCGGCTACCAGTCCTGTGAACATCCTGTGATTCCTGGCCCCGAGCAAGCTTGACGCCACCTTGGACCGTGCATACTCTGCCCGCCCTTTCTCCGGTGTGGCTCCATGAATTGCGCGATCCTCACCCTCTTCCCAGAGGCGATCAAGCCCTATCTGGACGAGAGCATACTGGGCCTGGCCCAGGACCGCGGATTACTAACGGTTGACTACGTCAACTTCCGAGACTTCGCAAAGGACCGCCACCGAACAGTGGACGATCGGCCCTTCGGCGGGGGACCGGGCATGGTACTCAAACCGGAACCGATCTTTGAAGCTGTCGAGGCCACGGAACAAGCTCACGGCCCGTTCCACCGGATCCTCCTATGTCCACGCGGCACCCGCTACACCCAGCGGAAGGCGCGGGAGTTGTCCAAGAAGGACCGACTCCTGTTCCTGTGTGGACGGTACGAAGGATTCGACGAACGCATCCGTGAGGGCATGGAATGGGACGAGATATCCATCGGTGACTACGTCGTCGCCGGCGGGGAACTCGCCGCCATGATCGTGCTGGAGAGTGCCGTTCGACTCATCCCCGGTGCCCTAGGGTGCGACCAGTCCGCCGAATTCGAGTCCTTCGAGGACGGCGATCGGGTCGACTATCCTCAGTTCACGCGACCCCGCGAGTACCGAGGCATGGGCGTGCCGGACGTTTTGCTGGCCGGCAACCACGAGGAGGTCGATCGGTGGCGTGAAACCGAGGCCAACCGACTGACTCAACAACGCAACCAATCGCCAGAGACCCCCCAATCACAGACAAACCGATCGTCAGACCAGAAGCATCCCGCGCAAGACTGACGACCAGACATCACATTCCCCGATACCGACACTGCGAGCCCGCTCGCAACCGACTGCCTGAGAGCACCTAGCCATGGACCCAATCCGTCAACTCGAACTCGAAAACATGAAGAACAGTCTCCCGGCGTTCAACGCCGGAGACACCGTTGACGTCCACTACCTCATCCGCGAAGGCGACAAAGAGCGTATCCAGGTGTTCACCGGCACCGTGATCAAGATCGGCGGAGCCGGCGTCCGGCGCAACTGCCTGGTGCGTCGACTCGTCGCCGGCGAAGGCGTCGAACGGACGTTCCCACTGCACAGCCCCCGCGTGAAGGACATCGTCGTCAAGGCACGGGGGAAGGCGCGGCGCGCGCGTCTCTACTACCTTCGCGACCGCATCGGCAAGGCGATCCGCGTGCCGGCGAACTTCGGCAAGAACAAAGGACCCAGCTCCCAGCGTGGCATGCCCGAGGTTCCCGTGAACCCGGCGACCAAGTCCGAGGAACCACCGGCGAGCGAAGCTCCCGCGTCCGAATAGTCACTCATCCGTCCCACTCACCCTTCTGCGATCCGGCGCACGCATTGCGCGGGTCCAATCTGTTTCAGGACTGACCCTTCATGATCGAGAACCCTAGCCGGCAGATAGCCCTGGTCCTCGTCTTCATCATCGCCTCCGTCGCTTCCTTCTTCACGAAGGAGCTCAACTGGGGCAACGACCTGGCGGGCGGCACCGAGCTGATCTACGAGATCGACCGGAAGAAGGCCAAGCTCAAGAAGGACGCCAACTGGGACGACTTCATGGCCTCGATCGTCACGACGATCGGCAAGCGCATCGACCCGGAAGGCGTGCTGAACGCGGAGGTCCTGCGCCGTGGCGATAGTGGCATCTACATCGGACTGCCGAAGGTCACCGAGCAGGAAGCCCGCGAGATCGAGGCGAAGATCACCCGCCTCGGCACGCTGCGGATGCAGATCTGCGCCTACGACGACTACGAGGACAAAGACGGCAAGAACATCTTCGACTTGACGAAGGAGCGCGACCGTCTGAACGCGTGGATCGCGAAAGACGGGAACAAGGAGAAGCTGATCAAGAACCCGATGGGGATCGAGCGCTACCACGCAACCCGCACCGAGAACGGCGGCCCGATGCTCACCTCGGCCCATCTCCGCTGGATCCCGCGCAAGATCGAAGGCAGGATCCTCCCGAACGGCGATCGAGACACACTCTACGACTACAGCCTCAAGGAACAGGGCAGCGTACTCTCGAAGTTCGTCGTCACGTTGTTCGATCCGGAGGAGCGCCAGAAGGAGGCCGAGAAGGGCAAGTACCTGCTCGAGTACGTCCCCGTCAACTTCGACGAAGAAGGATTCACCGGCAAGGACCTGATAGCCGACCAGGTCGTGCCGAGCAGCAACCCCCAGACCGGCGCGCCAGTCGTGCTGTACCAGATCACGTCCGACAGGGGCAGGGCGGTCGCCTATTCCGAGCTCTCCGCGAAGAACATCGGCAACCAGAGCGCGATCATCCTCGATGGATTCATCAAGTCCGCTCCGGTCTACAAGAGCCGGATCCCCGGCTCGGGAATGATCGAGGGATTCACGGTGCCGGAAGCCGAATCGCTCGCCGAAGTGCTGAAGCGCGGCTCGCTGCTGGTCAAGCCAGACCTGCAATCGGAACGGACGGTCGGCCCCACGCTGGGAGCCGAGTCGATCATGCGCGGCACCTACTCCCTGATCATCGGCGCCGGCGTCGTCCTGCTGTTCATTCTCTTCTACTACCGGATCGCCGGAATCGTGGCGATGATCGGCCTTCTGCTGAACGTCGGCTTCGTGTTCGGCGCCGTGTCATTCATCGGCGCCACGTTGACGTTGCCAGGTCTCGGCGGGCTGGTGCTGACGGTCGGCATGGCGGTCGATGCGAACATCCTCATCTACGAACGTATCCGGGAAGAGATCAAGTCGGGAAAAGACCTGCTGCAATCGGTGCGGCACGGTTTCGAACGAGCGATGGTGACGATTCTCGACGCGAACGTGACGACGTTCATCGCCGGACTCGTGCTGTACAACTTCGGCGTGGGCCCGATTCGCGGGTTCGCGGTGACGTTGATGATCGGCATCGCGACCTCGCTGTTCACGGCGTTCTTCTTCAGCCGGCTGATGTTCCATTACCTGCTCGAGCGGAAGATGGAGCGTCTACCGATGCACGATTGGTTCTGCGGACTGCGCTTCAACTTCCTCAAGCTGAGCGGGCCAGCTCTCGGCCTGAGCACGATCGTCATCATCGGCGGTCTCTCGGTCTTCCTCACGACGGAACCGAACACGAAGTACGCGCTCGACTTCACGGGCGGAGCGGACATCCGCATCGTGACCAAGGAGTCGATGACCCCCGCAGACATCCAGGCCAAACTCGCGAAGTCGGACTCACCGTTCGTCAAGCTGCTCGGCAACGAGGTCCCGCAGGTCAACACGGTCAAGGACGACGAAGGCGGCAAGATCTTCAAGTACTCCGTCAAGATCAAGGTGAGCCCCGAGCTCGGGGAGAGGATCGAGAGAGAGAAGGCGGCAGCAGACGAAAAGGGTGAGGTCTACCGTCCGCCCTACGTCGCCGCTGTCTCGGCGACACTGACGGACGTTCTCGTGCCGCAGGCATTCACGAACCCCAACATCACCGACAAGGGCGACGGACGCTCGAACTTCGCGGACATCATCGTCCACTACAAGGACGCGGTCGACGTCGCCGAGATCAAGAGGGTGCTGACGGAAGCTCTGGGCGACAGCACCGCGGAGATCGAGGTCTCCGGCTTCGTGAACGGCAAGAAGGACACGACAGCCGCGAAGGCGACCGACCTCCTGCTCGAGTTCGACGTCGCGAAGAGCATCGACGACAACGAGAAGCTGACGACCTTCACGAATGACAAGCTGAAGAGCGGTGGATTCAAGCTATCCAACCCCATCCCGGACGTCGCTACGCTGGGTGGGCGCATGGTCGGCGAACTCAAGAGCGCCGCGATCGGCGCCATGTTCGTCGCGATGTTCTGCATCGTCATGTATATCCGCGTGCGGTTCCGCGAATACAAGTACGGCCTCGGCGCCGTGGCCGCGCTCCTGCACGACGTCCTGGTTGCGCTCGGCCTGGTCGTCCTGTTCAACAGGCTCGGGATCGTCAGTTGCGAGCTGAGCCTATCGATGATCGCTGCATTCCTGACGATCATCGGCTACTCCATCAACGACACGATCGTCATCTTCGACCGCGTCCGCGAGAACCTGCGGAACCTGGCCAAGACCGGTGACACCGGCAAGTCGTTCGCAGACACGATCAACCTGTCGATCAACCAGACCCTGGGCCGCACGATCCTGACCTCCTTCACGACGATGTTCGTGGTCGGGGCCTTGTTCGCCGTCAACTACGGTGCGGGCAGTGAGCTCGAAGGCTTCGCGTTTGCCATGATCATCGGCGTGGTCACCGGAACCTACTCCACCATCTTCGTCGCTTCGCCGGTGGTGATGTGGCTGCGGTCCCGCGAGAAGGACGACGGTGGTCTGTCGGAAGACGGAGGTCTGGGCGAACTCGCGCCGATCGACGACTCGGCGGAACAGGTGCCAGTCACCACGTAGCAAAGTGGAGATCCACTCCACCCCCATCTTCCCACGCCACCTACGGAGCCACGACCTGCGCCGGACGCCGGTTCTCCGAACCGATGTCCTGGTCATCGGTGGCGGCATCGCGGGAGCCGCGGCGGCGCTCGCGGCGGCGAACAAGGGCGCGTCGGTGCTGGTGCTGTCCAAGACGGAACTCAGTGAGACGAACACGAACTACGCGCAGGGTGGCGTGGCCGCCGTCCTGGCCGACGACGATAGTTTCTCACTACATCTCGAAGACACGCTTCGAGTAGGCGCCGGACTCACCAACACCGAGATCGCCAGGGCAATCATCAACCGCGGGCCGGAGGTGATCAGGTGGTTGCAGGAGCAGAGCGCGAAGTTCGACCGGAACGCGACGGGCGAGGTCATGCTGTCGCGGGAAGGTGGGCATTCCGTGGGCCGTATCGTGCACGCCAACGGGGACGCAACGGGCCGGGAATTGCAGCGCGCGCTCACCATCACGCTGGACGAACATCCCTCGATCGATGTCGAGACCAACGCATTCGTGGACGATCTACTGCTCTCGAACGAACGCTGCGTTGGCGCTTCCGTGATCAAGAACAACACGGAACTCCTCGTAGAGGCCGGCTCCACGGTGCTCGCGACGGGCGGCGCTGGACAGATCTATCGAGAAACCACGAACCCGATCGGGGCGTGTGGCGACGGTGTTGCGCTGGCGTTCCGCGCCGGGGCGACCGTGCGTGACATGGAGTTCGTGCAGTTCCATCCGACAACACTGTACATTGCCGGTGCGTCGCGGTTCCTGATCTCGGAAGTGCTACGCGGCGCCGGTGGAGTCCTGCTCGATCGCGACGGCGAGAGATTCATGGTCGGCGAACATCCCTCGGCGGAGCTCGCACCGCGCGACGTGGTCAGCCGGGCCATCCTCAACAGGATGGTCGAGACGGGAGACACGCACGTCTACCTCGATCTCAGCGGTATCGATGGCAATCCTCACGAGTTGTTCCCCACGATCTCCCGGATCTGCAGTTCCTTCGATATCGACGTCGCGACCGACCCCGTTCCGGTTCGACCGGGCGCACACTACCTCCTGGGCGGCATCGTCACCGACACGAGTGGTCAATCGAGCATCCCTGGCCTCCTGGCCGCCGGCGAATCCGCGAGCACGGGATTCCACGGCGCGAATCGCCTGCCCTCGAACTCTCTGCTCGACGGCGCTGTGCTCGGACGTGCCGCCGGCGTGACCGCGGCAGCGATGTGCGTCGACGGTCGGCCATTGCCCCGAACGACGACGGAGCTCACGAGCGTCGAGAATCCCCCACGGATCCAGTTCAACGACATGCTCTACTCCCTAAAGAGCCTGATGTGGCGCCAGGTGGGATTGCAGCGCTCGGAAAAGGGGCTGCGCGAGGCGAAGGACCGTATCGGGTTCTGGAATCACTACCTCACTCGATCCGGCGTGCAGTCGCCACGGGCGTGTGAACTGGCGAACATGCTTCTCGTCTCCGCGCTGGTCGCACACGCAGCCATCGAGCGCAAGGAATCACGCGGAACCCACTTCCGAATCGATCATCCCGAAAGGGACGACGCCGCCTGGTGCCGACACCTGATCATGAAACTCGACGAGAACGGCACGATACAGGTAGAGGTGCAACCGGCCTTCGCGCCGACCGACCACGCGACCGCGCATGACTGACAACAACACGAAGTCCAGCACCCCTCGACGTGCCGCCGTGTTGTTCGGAATCACGCCCCACGGAGACAAGCGGCCATCCGATACGGCTCTCGCCGAGCTCGAACGTTTGGCCGACACCTGCGGGATCCACGCAGCCGGCTTCGTGACGCAACACCGCCGCTCGGCGGACGTGAACACGTATATGGGCCAGGGCAAGCTCGGGGAACTCAGGGAGATCATCGCGGAGACCGGCGCCGAAGTCGCGATCTGCAACGACACGCTCTCCCCAAACCAGGGGCGAAACGTCGCGAAGGTGCTCGACTCGGACACGATCGACCGCAGCGAGCTGATCCTGCACATCTTCGACACCCACGCGCGCACAGCGCAAGCGAAGCTACAAGTCGAGCTCGCCAGTCTCGAATACCAGATGCCGCGGTTGCGCCGGTTGTGGACGCACCTCGAGCGTCAGCGCGGAGGCATCGGTCTGCGAGGCGGCGCCGGTGAGAAGCAGATCGACCTCGACCGCCACAGCCTGCGAAGCAAGATCTCCCAGGTGCAACGCAAGTTGAAGGTCATCGAGGATCGTAAGATCCGGATGGTCGCGACCCGGTCGGATCAATTCACGATCGCGCTGGTCGGGTACACGAATGCTGGCAAGTCCACGTTGATGAACTCGCTGACCCAGGCCGACGTCCTGGCCCAGGATCGGCTGTTCTCGACGCTCGACACCCGCACCAAACCTTGGCGATTGAAGGGCGGTCGGACGGTCCTCGTTTCGGACACGGTCGGCTTCATCCAGGACCTCCCCCACCAGCTCGTCGCGAGTTTCCACGCCACGCTGGAAGAGGCACTGACCGCGGATCTGCTGATGGTGATGATGGACAGTTCCGATCCGGAAGCGGTCCAACAGGTCCGCACCGTCCAGGAAGTGCTCGCGGAGCTGGGTGCGGCCCACATCCCACGTCTCTACCTCTTGAACAAGGTCGACGACGTGGCGGACAAGTCGAGATTGTCTCCTCTGTATCAGTACGCTCCTCGGGCGGTCGCGATCTCCGCCAAGCAAGGCCTCGGGCTCGACGAACTCGAAGCGGCACTACTCAACCACCTCGCGACGTGTGAGGAGACCGTCGACATCCTCGTGCCCCACACCGCAGGTCGCCTCCGGGCCGAAATCCGGGAGACCACCACCGTCTTGTCCGAGGACCACACGGAGGAAGGCTCCTTGATGAGGATCCTGGCCAATCCGAGGTTGCTCGGCAGGTTGTTGGCGAAGGGCGCGCACCGCAGCTAACCAAGGGGAGCGGCCCGCCTCGAGGACAGGTGCGTCCGGACTCGTGGTTGCCCCACCCGCGACCGAGTCACGTAGCGAGCATCCCGGATACCGCCGCGCGCCCCGACCTGGTGAGACCGCCAGGTGGCGATTAACGAAAGCAGGGAGACCACGCTGACTGCGCGATCTCCCTGCTCAATATAAAAGCCGGCACTAACCTACTTTCGCGTTTCCACTATCATCGGCCCTATCTGCTTAACTACTGTGTTCGGGATGGGAACAGGTGTTTCCAAACAGGTAAGGGCACCG
>CAYYAQ010000176.1:0-10877 GCA_964469555.1 uncultured candidatus Brocadiaceae bacterium | reverse complement strand
GCAGGGCGGTCAAGGAGAGTAGGTTCGCGTGAAGTATGCGAAGATCGGCTTCCCGGTCTCCTTGGCTTTGGCCTTGGCCGCTGCCAGATCCGTGATCCAGCCGCCGCCGGTGTACCAGCCGTGCTCCTGCATCGCGGCATAGTTCGCCTTCATCTTGTCCTGGTCGAAGCGCCGCTGGGCGTCGACACCTTGCGCGATTACCGCCAGGGCGGCGGTCCACGGGAGGACCCGCTTCATCGTGTTTCTCACTGTATAGCTCCGGATGGTGTGGGTTAGGGCGCCGCTCGTGCGGCGGGTGCCGAATGGTAAGGACCGGGCCCCGAGACTCCACGCTGAACCCTGCCTTCGATCAGATTCGGGGCGGGATCGTTACTTCTGAACCAGAACCCTGAACCAGAACCCGCGAGCCCTGATCCACCGCTCCTGGGGGAGACGCCGGAATTGCAGCTTGGAACGTCTTCGAGATTACTCGTCGGCTTGCTTCTTATCTGGAGGCGAAGAGTCTGTAACCCCCGTCACGCCGCCAGAATGCGTCGGTGACTCATCCTTCTCGTACTTCGCGAACCCGGCGATCCAGTCGATCTCTGGGCCAATCTCGATACCAAGATCCTTGTTACGTCACCCGCGTTGGTCGGTCAGGCGTGGATCAAGAACCCGTCCAACGGTCACTCCTACGCCCTGCAGGCGAAGCGGATGACGTGGGAACAGGCGGAAGAAGAAACCGTGAAGCATGGCGGCCACCTTGTGACGATTCGCAGCAACGCGGAACAGGGCTGGATTAAGGCGCTCGATTTCGCGGCGTGGGGTTTTGCTGGGGCGGACAGGACTCGTTCAGGTCATCTGGTATTCGGGCATGCTCAGCATGAGGACAAGGAGCTCGCGGAGTTTCGCATTTAGCTCGGCACGTTTCGCGGACCACTCCGAGCGCGGCGGCAGGTCTCCGAGATGGGAAACCAGTTTCTCGCGCTTCTCCTTGCTCAAGGGTCGCGCCAGACAGGCCCTGGCGAGGAGGTCGACCGCCTTGTTCGCGCCGTCGCATTCCTCGTCCTTCTCCAAGAGCGCGAGAACGTCCACCCCGATTTTCTTCTCCGGCCGGCTGGCCGATTTGACCAGGCCTGAAACGGTGTTGTAGCGGACAAAGAGCCGTTGGGAGTTGATCCAGGAACGCCCGTAACGCCAGCCTTTGACATCCGGTGGTTCGAGCAACTGCTGTCCCATTTTTCCGGTGGCGCTGTCCAGGCCGGCATAGCTCGTGAGTTGATTCGCACCCAGGTCCCGCAACAATCCTACCACCAGTTCGACCGGGCTCTTGACCTGATTGCCGATGGCGCGGGAGCTGTAGAACTCCTCCGACATAAAGAGGTTTCTGAGGAGCGGCTCCAGTGCGTAGTTGTTGGTTCGCAGAACGAGGGCCAGGTGCTCCACGGTCTCCTTGGCGGGATCGCGGTAGGTGAAGTACTCAAAGAGCTTCCAGGCGATGAAACGCGAAGTCGATGGTTGTTTGAGGATGAGCCGGACGAGGTCATCTCCCGTCCAGGGACCGGTTTGACCAAAGATCGTCTTGTCGGTGAGGTCGTGCTGGTCGTGGAGGAAGCGAAAGCCGCCGCTGGCTTGGTCCAGGTTGTAACCGGTAAGCGCGCGGGCGCCTTCGATGATGTCCTTTTCGGTGTAGCCCTGGTCCACGCCCATCGCGAAAAGTTCCATGATCTCGCGGGCGAGGTTCTCGTTGGGCTCGCCCTTGAGGTTCTTGTTGTTGTCCAGGAAGCGAATCATGGCGGGATCGTGAACGATGCCGTATAGAAGGGCTCCGAAGTTGCCTGCTGCGTTTTCGCGCAGGAACTGAATCTGGCGATGCAGGGTATAGCTGTTATTGACGACGCTGTTCTGGGTGGCGAAGTGCCCGTGCCAGAAGAGAGTCAGTTTTTCCTGGAGCGGACGGGGTGATTCCACCATGCGTTTCAGCCACGACCGTCGGAGCTTGGCAACCTGACCACGCTCGACGGAGCGCCTCACGCCGGCGGCGCGATTGCGGATGAGTTCGGTCTGCACCTTCGCTTCCAGAAGATCCGGTGCGAGAGGAGGCACTGGATCGAAAGGGACTCTCGCTGCGGGCTGGCGGTAGTATTCCACCAGTTGCGCCACTGCCTTGTAGAGCCCCATGGCGTGGAGTTGTTTCACCTCCTGCGGGGTGCCGCCAAAGCCGGCGCGGACGAGCAGATGCCGTGCCTTGGCGTAATCCCAGTCATCTGGTGAGAGGGGTTTGAGCCCACCCATGGCGGCGGCTTTAAGGGGGTAAATCTCGGTGATTGCCGCTCCGATCTCGGCGTTCTTTGCCTCCTCGACGCTCTTCGCTGCGGCGATCTCTTCCTTGGCTTCCCGCGCCGCGAATTGTTCCAGCATTTTCACTCTCTCCGGATCGGTCTCCGCAGCGGCGAGCTCTTTGGCGATCCGGGCGGCCTCGTGGGTTTGCTTGACGAGCACCTGCATGTTCGCTCTTTGGTAGCTCGCCCACTGAGTGATTTCGAAAGCCCTCAGGGCTTCCAGTTCGTAGACCACCCGTCGCATCGCGCCAGCGTCCGCGACCCTGGCCTTCTCGGCAGCGCTAGCCTTCAGATCCTGCAGGTTCCGCTGCGCAGTCGTCCTGGCTGCGGTCTTGTCGCGCAGAGCCTGGGCCGAGACCAACCACTCCCAAGCCGCCTTGTCGGCCGCCGTCGAATCGGGGACCAGCCGCTCAACCACTTTCCGGCTGGTGGCGATCTTGTCGCTCAGGTTCTTTTGTGCGGGCGCTCCTTTGGCGGTATCCGGGATCTGTTCGAGTGTCTTCCGGGCCTCCCGCAGGCTCCGCAATGCACCCTCTGCTCTCCTTCGTTCAGAACGTGCGATTTCAAGGGTGGCAGCCCGGGCCATGTCCCTCGAAAAATGCTCATCGTAGGCGGTTTTTTCCTCCTCTTGAGCCTGCTTCAGGGCGGCGTTGGCCTTCGTGAGCTCGTCCTCACCCTGCCCAACACCCGCACCTGTGAAGCTGACCATAACCACGGCAAGCCACCGCCAGTTGAATTGCCTTCGCTGTCTCATTATATTGAGTTTCTGGTTAGGTCGCCGTCCGAAAGGACCGGGGCCAATTGTTCGATATGAGCGAACCCGATCAGTGCACGGAGCCTTTGACTGTAATCAAGCGCTTGCAGAAAACCAACGCGAGATCTGTCGACTACAACGGGGAGTGGGGAACTCGAGATGTTCCAGGCAACGGACCCACAACGACCGCCGGCAGCAGTTCTTCGTCGGCGGTTTGAATACGAGCTGGGGGACGGTCCCCCTGCCCGTTTCGCCGGCGTTCATGGGCGTGGGCAACCGCAAGCTCTGGGTGAGCATGGATCTTCCGCAGCCGATCGTCACGGACGCGAAGGCCGGCGTCCGGCTTAGCTTCCAGGTGTGGGCCGACGCGCGCGGGCCGGAGGTGTTCGAGGCGCTCAACAGGCAGTTCATCGAGACCGGGCGTAGCGACCTCTTCGGGCTGTACCCGGAGTTCTTCTGCGCGCCCTACCGAAGAGCTGATCCGAGTTGGCCACGGGTTGCGATTCTCCTCCCGATCCGGGATAAGGGCCACCCGAGCAAACCCCCGACCATGACCGACAATCGATCGATGTACTTCGCCCGGACCGTGCTGTTCGCCGTGCGAGAGGCCGGCGTCATGCTCGTCGACATGCACGACGCCTCGGTGACGGAGCCGCTGGAGCCCTGGCTCGGCAAGGTCTTTCTCCTGGCCGACGGCACCCACACGGTCCGGCAGCTGATCGATCTCGTCGGCCGGCAATACGGTCAGAGTCCGCCACGCACGCTCGAAGCGACCATCGACTCGGTTATCGAGCGTCTGTGTGAGTCGAAGATCGTCGTCCTGTCTCAGGAGCCGGTCACGCTGCCCTACTACCTGAGCATTTCAGCCGACGAACAGGATCCGGAACGGGCCAACCGGCTGATGGCTGAAGACGGCTTCCAGCAGCCCGTCTGATCGCGTGGTCGATGTTGGCCCGACGCTCTCCGCTGCTTCCTCGCACGTCGGGGTCGATCGTGTGCAGGATGACCGGGGAGAGAACCGAGTTCGAACCGCCTATCCTCTTGTTCGGGGACTACGGGTTGCAGAACTGCTCGGCCGGCTTATTGGACCCTAAGAGGTACAGGTTCCTGTTGGGAGGGTAAGGGTTCCGACCCCAGATTCTCACCGTCGCCGGTAGAAGTCGGAACGGCGTCGGCTACACCAAGGATGCCGAGTCGAAGGCGCGGGCCGAGCTGAAGCGGCTGAAGGACGTCGGCGAGCGGCAGGCACTCGATCGCAAGATCCGGCAGATGCAGGTCGACTTGCCCGTGTTGGAACACAAGCTCCACCAAGGCAAGAACCGCAGCGTGAAAGCGCTCGTGCAGAGCAAGCTCGGTCGCATGGACGCGATACTCGAGGAGTTGCAGGAGGATCGGTGGTTGTCGAACCAGTTGCGCAGGCACGACGAGCTCGTCAAGCAGATCGAGGCGCTGCGCAAGGCCGTTGCCGAGGCGAAGGCCGCGTCGGAACAACTGGAAGGGAAGAAGTGACAAAACCAAGAGACACGCAGCCTCCTAACGAGGCTCGTACGGCAGCTCGGCGGGCACCGGTCGAGGCGGCGCGCGTTCGGGCCGGCGGCATGGCAACCCCGGATGATGGCGATCCCGCCGCCTTGTTTGCCCGATGTTCTCCTCGCTTGCCGCTGTGGCCATTGCGCAACCGCAGACGATGTGATGGAGTTCCAACCACTCCACCCCGCTGACGCTAGCCAGCTGGTCCATGTCAATCCGTACACTCCTCATCACCGCTATCACTGCCTCGGCGGCGACCGCTCTGAACGTCCCTGGGTCTACCGGTGGTTCGGCCATCAGCCGCTCGGTGTCCCTGCTCCAGCTGCCGCAGAATCGCGAGTACATCCCGTGGTTTGGTTCCTATGCACGGGCACTCGCGCAGGCACGTAAAACGGGCAAGCCGATCTTCCTCGAGTTCCGCTGTGCCCCTTGACGGAACGGCCGGCGCTTCGACGCACAGGTTGTGCGTACGAGAACATCCTCCAAACGCGGGAAGCTGATGTCTCAATTCGTGTGCGCTCGCATCACGAGCATGGCGGGCATCGACATCGGGCTCTTCGAGTTCGATCGGCACAACGCGCTCTACTTCTTCGTCATGAATGCCGACGAGCAGATCTACCTGCGCTACGGTGGCCGCGACTCCGCGTCCGCGACGACCTACCTCGACCTGCGGAGCCTCGAGCTGGCACTCGAACAGGGTCTCGCCGCCCACGAGAAGAACAAGGCTGCGGGGCGGTCCAAGAAGGTGCGGCCAGCTCGCCGGTATCCCCGAGATGACGAACTCCTGTGGCGGCGCACGGTCGGGCGCCGCAGGTGCGTCGAGTGCCATCTCATCGACGACTACCGGGTCCAGCAGCTGGAGTCCGCCGGCAAGCTGGACAAGCTCAAGTCGATGTATCGGTCCCCGGACATCAAGACCATTGGGATCTACCTCGACGTGCCGCGCGGACTCGTCGTCGGCAGAGTGAAGGGCGCGGCGGCGGACGCGGGCATGCGCAAGGCGGATCGCATCGTCGAGATCGGCGGGCAACCCGTCCTCACGTTCGGCGACCTGCAGTTCCAATACGACTTGACCCCGCGAGATGCGAAGCAGATCCAGCTGACGGTCGCCCGCACAGCGGAAAGCGGCAAGCCGGAGCAGCGGAAGCGGTTGAAACTCGATCTCCCTCACCAGTGGTGGCGCACCGACCTCGGGTACCGCTATTGGTCGATAGAGCCCCTCGTCTACTACAGGTCACGGCCGCTGACCGAGGCGGAGAAGAAGAAGTACGGGTTCCCTGTCAAGGGGTTTGCCAGCCGAGTGACGGGCGTGCATCCCCAGGCGAATCGCTTCGGGATTCACGATCTGCGCGTCGGCGACATCACCTACTCCGTAGGCGGTGTCCAGACCGACGCCGTTGCCGACAGCACCGACTTGTTCGTCAAGCTCCGGAAGAGGTCGGGAGATCGTGTGAAAGTGGGAGTCCTCCGCAATGGCAAGAAGCTCGACATCCATATCCAGACCCGGCGTTACCGTTTCCGCAAGTAGTCGTCGCGCGACGCGGTTTACCCTCGCCTCGATCGTCGTCCTTGCGACGTTGGGCCTCGCCGGGTGCAAGCGCGGATCTGACTCGCTGACCCCGGCGTCTGCGTCTGACCGGGCGGAGGCGGCGAATCCGGCTGCTGGTTGGAGCCAGCCCGTCGCGGCCGGTGACGAGTTCGCGCCCTGTGTCACCTACCGGGCCAGAATCCAAGGCGACTACCTGGTCATCGAGGCGAAGCACGACGCCGGCTGGCACAGCTACGCCATCGACAACGAGGTGCGCGCGAAGAAGAAGCTCGTGGGGGCAAAGTCGCTCGGCGTCGAGCTTCCCACGAGTATCACGGTCAAGGGCGCCACGGTCGTCGGCGCCTGGTTGCAGACGCCGCCGGAGGATTTCTCGGATGCGGAGATCCAATGGTACACCTGGGGATTCAACGGGATGGCGACGTTTGCCGCGAAGCTTCACGACGTGGGCACGAAGCCGGTGGTGATCACGATTCGCGGACAGGTGTGCGACGCCAACACCTGTCGTGACGTGGACGTCGAACTGCCGCTCGACCCCGTGGCCAATCGGACCGCGCACGCTCTCGACGTGAGCGCGTTGATTCCCGCGCAAGAACGAGCCGGGAAGGGGAAGTAGCGCCGGCCGAAGATCCGGTGGATTCTCCCCCGCACCCGGCCCTCGACACGCGCATGGCGTCGTACCTCGATCGTGATGGGCGCGACTGTGCCATGCCTGCCTGATCTACGACGCGAACGGGATCCACGCGACGACCAACGCGGCCCCCGTCCACATACACCACTGAGCTACTTCAGTCGGAGCGGGACTGGTCATGAGGGGGACTGTCGACGGGCCCGACGGAATGCCGAGGATGAGGACCCTGCCGCCGCCCGCCGGTGCGCAACTACCTGAGAATGTCACGGTCGTTCCGATCGCCGGACTGGTCGAGCGGAGAATCGGGAAAGTCATGCCGCAACCGTCGCCGAGTGTCTCGACGGTGGCCGGCTTTGCACCGAGTACGTGCAGATCGTGAGCGCATCCGGGTTGCTTGCGTTGATGCGCGGGAAGAGATCGCAGACGAGCTCGGTACCCGTCGCGGTGCCATCCGAGGTGTAGAGGTCCCTGCCGCGGATGCTGTTGTCGGCACTGAAGTAGTCGATTGGCTCTTCACGCGTGCCCGATCGCACTCCACACTCTCAGAGACCATGCGTCGACCGAAACGAGATCACATCCTCTTCCTGCTCTCGCTGTGGATCGTCACGGTCACGCTCCGTGCCCAGACAACGATCCCGGGCACGCTACGGGGGCGTGGTGGCTTGCTCGCCGTTCCGATCATGGTGCAGGAGTCGATGCCGAAGCCGATCCTCGGCGTTGGGGTGGCTACCGATGGCACCGTCTACGTCACGCGATCCACCCGACAGATGCGCGAGGAGATAAGCTTGATCCAGTCGCCGTTCCTGCAGGAGCAGTGCATGGCGTTGACGTCGACAGCCATGAAGCGACGGTGGATCCTGGATCACTACTCGAACAGGATCGCGGGGCGTCAGGGGGTTCGCGACTTCAATCGCGACGGCAAGGTGGACGCGGGAGATCTCATCGTTCACAGCGAGGAGATCTACACCCTGCACGACAGCGATGGGGATGGAGTGTTCGACAGGTCGAAACGCTTCGCCGACGGCTTCCAAGAAGTCCTCACCGGTGTCGCGCACAGCGTGACGCCGATTGGTGGTCACGTGTATGCCACGATCATTCCGAATCTGTGGAAGCTCACCGATACCGATTCCGATGGCGTGGCGGATCGCAAGGAGATCCTGGTCCATGGGTTCGCGAACCACATCGGCTACGGCAACCACGATCTGCACAGCATCGTGGAGGGCTACGACGGGAAGATCTACTGGAGTATGGGGGACCGCGGCGTCAACGTCCTGACCAGGGAGGGTGTACGCGTGAGTAACCCACACTCGGGTTGCATCCTGCGTTGCAATCTTGATGGAAGCGGGTTCGAGGTCTTTGCCAGTGGCCTGCGCAACTGCCAGTACTTCGACTTCGACGAGTTCGGCAACATCTTCTCCGTCGATCACGACGCCGACTTTCGCGGTGAGCGGGAGCGTCTCGTGTATCTGCCGCAGGACTCCGACTCGGGCTGGCGGATGTACTACCAGTATCGGCACAGCACGCTGGTCAAGGCTAAGCGCGAGGATCTCTACAATCCGTGGCTGGCCGAGAAGATGTGGATTCCCTTTCACGAAGGGCAGCCCTCACACATCCTCCCGCCGATCGAGAACAGCTGGAATGCGCCTGCGTCGTTCTCCCTGCAGCCGGGTACGGCCCTGGGAGGACAGTACGCAGGCTGCTTCTTGCTTGGCGGTAGCGGCAACATCCGTGCCTTCAAGATGGTGGCTGATGGCGCGACCTTTAGACGCGAGGGTGAAGACGTGGTCGTCGGAGGGCTCTCCTCACAGGTGTTGACCTCGACGATTGCACCAGACGGCCGACTGTTGTTCACGCTCTGGAAGCCGCGGGGTAGTGCGTTGTGGGCTCTGCAGCCAGCCAAGGCAACTGCCGCGATGACCGAAGTGAAGGCGCTCATCGGCAAGGGCTTGGGGGGTCATTCGGTCAGGATGCTCGTCACCCTGCTCGGCCACGCCGATCGCCGTATCCGTCAGCAGGCGCAATTCACGCTCGTCGCCCGTCGTCAGACGCGGGCGCTTGTCGGTGCGTGTCGGGATACGAGTGCCGCGCTCCTGTCCCGAGTCCACGGCTTGTGGGGCCTTCTGCAACTCGAGCACCGGGATCCGGTCTTGCTCGCGGCGCTCTGCGCTGACGCGGACGACGAGATGCGCGCACAGACCGCTCGATGGGCGGGTGAACTCAACTTCGACCCCGAAAACCGCGTTGTCGCTCTCCTCCGCGACGAGTCGCCACGGGTTCGACTCATGGCGAGCATCGCCTGCGGCAAGCTCAAGAGCCGCAAGGCGCTCGATGGGCTTGTCGACCTGATCGTGGCGGCGGACAATGAGATTCCCATCCTGCGCCATGGCGGGGTCGTTGGCCTCGTCGGTGTCGCGACGCGAAAGCAGCTGGCTGCGTTCCAGGGACACTCGTCGACGGCGATGCGCATCGCGGCCGTTCTCGCGCTACGGCGACTCGGCGCCATCGAAGAACTGCGGGCCTTCGTCAGCGACTCCTCCGGGCAGGTGATGAGCGACGCCGTTACCGCGATCTACGACGACGCGACCCCGAAGACCTTTGCCGATCACCCCGACGCGCTCGCCACCGTCGCCGCGGCACTCGACCCCGGGCATCCCGCTCCCGTCAACGTTCGCGCCATCGCCGCCAATCGTCGGGTCGGCAGCGCTGCGGCTGCCCGGCGGATCGCCACATTCCTCGCCTCGCCGAAGCTGAATCGCATCCTGCGCATCGAAGCACTCTACGCACTCGAGTCCTGGCCTGATGTCGCGACGCTGGATCCGATGGACGGACGCCACTTCCCGGTCACCGCCGGCGATCCCGGTGCGTTGGCCACTGCGATCGGCTCAGAGATCTGGTCTCTGGCGAATGATCGAGACGACAAAGTCTCGGTCCGCGCAATATCCCTGATGCGGAGGATCCAGCCGAGCGAGGCCCAGCTGGATCGAGTGACCAACCTCGTGTTGGACGAAGCGCAACGCATCGTCACGCGCGAGGCGTGGCTACAGTGGCTCGCCGGGAAGGATCTCGTTCGGTTCGCCTCGGTGGGAGTAGCGCTGCTATCGAGCGAGTCTCCTGTGTTGCGCGCCGTCGCGGCCAAGGCCCTGGTGACAGCGAAGCGGGGCAAGGCGGCCGTCAGCACCTATCTACTCGCGACTCTAAAGGACTCGCGCGACGCGGGCGAGTTGCAGGAGGCGATCCGAATGGTGCCCACCCTGCCGACCAGCGCGTTGATTGTCGCGCAGCTCCTGGAGGATCTCATGGCCGGTCGAGTCGTTCCCCAGATTCAGTTCGAAGTCCTTGAGCTCGCGACTCGCGCCGCGAAAAAGGACGCGACGCTGCAGAAGAAGCTCGCGGGCTACACTGCGCACATGGCCGAGCAGGACGTCATGACGCAGTTCCTCGTCGCTCTGCACGGCGGCAACGCCAACCGGGGTCGCCGCATCTTCCTGACCCACGCCCTGGCCCAGTGTTCGAAGTGCCACGCCCTGAAGCAGATGGACAAGCAGGTCGGGCCGAGCCTCCAGGGCATCGCCAAGCGCCACACCCGCGAGTACCTGCTCCAGTCGATCGTCGCCCCCCAAGCCGAGATCGCGCTGGGCTACGGCATCATCAACGCGAGCCTCCACGACGGTCGCACCATCACGGGAACGCTGATTGCCAAGACCGCCACGCGCATCACCATCAAGACATCGGACGGCTCCACCACCCACGTCCTCACCTCCCAAATCCGATCCCAGTCGATCCCCGTCGGCACCATGCCCGACCTACGCACAATCCTCACCAAGCAGCAGATCCGCGACCTCGTCGCCTACCTGGCCACCCTGAAGTGACCGCCCGAGTTCGTTCACAACCGCGAAGGCTTCGAATCGGTGTGCCTGCCGAGAACGGAGTAGAAAACGGATCGGGTACTCAGGGGGATCGCGCCCCCAGCCTATCCCTTCCAAATACTCAGACTTGCTCAGCCAAGCGCTGATTCGACCTTCGCTGATTCGACTCGCGTTGAGGGTAAGGGTTTCGACCCCAGATTTTCACCGTCGCCGGTAGAAGTCGGAACGC
>CAYYAQ010000175.1:0-10878 GCA_964469555.1 uncultured candidatus Brocadiaceae bacterium | reverse complement strand
GAGTTCATCGACGGCGGGCATCGCTGGCCACATCCGGAGAACGTCGTGGTCGTTGTCCGCGAGGACCAGTCGGCCACCGGGACGAAGAGCCCTGGCGAGAGACTCGACGATTTCCTGCGGCCGGGACAATCGCTTGAGCAGGAAGCGACAGTGGACGACGTCGAAACTCCCCCACTCGTCTTTCCGAAGCGGGATCTCGCACGCGTCACCCTGACGGGCATCGATGAGCGAACCCTCCCCGTCCGCCTCCGCCATCTCGAGACTGCGGTAGATACGCGGCTCATCGCTCTCGACGCAGACAACCGGCGTGCCGGCGATGCGAGCCATCGCCCGCGCGAACGTGGCGAAACCGCTGCCCACGTCTAGGATCCGCTCCCCACCCTCGAGATCGAGCTTGCGCAGGCACGTCGCGTTGATCAGGTGATCCAGACGCGGCGAACAGTCCTGCTCAGCGAGAACGGTCCCGTGCGGGCGAGTGTGGGGCACAACTTCTGACATGGGGAGGCAACCGAAGGTCTTCGAATCGTAGACGATCCGCACAATGATGCGCTATTCTGATTCCATTGGAGGGCACCATTACTCGCTCGGATTCCCCCGCGATCCGACTCGATCACCGTAACTCGTGGATGCGAAGTCGACGATGCGGTAATGCTGAGTGCGCCGAAGCCTCCCAGAATCAACTCAACCATGGCATCTGAAGCTGACATCCGAACCGTTTTCGCGAGGACGCCCGCCAACCGACTAATCGGCTCGAGGCACGTCTCGTGCGGCGACGGCCAGGCGTGCGTCGCGCTGCCCGTGCATCCCGAGCTCATCCAGGAGAAGGGAGTCGTGCACGGGGCTTCCTCTCGACGCTCATGGACTCCGCCGCGGTCTACGCGATCGTGCCGGATCTCGCTGTGGACGCAGGGCTCACCAGCGTGGAGTTCAAGGTGAACTTTATGCGACCCGGACGCCTGGACAGAGGCGAGATCGAAGCTCGGTCGAAGCTGGTGAAGCGAGGTCAGACCCTCTCGATCGTCGACGTCGAAGCGCTTCAAGAGCACCGACTCCTGGCAAAAGGCCTGTTCACCTACATGATCCAGGCGCCGCCTGCTGATTGACCCCAGTTTTTCGGGTTGCTGCCCCACGACGAGCGACCAACTGTTACAGGTATGGCCCCCCTCCTCGAATACCCTCCCGATATGCGCACGTCCCACCTGATCGCCATCGCACTGGCGCTGATCCCGTACCTCCCCGCTCAGATCGAGTCACGCGCCGTTCAGAACCCGCTGAGCAAGCCGTCGCTGATCCAGTGGCAGCGAACGCTGAGGGATGCGTTGCACCTCGCGAAAACGAAGAAGCTCCCGCTTCTCATCGTCGCTAACCAGGACAACGAACAAGCGTGTGACTCGCTCGCGAACGTGCGTTATCGGGACGCGCGCTT
Organism: uncultured candidatus Brocadiaceae bacterium; assembly: GCA_964469555.1. Classification (GTDB taxonomy): domain Bacteria; phylum Planctomycetota; class UBA1135; order UBA1135; family UBA2386; genus CAYYAQ01. The sequence continues at coordinate 9,452 of CAYYAQ010000175.1, read as the reverse complement.
CGCGAAGCTGGCGGGCCGCTACGTGGCCGTGATCGGGTCCGTCTTCCGGCACAACGCCAGAGACTTCGATGATCAGGGTCGCCGGATTCCATGCCCACGATTCGGCTGTGTGACGTGCGGCGAACACATCGCGATGGAACCCAAGATCTACGAGAAGTACTTCCAGGACAATCGTACGGCCCCGCGCCACATCGGGATCGGGGTGGGCGGCAAGAGGCTGTTCGATAACTTCCTTGACCGAAGCCTGTCGGCGATCGACGACTCCCTGCGAAAGAACGCCAAGCAGACGAACCCGATGCCGGACTTGAAGAGCAAAGACCGCTCCTTGGCCGGACTACTGGATGGACGAACCAACGCCGATCGGCTGGAGGTCGAAGCGAAGTTCGCAAAAGCAGACGCGCGTGGCAGGGTCGCGATCCTCGAAACGGCGAAGAAGAGCGGCAACGATCATCCTGACCTCGTCCGAATCTCGCTGATGGACGCAAACGCTGCGGTTCGCGCGGCGGGAGCGTCACTGCTCGTGAAGACGGCCAACGAAGACTCGCTCGACCTGACGCTGCAGTTTCTCGGCACGGCTCGGAGCCAATCCGAATACGACACCCTGCTAACTGCTCTCGAGAGACCGGCGAAAACCAACGACACATTCAGGCGCGCGCTGACGATCCGCAATGCACTCCGCGCGGAGTCGAAGAGGGTCGATCCCGCGAAGTGGTCCGAGCACTACCAGAATTCCGGTGGCGAGCGCCTGCCGGAGAACGTGCCGAACGAAGAACTCGCCGACCTCGACAAGAGCATCGAAACGAACACGAAGAACGCCCGCAAAGACGACCCCGGCGGAAAACTGTGGATGGAAGTCGCCCGGGCAAACTTCCGATACGCGCTCAATCGGATGCAGAACCAGAAGGACCCGACGTTCCTCCTGCACGACGCGGAGTCGGCTGTCGGTCACGCGGTCGAGAAGGGCATGGCGAAGGAGAAAGCTGCGATCTTGCGAACAAGGATCCTGTGGCTCCTCAGCAAGCAGAAGGAAGCCGGCGAGCAGGCGGAACTGGCGTTGACCGGAGACAGCCTCGCGGAAGAAGCGGCGTCCGCGAACGCTCTGACGGCGCTCGAGGTCTACGCGCGAACTCAGCGAGAACCGCTCAACAACCCCGTCGAGAACGAAAAGGACTATCCGGCCCAGTCCGTCACGGAGGTGCACCGCGCCTACCAGGCCCTGGTTGCGCACCCCCTGGCCACCGCACAACACGCCAGGGACCAGATCGACTTCCTTCTCTACCTCGGCGCCCGGCGCGAAGCCGGTGTCGCCAATCGTGCTGCCGTGAAGCGATTCTCGAGCGACAGCAACCTCCACGCCTACCTGATCAACCAGGCCAAGTGGGAGGGCGGCATGACCGCACTCGCAGCGACTTACGAAACGCTGCAAAACCAGCGCCGGGACCCGTCAACCGACTACTACGCCGGTTACGCCATGCTGCTGGTCGCCGAAGAGCACGTCCGGACAAAGAGCCTCCCCGCGGCAGAACGCGCGTACCAGAAGTCCATCAGCAACTTCGAACGCAGCTGGGCCGCGAACGAGGCCTTCAGGGATGTCGCCAGCCACTACGCGGCACTCGCCCGCGGCGGACTCGCCAAGATGGCTTTGGACGCCGGTCAGTTCGACAAGGCGTACGTCGCGATCCTCGCCGCAGCCACTGGCCGCCCCGCCACCTTCGAGTCGCCGGACGGTCTCGGCAACACCCTCCAACGCACCGCCCGCCGACTGCGTCGCAAGCTCAGCGCAGAGAAGAAGACCGCGCTCGATGAGAAACTGAAAGCCCTGGAACTCTCTCTCGAGTCGAAGTAGCCGAACGACGACTAGGTAGCTTCGAGGCCCTTCTCCTGAAGCAACTCGCGAAGCTTCGTCTTGGCGCGCTTGTAGAGCGAGCGCATGGTCGCCGCTTTCTTGTAGCCCATCTCGGTCGCGATCTCGTCGAAGGCCATCTCGCAGTGGTCCCGTAGGTCGATGATTCGACGGTGCCGGTCGTCCAACTCCTCGAGCGCCTCGCCCAGCTTCTGTTCGAACTCCTTCCCGCGGATGATCTGGCTGGGGCGGGCGAGGGGCGAGGCGAAACCCGGATCCCCCATCGTGGAAGAGAACGCGTCGCGCATCAGCTTCTCCCGACCCGAACCGCGTTTCTGCGCGTTGCGGAACCGGGCACGATCCCGGATCTTGTTCACCGCGATCGTCGCGAGCCAGTTGCGGAAACCGCCGTCGCTGTGGTTCTCGTCGAACTTCCCGGCCTTCAGTCCTTCAAAAGCGTACATGAACGTCTCCTGCACGACGTCCTCGAGATCGTGCACGCCTTCGCTCGCGAGGCGAAGCCTCACGCTGCGGCGAACCCGATCGGCGTGGCGTCGATAGAGTTCGGTGAACGCGTCGTCGTCCCCACTCTTCGCGCGGCGCACCAGGATCAAGGTCTGGCCGGGATCGTCGGGGCCTCGTTGCTCTGCGGGCTCGTCCGTCATGCTAGCGTCCATCATAGCGTTGGGTTCCCGAACGCAATCCACCCGGTTCCGTGGCGCTCCTTCCCCGGCCCGGATAACTTGGCGTCGGCATGCCCAGCAAGCCGCAGCAAGCACGACCGACGGACGATCAACCCGAGATCCCGCCCGAACTCGAGGATCAGATTCTCGAGATTCTCGACGCCACTGAACCGGGGCCCGGACGCGACGCGGCGATCACGGCACTGGGCTTGCCTGACGGCCTCCAGCACGCGGTGACCCTCTGGCTCGAGGTGGACCAGGGCACCGACAGCGGTTTCCTCCCCTCTCCCGCCACCGGATCCGAACTCCCCATCGACACGAGTGCGCTGCCCCGGCGATTCGGCGAGTACGAGTTGGAGTCCGTTCTCGGGAGAGGCGGCATGGGCATCGTCTACCGCGCCAGGGATCTCCGCCTCGGTCGTGTCGTCGCCCTGAAGGTGCTCCCGGAGCGGTTCGCAGACAACCCCAAACGACTCCAGCGATTCGAGCGCGAGATTCGCGCCGTCGCCGCGCTGACGCACCCGAGCATCGTCCCCGTGTTCGTCGCGGGCCAGATCGGCGACATCCCGTACTTCACCATGGAACTCGTCGCGGGCCAGTCCCTCGACAAGGTGATCAGCCAGCTGTTGGCCCGCGAACAACCTGTGAGTTCGCTGCGACCGGCTCACTGGCACGAATCCATCGGCGAGGTGAAGGACGCTTCCTTGAACGACACCGCGGAACGCACGTACCTCGAAGCGGTCTGCAACCTGATCATCTGCATCGCCGACGCACTCCAGCACGCCCACGACAACGGCGTCACCCACAGGGACGTCAAGCCATCCAACATCATCGCCGAGGGTCTGGGGCGAGCGAAGCTCTTCGACTTCGGACTCGCCCGCCTCGACGACGACCTCTCGATGACGCAATCGTCGGAGCTCATCGGCAGCCCGCACTACATGTCGCCGGAGCAGATCGGCGCATCGGTCATCGACCACCGCACGGACATCTACTCGCTCGGTGTCACGCTGTACGAGTTGCTGACGTTGAAGGTGCCCTTCGACGCCAGCGCCCCGCAGCAACTCTACGACGCGATCCTCCATCGTGAACCCCGCAGTCCGGCGTCGATCAATCCGCAACTGCCCAAGGACCTCGAGACGATCTGCCTGACCGCGATGGACAAGGCCCCGGATCGTCGCTTCCAAACCGCGGGGGACTTCGCGGACGACCTGCGCCGATTCCTGCGTTTCGAGCCGATCACCGCGCGCCCCATCGGTTCCGTGACGCGAAGCATGCGGTGGCTGCGTCGCAACAGGATGCCGGTCAGTCTCGTCGTCTTGCTCATCATCGCAGGAGTCGCACTCCTCGTAACTCGAGAGACGAGCAAGAAACTCGACACCGCCCAAAAAGACTTCGACAAAGAAACCAAGACCAAGCAGCTTGAACTCGATGCCGTCACTACGAAACTGGCAAAGGAAACCGACGCGCTGGCCAAGAAAACTGAAGCACTGGCCAAGAAAACCGACTCGCTGAAGGACACCGAGGCGCGACTCCAAGGATCCAAAGCCGACCTCGCGTCCGAGCAGAAGAAGTTCAACGAGAAGGAAGAGGATGTCCGCAAGCTCGATGGCGAGAAGACCAAGCTCACCGAATCCAACGCCATTCTGAAGAAGAGGAACGACGAGCAATCGGCCCTCCTCAAGTCCAAGCGAACAGAGGCGAGCAAGCTCCAGTCCGAGAAAACGCGGCTAGAAAGCGAGAACAAGGCGCAGCGTGGCACACTCGCCCAGGCGACCCGCGACCTCGGGACCCTCGAACAAAACTACAACAGGACGACCATCAACAAACTCCTGATGGAAGCGCGGACGTTGCGGACGTCCAACCCTGGCCTCGGTCTCATCCTCGCCCACGAAGCCGCGATGCTCGGGAGCGAGACGGACACGAGCAACGACCCCGGCCTTCGAGCACGCGTCGACGACACGCTGCTCGAACTCCTCGGCACGACGCAGGAACAACTGACGTACACCGGGCACGCGCACGCGGTGACCGCCATCGACTTCTCCCCGTCCGGCGCGAAGGTCGTGTCGACGGATTCCGAGGGCGCCGCGCACATCTGGGACAGAGAGACCGGACACCCGATCTCGTCACTGCGAACGGATTCCGCCTTGGTGCACGTCGAGTTCGTCGCCGACGACTGGCTCCTGCTCGCCCACGAGAATGGCGCCATCCTCGCGTGGGACGGTCGGACCGGTTCGAAACCGATGACGCTCACGAACGCGTTCCACCAACCCCACACGCGCACGCATTCCTCACCGAGTGGAGGATTCATCGTCTCCCACATCAGCCGAATCCCCGGTCAGCTCCAGGTTCACCGGCGCGGCACCGATCAGCCCGAACGCACGTTGGGGACGAAGGGGAATCCCATCGTCGGGTTCGAGTTCGGCCCCATCCGGAAATGGATCGTCGCAACGACGACGAATGGGAACGTCGAGATCTGGGGGATCGACGACGGCCAACTGCAGATCACGATCAAGGGCTCCGCCTCGTTGCTCTCCGCGTCGTTCGACGTGCAGGGCCGTCGCATCGCGATCCTGGACGCCCGGGGCCAGGTCCGGGTGATCAGCCTCGCGGACAACAACCTCCTTTTCGAAGACCGCATCGACAAGGGCCATCCTCTCGGCTCCGGTCGCGTCGCGTTCTGCGCCGGCGACCGTCGCCTGATCGTCAGCGCGACCGGGAGCGACAACCACCTCATCCTGGATTCACGCAACGGCGCCGTGCTCTGGCGGATCCCCGCGCTCGGCGCGGCGCGCAGCTTCGGGCTCGACCGGAAGCGACTGCTCGCCTGCATCGTCGACCCTGCCAGCGGATTCGATCTCCTGAACACGCACAACGGCCGCAAGATCGCGCATCTCAGCGGACAGGCGGAACTCCGCGCCACCCGCCACCGCCCTGTCGTCGCGTTCAGTCCGGATCGTGGGGCACTCGCGACGGTACAAGGCGAGACCCAGGCGCGGATCTGGCGTGCCGGCCCCGGGGGCGCGCTGCAGACCGTCGGGCCGGAGACGGCGGGCGACTTCAACGACCCCGCGATCGAGCGGCTGGTAATGGCGCGGTTCGAACCCGGCAACGGTCGGATCGTCACGCTGAGCAACCTCGGGTTGAGTTCCTGGCACCTGGGGACGGGATCCCGCCTCTTCCTCGATCAGGACCCGCGCCGACCCTTGACGCCGCAAGCCCTGGCGGCGAACGGCAACGGGATCAGTTTCTTCGAAGGAACAATCCGCAAGTTCGTCTCGGGTCGACGCCCCTCGAGTCGAAAGCTGATCGAGATCGACGCCAAGGACGTGGACCAGGTCACCAGCTGGCCGGGTGGTGGCGCGGGTGTCGTCCTCGCCGGCGAGAAGAATCGCGAAGCCACACGAAGCCTGCTGCTACTCGACGCCGAGGGCCGGGAGCGAAGCACTTTCGAACTGCCTCACGGCAAAGCGGGCGGCGGCACGCCCCTGCCGAGTCCGAATGGCGCACGGTTCGTCATCGGCTACGACGTCCTGACCGTCGTCGAAACCGACAATCCGAAGCGACGCGTCCGACTCCCATTCAGCCGCCGCCCGGTCGCGTTCTCGCCGGACAGCCTGCGCATCGCCGCGTCCACGAGTTTCTCGGTGAAGGTCTGGAACGCGCGGAGCGGCGCCGGGTGGTGCGAGCTGAAGGATCTCCCGAAAGGTTACAGCGAGTTGACGGACATCGTATTCTCGCCCAGAGGAACGCGAGTCGCGACAGCGTGGTCCGATGGGATGATCCTGGTGCACGACGTCTCGCGCCGCGCGGTGCCAAAGCCCATTCCCATCCTCGCCCACCGACAGCGCATCCACTCGGTCCGGTTCAACCGCGACGGTTCGCTGCTGCTCAGTTGCTCGGACGACGGATCCGCCCGCCTCTGGGACAGCAAGACGGGGCGACGGAAGCTGACGTTCGCGCCGGGGACGCAGTGCGTGCACGCTGAGTTCAGCGGCGATGGCCGGATACTAGTGGCATGCCCACGACGCGTGCACGTGTTCCCCCTGAATCTGCGTCCACTCGCGGAGCGCGCGCGACCGCGGGAGTTGACGGCGAAGGAACGCGAGGACTTCGGGCTCATTCAGCGCCGCTGAAACACGCCGCCGATCGCCGCGAGCACGAGCTCGCCGGCGCCGACGGCCGCCTCTTCCTCTTCGAGGTCGATCTTGCGAACCCAGACGACGAGCGTCTGCTTTTCCTGGGAGACGCTCCGCCCACTGCGCTGCAGCAGGTGGATGTCCGCGATGAAGTCGTACTCGACGACGTTCGCGACAATGGAAGAGACGATCGCCTCGGCCGGAGCAAAGAACGAGCGGCCACTGAATCGTCCGCCTCGCGCTACTTCGCCCTTCGCGAGCAAGTCGGGTCGTCGATCACGGAGCAGTTTCGCGTACGTGCTTCCGGCCTCGTCACGCGCCGGGTTCTGTCCCCAGTAGCGGATGTCCATGTCGAGCCAGACGGCGGCGCGCTCGCGATCCTCGGACACCTGCCAACCCTGTTCCATGAGTTCCTGCCGCACGCGTCCCGCGAGCACGCGCGCCGAGTTGCGCGTCGACTCGCTAGCCCGCACGCGAACCCATACGGTGCGACCGAGATCGCTGGACCTCGTGACGGGCGCCGGTGCCGCGTCATACCACGCCTCCGAACCGTTCAGCCTGCCGTCGGGATTCCCTGCCAACCAGTGGCAGCCTGTGCAGGGCATCAGGATCGCCAGGACGATCAGTGATCGGATGCGACCGGCGGGCACGTCCCTCACCGGCAGTGCTTCACGCAGTGGCCGCAGAATTCGAGCGAGACAATCGCCGCAGCAACCGTGACCTTGGCGACAGATGCGAAGGCGTTGCTGACCTCGGGCCGCAACTGGTAGCTCCACCACCGGTACCGCGGGTCCTTGCGACGCGTCGTGATCTGGAATCCGCCTTCGATGCGGACGGACTCGAAGAACACCATCAACTCCTGGCGGTTGGCGCGCACCAGTGGCTTCTCATCGACGAGCAGGTCGAGGACGCGACCCTCGGTCATGTCCTGGTTGCGGTCGAGCAGGGGAAATGTCCGCTTGCGGTAGCCGTCGATGACATCGAGCACGGCGTTCTCGGTGGCACGAATCCACGACTGCCACGACGCCTCGTCGAGGCGCATCACGACATGCCGTCCCGCCGAATAGTCCTTCCAGGAACCCGTGACGAAACGGAACACGCTCGTCGGCCCCCTGCCGTGGTTCATCTCCACCCGCCCGTCTGCCCGCGGCTTCAAGACAACTCGCTTGCCGCTGAATGGCTGGGCGACGGCTCGGCTCGAGGTACGCCGATTGGCGTCGAGATCCCAGGGACTTCCTCCCTCCAGCACCGCATTGGCCTCCCCCTCGAAGCGCTCGAACCGATACTCCCCGATCTTGCCCTGGGCCTTGTAGACGGTCGTAGATGCATCGGCAGCGTAGGTCAGCTTCACCTCCACCCGCGTCTGCACGTACCGCCCCGTGTACCGGCAGCCCGCGGCCAAGGCCACCCCTGCGACCAGCAGGAGCCGGAGAACTGAGACGCGAAGATCGGGCATGTTTGTGGGAACGAAAAGACGTCAGGAGCGTGGCGGCGCCGCCGCCACGGGATCCACGATCTCCGTTCGACCACCGTCTGTCGAGCCCCAGCCAGTATGATCCGCGCCATGTTCTCGGCCCCTCGCATCGAGGCCCTGCGGATCGCAACCCTGCTGCTGTTGCCCTCGCTGCTCTGGTCTCCGGCCACCGCCCAGTCCGCGTTGGAGACGCGGATCGGAAAGGCCCTCGAGAAGGCGCGGCCCGCGATGCTGGCGATGAGCAAGCACACGTCGGGCGGCGTGCACGCGCTGCTCTGCCTCGCGATGGCACACGACGGCCTGACTCTGGATATGCCGCAGTTCGCCGCCGCGATCGAACGCCTGGAGCGAACCAAACTCACCAACACGTACGACCTCGCCTGCCGTCTGATGGTGATGGCGAAATTGCGGGAATATCCCAAGCGCAGGAGCGCGGGCAGGCGAGATCTTCGGGCGCTGCTTGGCAACCAAAACGGCGGAGGCTTCTCGTACAGGCCGAAGGCCCGCACCTGGGATCTCAGCAACACGCAGTACGCGGCGCTCGGAATGCGCGCCGCGGCGAGCCTCGGAATCCAGGTCGCGAAGACACGCTGGACGACGCTGGCCCGAGCCGTGATTAAATCCCAGGTCTACAAGGGCGGATTCGGATACAGACCGAAGAGCGAACCGACGCCGTCGATGACGGTCGCGGGCATCGCCATTCTCGAGATCTGCCGCCAACAGATCAACAGTTCGGGCTCGCTCAACACACAGCTGAAGAAGGCCATCCGGGACGGCTGGACTTTCATGGTTCGGCACAAGAAGACAATCGGCGCCGGCGGGGCGGCCCAGCGCAACTACTACTTCCACTACGGCCTCGAACGCGCGGCGATCCTGTCCGACAAAGACCGCGTCGGCGCCGTGGACTGGTACACGATCGGGGCACGCATGTTTCTGGGCCAGGAATCGAAGGATGGCGGCTGGGGTTACGCGAAGATCCGCGCGAAAACCGCGAAACGGGCACCGCAGCGCATCCGGATTGGCCAGGCGCCGATCACGACCGCGTTCGCCGTGCTGTTCTTGCGGCGCAGCTTCCAGCGAACGCTCACCGGACCGGTCACGCCCAGCCGGAACGTCCTCGCCCGGGCGCTCCCCGCACAGGCGAACGACAAGTTGATCGCCGCGACGATCATGATGGAGATCTCGCGGGGGTACCGCGGCGTCCCCGACCTCATCCTCGCCATGCGCAGCCCGATCCTCGCTCGCCGTAAGGTCGCCGCGAAGGCGTTGCCCGCGATCACCAATCGATTCCGTTCGTACTCCCCCTACCACACGCC
>CAYYAQ010000174.1:0-11025 GCA_964469555.1 uncultured candidatus Brocadiaceae bacterium | reverse complement strand
GGGTACAGCCCGGCTTTTTCGTATTGCGCGAAGAGCCGCTGAAACGGGTGGTCGGTTGGCAGGTCCGCGAACCTCTCCTGGATGCGCTTGGCGAACTGTTCTATCTCCGCCTGCTTCTCCTTGTCCTCCCTCGGAGCCTTCATCAGTTCGAAGATCTTCGCGAATTCGTTCTTGTTGCTCTTCTCCTCGATTTTCTTTGAGAACCACTTGTCGGGGGAGTGGTCGAGTACCGCGTAGCGTCGGAGGTCGGTCTTTCCCGCGAGAAGGAACATCAACCCGTACACGAGTATGATCCCGACTGGCGCGGCCAACACGCCGATCCAGAACGTCTTCGTGCGCATGTTCTCCATGAACTCGCGCTGGGCGACCATGATCGTCTTACTCATCGGTCGAGCCTCCTACGGCGCGAATGAAGATCTCGTGAAGCGACGGATCGCTCAGGTCGAACTTGCGGATCGTGAGCTTGCCGGCGAGAACCGCCAGGATCTCCTGAGGGTCGCCGCCGGGTTCGAGGAATAGCTCGGCGCTCTTGCCGGCGTCGTTGATGCGGGTGACGCCTGGCAGCCGATGCAGGATGGACCCGTCGCCGTCGTAGTCGATCTTGATCCCCTTGTCGCCGCTACCTCGCACTTCTGCCAACGGTCCGTCGATGACTTTCTTGCCCTTGTTGATCAGGAAGATGTAGTCGCACAGCTCTTCGGCCTGGGCCATCACGTGCGTCGAGAAGATCACCGTGCGGCTCTGCTCCTTGAAGCTGCGGATGGTGTCCCGCATGACCTCCATGTTCACCGGGTCGAGTCCGGAGAAGGGCTCGTCGAGGATGACCAGCTCCGGGTCGTGAATCAGCGTGCCGAGAAGCTGCACCTTTTGTCCCATCCCCTTCGACATCGTCTCGCACTTCTTGTCGAGCCAGTCGCCGAGGCCATACTGCGTCAGCAGCTCCCGCGCCTTGATCTTCGCGGTCGAAGAGTCCATTCCCTTGAGCTTCCCGAAGTAGGCGACGATCTCCGCCGTCTTCATCTTCTTGTAGAGCCCCTTCTCCTCCGGCAGGTAGCCGAGGCGGTCCTTGACGTCCTCACCCTTGTGGTTGCCGAGCACCTGGATCTCCCCCTCGTCGGGGTAGAAGATGCTCATCACCATGCGGATTGTCGTCGTCTTGCCGGCGCCATTGGGCCCGAGGAATCCGTAGATCGAGCCCTTGGGGATGTTGAGAGAGAGGTTGTCGACCGCGACGAAGTCGCCGAAGCGCTTGGTCACGTTCTTCAGGACCAGGGCGTCGGTATAGGTCGAGGCGGGCGAAGAGGTAGCGAGATCCATGTGCGAAGTTCGGGTGCGGTCGTCGGTAGTGCCAACGTGGTCGACACGGTAGCCGGTCCGACATGGAAATCCGTACACAGGCCGGACCAATCTCACCACTTTTGGCGCCGTCGCCGGGAAGCGGAGAAACTGGTCCGGTGTCCGAACGGGTGCCCCGTTCGTCGTCACTCAGCGAGCTGCTCGCAGCTACTTGGCCGATGTTCTTCGCACTCAGTCGGTCGAGAGCAGTTCGATGAGCAGTTCGCGCGTGAGCTGAGGGTTTGCTTTGCCCGACGTCTTCTTCATGACCATGCCCTGCAACGCGTGCATCGCCTTTTCCCGGCCGGCGCGGTAGTCCGCGACCGGATCCGGATTTGCCGCGAGCACCTCCTGGACGATCGCGGCTAACTCCTTGCGGTTGCTGATCTGCTCGAGGCCGAGTTCGGCGATTGCAGCGTCCACTTCGACATCGTGGTTCGTCAGGTATTCAAAGACACGCTTCGCCGCGTTGCGGCTGATCCTGCCGTCCGATTGTGCGCCGATCAGCTGGGCCAGCCGGTCTGGTCCGATCGGGAATACCGTGATCGCGATGTCCCGTTCGTTCATCACCCGCAGCACCTCGGTCATCACCCAGTTGCTCGCGAGCTTGGCGTTGCCGCACCCGATCGCCGTGGCCTCGAAGTAGTCCGCGACCCGGCGGTCGTCCATGAGCACTCCCGTGTCGTAGTCCGGCAGACGGTAGTGCGTTGCGAAGCGGGCTCTGCGCAGGGCTGGCAGCTCGGGCATGTCGTTCTCGATCTCCGCGATGAACGAACGTTCGATCGTCAGCGGCGGCAGGTCTGGTTCGGGGAAGTAGCGGTAGTCGTCCGCGGCCTCCTTCGTGCGCATGGTCGCGCTCTCGCCCTTCTCTTCGTTCCACAGCCGCGTCTCCTGCAGGACAATGCCGCCGTTCGCGAGCACGGCGCGCTGCCGTCGCTCCTCGTACTCGAGGGCGCGCTGGACCATCTTGAACGAGTTGAGGTTCTTGATCTCGACCTTCGTCCCTAGCTCCGTCGCTCCGACTGAACGCATCGAGATGTTCGCGTCACAGCGCAGCAGGCCCTTCTCCATGTCGCACTCCGATACGCCGGCGTACTGCATGATCTGTTTGAGTTCCGTCAAGAACGCGTACGCCTCGGATGGCGTCCGCAGATCGGGCTTACCGACGATCTCGATCAGCCCGACGCCCGCGCGGTTGAGGTCGACGAGGCTGCCTCCCGCGGTGTGCGTGGTCTTTCCGGCGTCCTCCTCCATGTGGATCCGTTCGAGCTGCCCGAACCGCTGCTCTCCAGATTCGCCGTGCCCGAGCGGCACTCGGCCACCGCGGCAGAACGGTTCATCGAACTGGCTGATCTGGTAGCCCTTGGGCAGGTCCGGGTAGAAGTAGTTCTTGCGATCGAAGTGGAATCGCGTGTTGATCTCACCTTCGAGCGCGATGCCCGCGCGGATCGCGAGGCGCACTGCTTCGCGGTTCAGGACCGGCAGGACGCCGGGAAGGCCCAGCTCCACGACGGACACCCGGGTGTTCGGTGTGCCGCCCGAGTCGTACGGGCTCGGCGCGAAGAGCTTCGACCGCAGCTGGAGCTGCACGTGGACCTCGAGTCCGATGGTCGTTTCGAATGGCACGTTCCCGACTGGCGTCACGGTGCAGGCTCCTTCACGTGGAACCTCGTCGACGACTGGTAGGCGCCCGCGACGCGAAACAACGTCGTCTCGTCGAGGGCAGCAGCCATCAATTGCAGTCCGACGGGGAGTCCCGACGCTGTGTGGCCGCATGGAAGCGACAGGCCCGGCACGCCTGCCAGGTTCGCCGGGACGGTCAGCGTGTCGCACAGGTACATCGCCAGCGGGTCGTCGACCTTCTCGCCCAGTCGAAATGCGGGAATCGGCGACGTGGGCGACGCGAGTACGTCGCACTGCTCGAACGCGGCGTCGAAATCCATGCGAATCAGCGTGCGGACCTTCTGCGCCTTGACGTACCACTCGTCCGCGTAGCCCTGCCTGAGGCAGTAGCAGCCCAGCAGGATTCTTCTTCGGACTTCGGGGCCGAACCCGTGGGTGCGCGTCGCGACGTACATCTCCAACAGATCGTCTGCTGAATCCGCGCGCGGGCCGAAGCGCACGCCGTCGTAGCGCGACAGGTTTGACGACGCCTCGGCCGTGGCGATCAGGTAGTAGGTGGGGATCGCGAACTTCGTGTGCGGCATCGACAGCGGCACCAGGGTCGCGCCGCGTTCGCGCATGTGTTCGAGAGCGGCGCGGGTCGCCGCCTCCACTTCCGCGTCCAGGCCCTTTGCGAAGTACTCTTCGGGCACGCCGATCCGGGTCCCCGAGAGGTCGTTCTCGACGCTGGCGATCGGAGCCTCCGTGTCCATCGAAGTGCTGTCTCGCGGATCCACGCCCGCCAACACCGAGAGCACGAGGGCGAGGTCGTCGACATCGGTCGCGAACGGAGAGACCGTGTCGAGGCTGCTCGCGAAAGCGATGAGACCGAAGCGAGAGATCCGACCGTAGGTGGGTTTGAGCCCTGCGATGCCGCACAGGGCCGCCGGTTGCCGCACCGAGCCACCGGTGTCTGAGCCGAGTGCGAGCGGCACCATCCGGGCGGCCACGGCTGCCGCGGATCCACCGCTACTACCGCCGGGGCTTCGCGAGAGGTCGAACGGGTTCTTCGTCGCGCCGTAGCACGAGTGCTCGGTCGAACTTCCCATCGCGAACTCGTCCATGTTCGTGCGACCGACGACTACCGCCCCGGCTGCTTCGAGCTTCGCCACCGCCGTGGCGGTGTAAGGGGAGACGAAGCCCTCGAGGATCTTGGAAGCGCACGTCGACCGGAATCCTTCGCGGACGTAGTTGTCCTTCAATGCGACCGGGACTCCGGCGAGGGGGCCGGGGTCCTCGCCCCGTTCTCGCGCCGCGTCGATCTCGGCGGCCTGTCGGCGCGCATCTTCGTCGTGCACCTCGACGAATGCAGAAACCTGCGGGTTGCGCTCTGCGATCCGGGCGAGGCTCGCGTCGATGATGTCGGCGGCGCGTTTGGAGCCGTCGCGGACGGCAGCGGCCAGTGCGCACGCGGTTTCGAATTCGGATGTCATCCGTCGACGACCCGTGGGACGAGGAAGCAGCCGGCCCGCTTCTGCGGCGCGTTCTTCAGCACCTGATCCTGCGAGAGGGTGTCCGATGGCTCGTCGGCGCGCATGCGGTTTTGGATCTCGATCGGATAGGCCGAGGGTGCGACACCGTCGGTGTCCACCTCGCGCAGGATGGCGAAGTGACCCAGCAGTCGATCGACCTGGTCGCGGGTCGCCGCTGCCACCGTGGGATCGACGATCTTCAGGCGGGCCAGATGGGCCAGTCCGTCGAGGTCGAGACCGTCCGAAACCTGGCCATCGTGCGCCGTGTCGCTCATGCTTGGATTATCCTTAGCTTGCTGATGGACTGAGTTTGCAGCAAAGGACTTCCAGAATCCACGGCCTCCGCTTGGCGAATGCCCTCGGGTGGGCGTACACTCTCGTCGGCGAAGTCCAAATGCCCGGGTCCGCTCGAGATCACCCGGTTCTCGAACATCGGATGGGAGGGCGAGTCAGGCAACCGCCAGGCACGAACAAGAATGGATGCAGCAGAGCAAACCGTAATCGGAATGACATGCTGTCTGGTCGGCGTGTTCTTCCTCGTCAACTCCATCATCTTCAGAAAGCTGAAGAACGTCATCGCCACGTTCTTCGGCGTCAAGATGCGGAGTCTCGGCACGATCAAGGACTACACGCTGAACAATCTTCAGGTCGCGTTCGGTTTCGTGTTCCTGGCGGTCGGCTTCCTGTTCCAGATGTTCGCGCACCTTCAGGGCGTCAATCCCGGCAGGGTCACGATGGTCTGGGTGGTGTGCGCATCGATCGTCGTGATCGCCGTGGTCCTGTTCCTCGCCGGCAAGATCTACTCGCGGCACACGTTCAAGAAGTACGTGCGCCGTTTCTTCCAGGCCCATCCCGAAGCATTCAACAGGGACATCAACATCACCAAGGAGATCGGCGAGTTCCTGGGCATCGTTCACACCTTGGACACGACGGTGGAGGACTACCTGCAGAAGGTGCGCGACGCGCTGCGAATGCCGGAGGACGACGACGACGACCATTCGCAGGGCGGAGGACTCGCGCCCGAAGGTGGCCGGGGTCGCCGGGACCTCGGCGCGTTCCAGAAACGGTAGCTCTTCCGGTCGACGCTAGCGCCACGCCGCGTCCCAGATCCGCTTCTCGGCATCCCGGGGCTTGGCGTCCACTTTCAAGAACACGGAGCGTGAGCCGCGCTTGAGGAACGTGAACACGCTGCGTCGCTCGACGACGACGCCATCCTCGGTCTCGATGTCGAGAGTTTCGTCCGTCGCCGTGAAGTCGATTCTGGATTCGAGGAGGGTGTACGTGTCTCTGCCGAACCAGCTCATGCCGGGGAGTCTAGCTCGGTTCTGGGGGAAGAATCGTTCAGAGTTGGCCTCGTCGTTCCCTTGGGACTGATGGTATCTCCTTGGTTCCCACGTCTGCGGCGCGCCGTTCGCGAGCTCGTCCGCGGTGGCGTCGACTGCATTTGTCCTCCCGTCTGTCCCGCGTGTGGGTCGGGTGGGGAGGGGTTGTGCCGAGACTGTGCGCGGCGATTGGTGCGTCGCCCCGAGCCCGTGTGCCCGCGGTGCGGCGCGCCGGTGTTCGCGAACGGCTCGAAGTGCACGAACGACCACCGCCCGATCCGGGGGATTCTGTTGGTCCGCGCGCCGTTCGCCTACCGCGGGACGGGTGGCGAACTCGTGCGCCGCGCCAAGTTCAACGGAGACCGCGCGGCCCTGAAGTTCCTCGCCCTCGAGATGGCGGACAGCCTCGCAGCGTGGGCGCGGGGACCTGGCCGGCGCGCCGTGCTCGTGTCGGTGCCGCTGCACCGCCGCAAGTTGCGGGAACGCGGGCTCGACCAGGCCGCGATGCTCGCCGACGAGATCGCGCGAAGGCTGGGGCTCAGCAGCGTGCCGGGCGCGCTGCGGCGTGTCCGGGAGACGTTGCCTCAGGGGGATGTGCGGGTGACGTCGAGAGCGGTGAATGTGCAGGACGCGTTCGCGGCGCGGCGATCGCGGCGCTTGGACGGGCGGACCGCCGTGCTGGTCGACGACGTGCGCACGTCGGGGAGCACCGCACTCGAGTGTGCCAGGGTGTTGCGGTTGGCGGGCGTCACACAGATCGTGTTGGTGACGGCGGCGCAGGCCTGATGTCGCGCAAACGAGTGCAGCCCGCAGTCGAGATCTTCGCGGCGATCGCCTAAAATCTCCCCATGCCGACGCCTGTCCACGCCGCTGCGCGACACTTGCGCGGCCATCTGGTCGATACTCCTGTCATCGGGGACATCCGGTTGTCCGGGTTCCCCGTCGCCCTCGGCGTGCGTGTGAAGGTCGAGTGTCTGCAGACGGCTGGCAGCGCCTGGTATCGCGGCTACCTGCACTACATGCTGCGCAGCCTCGGGCGCTTCAAGGGGATCGTGTTGCACGGCGACCCATTGAGGATCGCGGCCCAGACCTTGGCCGGAGAGTTCCACCGGCTGCCGATGTTCGAGGTCTCCGGCGACGACCCGGGCGCGCTCGCGCAGGAGAAGGGCTTCCATCTCCTGCCCGGCGCTGACGACCCGGATGTCTCCGCGGGCATCGCAACGCTGGGGCTCGAGCTCGCGGACCAATTGCCGGCGGAGGTCGGTCGAGTCGTCCTGACGGCGGGCGCGTTCGTCGGTCCGGTTCGCGAGGGATTCGCCGCCGCGGACCGCGCGTGCGACGTGCTCGCGGTGGGTACTTCCGCCGGAACGGTCGCATGGCCCCCGGAGTGGCCGGATGCCATGGCGCGAGGATTGCGGGTCGTCACCGACGACGCTGGTCGCAGCGCGCTCTGGCAGGAGCGCGAGAGCGAACTCCCGACCTGCGTCGTCATCTGAGCCTCTTGCGGGCTACACGCGTTGGGCCTTCTCGAACGTGCGGATGCACTGAATTGCGGTAGTGATGTCGCGCTCGACGAAGTTGGGTTCGATGTGGAACGCGCCGTCCTTCCCGGCCTGTCCGGTTTGCACGAGGATGGTGCCCATGCCGGCGCGGCTGGCGGCGAGGATGTCGATCGACGTGTGGCCGATCATCCAGCAGCGCTTCAGGTTCAGGTCGAACTCCTGTTGCGCCATCTTGAACATGCCGGCAGCCGGTTTGCGGAACACGGACTCCTTCCGGTACTTTGCCCGTCCCTTCGGGTGGTAGGGACAACTGTAGATCTTCGCGATCCGGACGCCCGCCGCGGTCGCGTCCTGGAGGAACCTGTCGCAGACCTTGCGGAACTCACGCTCGCTCAGCTTGCCGAACGCGATGTCCTCCCGGCTGGTTGCCACGAACAAATGGAACTGCACGGGATTGATTCGCGCGAGGGCCTGGAGCGCCCCTTCGAAGTAGGTGACGAGTCCCTCCGAGGTCAGGCGTGGTTGCTGGAGCACCACCCCGTCGAGTTCGAAGAAGACAGCTTGTTGATTGAGGCTTCTGGCCATGCCGGCCTTTTCGGCCCGATGTCATGGGGGCTTGAGTGATAGGGAGATTTTCCCGGGGCACCGAGGAGAAACCCTGACCCTGTAGCGAGTTGCGTGCGTATCCGCCGGCAGCGGGTGGACCGGGCGCCTGGCGGCCCAGAACGCATCCCCGTAGTTCGCCATCCCCACGTCCCGCGCCTCTCCAAGAATCACGTTGCTGCCGGTCCATTCCTCCAATACCAATCCCCGCATGGTTCGCCCGACCGATCAGGAACTGATGCAACGCGTGAAGGGCGGGGAGGTCGAGGCCTTCGAGGCGGTCGTCGAGCGCCACAAGGGCGTGGTCTACGGGTTGTGTTTCAGCATGCTGCGCTCCCGGGAGGACGCGGAGGAGGCGTCGCAGGACACGTTCCTCAAGCTCTTCCGCAGTCGGCACCTATTCGACGAGAGCCGCCCGCTCCAACCCTGGCTGCTCCGAATCGCCGGAAACACGAGCCGGGACGTGCTCCGCCGCCGTACGGCTGCGCAAGGTGGGATGCGAACGGGAGACAGCGAGTTGCTGATGAAGCTGCTGCAGGACCCCCGTTCGACACAAGGGCATGACCGCGCCGTGACGCGGCAGGCCGTGCGCCACGCGATCGACCAGATGAACGATCGCTTCCGCGAACCGCTCGTCCTCCGCTACCTGAACGGGCTGTCCAATCGCCAGATCGCCGAAGCGCTTGGCATCTCCGTGAGCAACGTCAAGATCCGACTCGGGCGTGCCAAGGACCTGTTGCACAGTCGGCTCTCGGAGGTGCGTGACTGATGGTCACCCCGCGCCAACCCGAAGATCACCGTCCGGAAGACCGGCTTTTCGAAGGCTGGGACCTCCCGTACCGCGACGCCGGGCGCCAGCCCGCGAGTCCCGATGATCTCGCGGCGTTCCCGCCCGAGGGCGAGACCTGCGCGAACATCCGCACGATGTTGCGGGACTTCGTCGACGGAGACGTCACGGCGGTCGACCAGGCGACGGTGGAGTCGCACGCGCACGAGTGCCGGACCTGTGCTCTCGCACTGTCTCGAGCCGAGTCCGAGAAGATGCAGGTCGTCGCGTCGTTCGCCGAGATCGATGTTTCCGAGATCGGTTCGTCTTCTGGATTCACGGCATCGGTGATGCAGCAAGTTCGGGAGATCGCTGTGTCTCAGCCTTCCGTCGGATTCACGACCCGCGTGATGGCCCGGGTCCGCGAGACAGCTTTCACCGAGTCCGTGCTCGACTTGGAGAACACGTCGGTCGGGTACCGCAGGGTTCCGCTCTTCGTCTTGCTCGCAGCGACGGTGTTGTTCGGCACGTGGATCGGCCTTCGGATATTCGAGCCCGCGACGCCGACCGCTGTGGAGGTTCTCTCCGCGGAGCGCGCCGAGATGGTGCGGGACGGTGACCGGACATCGCTCGTCGCCACAGACCACTGGAATGCCGAAGAGCACCGCGCCGCCGACGAGTTCGTGACGCATCGAGAGGGTGCCCTGGCTCTCCGCTGGAAGTCGAACGGCGAGGCGGTCGAGTTGCAGGCCGATGAGTTCACGCGATTCCGCCTCGGTTCCGGGGACGGGCCGGTCGAGTATGGACGCGTAGCGGGGGTCGACTCGGTCGTCGACCTGCTCGATGGTGCATTGTCGGTTCGCACGGAAACAGACGTGACGGTTTCGTTCGGCGACGGAAGCTCGGTGAGCGTCGGGCGCGGTGATTACCACGTGACCGTCCAGAGCGTGCGACATCAGGACGCCCGACCAGGGTTGCTCGTCAAGGTCCACGTTCGCGATGGTGCGGCGCGCATCGATCGGGGCGGTCGGTACACTGCGGTCGCCAAGGGCTCGCAAGCGCTCTACACGACATTCACGCCGGTGACGATCGATCGTGCACCGGATGACGATCTGATCCTCTTGTCCAGGCGTCGAGCCCGAGACCGCGTCGCGCCCCTGCCCGAGGTCGCGGTGTGCGAAGAGCGGTTCTTCGGTCAGGTGCTCGATCCGCGGACTTCTACCCCGGTGCCGAACGTCTCGGTCTGGATCTCCACGTTCCGCGGTGACCAGACGGTGACGACGAACGAGGACGGGATGTTCCGACTGACCGGCCGGGATGAGTTCCGAGGCCAGTTCGTCGTGATCCGCGCCGCGCCGCCGCCGAACATCCAAGAGCTCGCCCCGCTTCAGTTCGCTCCAATCTTCCTGGGTCAGCGAGAAGGATCTGAGGACGTGTTCGTCGTCCACCGGTTCTTCCTGGAACGGGCGAGCGACATGCGGGGTCGTGTGCACGAATCGACACGGCGACCGCTCGCCGGGTTGTGGCTGCAGCCGTGCCGAGCCGACGAGTTGTTCGGAACCGTGGTCCCGATCGGGGCGCTGGTCGACGGAGACGAGGGCGGCAACTTCGCGATCCGTGGGTTGTCCGCGAGTGCCCAGGCGCATCAGACGATGCTGCTGGTGGCCGGGGGCGAGGGTCACCGCCCGCGGGTGGTGTGGGCGCGAACGGCGGTCAAGGTCGAGGACTCGACACTCGACATCGTGTTGTCGCGCGTGGAAGAACAACGCGTGGGAGGGTTCGAGCCCGGCTCGTTTGTCCACTTGCTGTTGGCGATCGACGGGGTGTCCGCTGGCAGCGCCGTATGGCCCGCGATCATGCAGGCGGACTCCTCGGGGCGGCTGAGCCTGGACCTGTCGGCACCGGTGTTCCTGCTGAGTGCTGTTCGACCGCCGCAACTCCTGCGCAGGAGTTGCCCGGAGATGAGATCATCCGGCACGAGCGAGTTCATCAAAGTCCCGCTGCCCAGTTCGCTGCGGCACCTGCGGATCGGGTCCCTGACCACGGACAAGGTGCACTGGTTCCGCGCGAACAAGTTGCCCGAGGTCGCACGCCTCTCGACCGGTGGTGGGTTTGTTTCGGTGCACGAGGAGTCCTCGGGCCACGTCTGTCCGGGCGCGTCCGTGTTCCTTCGTGGAGCCGATGGTTCGGTTCGATTCCTCGGCGTGTTCGACGGGCGAGTCCCACTTCCGTGTGCGAGTGGAACCGCGGGCGAACTTCTCGTTCGGACACCGGAAGGTTGGGTCGGTCATCTCGGCCTCGACGGCAGCCTCGGTCGTGCGCGCAAGTCCATGGCCGTCCAGAAGCCGGGCCGCGTCGTTTGG
>CAYYAQ010000173.1:0-11046 GCA_964469555.1 uncultured candidatus Brocadiaceae bacterium | reverse complement strand
GTGCAACTCTCGAACATCGTGCCGAAGGAACGCAAGAACGGCTCCGGAATGGCGAGCAAGAAGATCGAGTACAGCCACGACCTGTTCGCGACAGAGGCGTTGAAGTTTCTCGAGGCGAACAAACAGAAGCCCTTCTTCCTCTACCTCGCGTTGACGATCCCCCACGCGAACAACGAGGCGGGAAAGAAGGGCATGGAAGTGCCGGACTTCGGCGGGTACGCCGACCTCGACTGGCCGGAGCCACAGAAGGGTCACGCGGCGATGATCTCCCGAATGGACCGCGATGTCGGTCGGCTGCTGGACAAGCTGAAGGAACTGGGCATCGATGAGCGAACTCTTGTCATCTTCACATCCGACAACGGTCCGCACGCGGAGGGCGGCAACAAGCCCGACTTCGCGAACTCGAACGGACCGCTGAGAGGGATCAAGCGCGCGCTCTACGAGGGCGGCATCCGCGTGCCGACGATCGCGCGGTGGCCGGGTCGGATCGGTGCGGGTTCGCAATCAGATCACATCGCGTACTTCGGCGATCTCTTCGCGACGGCAGCGGAATTGGGGGGGGTGAAGGCGCCCGACAACCTCGACAGCATCAGCTTCCTGCCGGCGCTCGTCGGGGGCGAGCAGAAGAAGCACGAGGGGCTCTATTGGGAGTTCTACGAGCACGGCTCGGCCCAGGCGGTGCGCGCCGGGAAGTGGAAGGCGGTGCGGAAACCCATGTTCACCGGAAAGATGGAGCTCTACGACCTGAGCCAGGACATCGGCGAGAAGAAGAACCTCGCCGCGCAACACCCGGATGTGGTTTCGCGGATGGCCAGCCTCATGGCGAAGAACCACGCGCCGTCAAAGCGGTGGAAGGTGCGCAAGCGTCGGAAGCGCTAGCGCCGCAAGGCCTTCAACACGCTATCCCGGAGTATTGCAGGCGTGGAGGGATGGTCCCGCAATTGCTCGAGCATGCGCCGCGCTTCGTCCTTCCGACCCTGACCCTGCACGGCGACCGCTAGCAGGTACCGCGCTCCGAGAAACATGACGTGGTCTTTTGCGACTCGCTGGGCTTTGACGAGGATCGCCCGCACCTCTTCTTCCGGCAGCAGTCGCACGGTCGGGCCGATCAGAGGTTCGTGGGGTCTCTCATAGGCGGTGATTTCGCGCCAGGCCGCGCGCAGTTGTTCGCGCGCTTTGTCAGGCTGGCCCATCACGTCGTAGAGGACGAATAGATTGAACCGCGTCACGTGCGGTTCGTCATCGTAGTACCCCGGCACGTCGAGTGTCCGCAGAAGGAGTGCCTCCGCCTCTTCGTACTTCTTTTGCTCGGCACAAAGAATGCCGAGACCGGACAGGCCCTTCAGGAACTTCGGATCGATCTTCAGCGATTCCCTCCAGGCTTCGGCAGCTGACTCATCGTCGCCTCGTTCCCGCATGAGTCTCGCCTTCCTGTCCAACGTCCGCGTACTCAGAGGATTGGTGTCGATGTCGCGCAGGATGCGGCTCCCGTCGTCGTCCCACGCGCTGTTGTTCATCAGAATCGTTGTGGCAGAGACAACGAGCCAGAGGCACAGCGGGACGACCAGCCACTTGCGGCGCGTGCCCACCGCTTTCAGCCCGAGGACCCACGCTACCAGCATCGCGATGCCGAGCGTCGGCGTGAAGAAGAGCCGTTCGGCGAAGATGATCCCGATCGCAAACGGGACGTTCGACACAACGAAGCCGAAACCGAAGAAACAGGCCACCGAGAGAAACAGGACCGGGTGGCGGCGAACCAGCAGGAGACCGACCGCCAGCCATCCGAACAAGATCGCGACGGAGGTGATCAGGCGCGGATCCGCCATCGACTCGACGAGTGCAAACGTGCCGGGGCCGTAGTCCGATGTCAGCGTAAATGGCCAGAGACACTTGAAGAGGCCAAAACCCCACAGCATCAAGGCGGTCGTCACCCTGGTGAAACCGTCCAGGTGCCACAGTTGATTGGCGAGGTAGTGGATCACAGGCTCGGGACGATCGCCGATCGCTGCGTCCCTCAGTACCAGAAACGCGAGTAATGGCGGGATCGCGAACCCGAGTCCGCGCAGCATCTCCGGGACGCGGGATCGTTTGCCGTCCCCTGGGGTGAGCGCCAGCGCATAGACGAAGAGAAACGGGCACCACGCGAGCGCGCTCTCCTTCGAGCAGAACGACAGAAACAAGAGCAGCGGAACGCTCGCGATGCGCAGGACGGACCAAACGCTGCGCCCGCCCAGCGAATCGACGAACAGGACTACGGCTTGCGCGCCGAAGCAAAAACCAAACAACTCGGCTCGACCGACGACTCCTGCCACGACCTCGCTGTGAAGGGCATGGAGCCCAAACACGGCTGCGCCCAACCATGCCGCCCAGAACATCGGAGTCACCCGCTTGATCAACCCCAACGCCAACCAAACGGCCCACACGTGAAGCAGCACGTTGATCAGGTGGTGAGGAAGAGCCTCCCAGTCTGGGTTCGCATCGACCCCGCCGATCAGCGTGTTGGTCACTGCGTAGCTGAGGATCGTGACCGGTCGATAGAGCCGATCCACGCCGAATTCACAGGCGTCCCAGTAGCCGGCGCGGAAGTAGTCGAACAGCGGCAGGAGCGAAGCCGTCATCGGGTTCGGTTCGCCGCCCTTCTGGATCGACTTGGCGAGGAGTGGGCCGTCGAGGGTGAAACCGTTGGCAAGCGACGGCGCGTAGACCGCGAACACGGCGAGCAACAGCGCCAATACCCACAGGCGGTGCGGCTTTGCTTCGAAATCGTCAGCGTGCATCGGCGAAGGAGTTCGGGAACGCTATCCCTCCGCGACGGCACGCGAGGGAATCGCCGTCCTTCCGATAATCCTAGGCCCGGAAGTCCTCTGAAGAAAGCTGCGTCAACGCAAAGGCGTCAGACACCTTTGCGTTCCAACTATCGATCGTGATACAGATCGACAGCGACTACTTGCCGCCGCGCTCGACCGGTTTGGTGATCACGTAGGGAGCGAAGACGTCGCCGACGTCGATCGGCTTCGAGCACGACGTATGGATGACCTGGGGCGTCTTCACGCCATCGACATCACCCCGCCCCCCCACACTCAGCGCCAGCCGTCACAATTCGCCCGACGTGGTGGGGTGTTCCGCTCGAGAGTGGTCTTTTCCGTTCCGCGCTGGACAGGACGCCGAGACAGGCCCAGAGTATCGCGCCCTTCGTGGAGCCCTCTTCAGGGCTCCTTGCCTCCCTGAGCCCAGAGCGGGCTTTTACAATTTGGGTGCCGTGACATTGCCTTCCGATTCCTATCCCCCTGACTACGACGCGTCGGACTCGTATCAGCGCGATTCGTTCGAGAGCACGCAGCCCGTGCAGAAGGGTGACGTCCTCACCCTCGAGGTGGAGGGTCTCGGGGACAACGGCGACGGGCTGTGCCGCGTGCGGAACTACGTAGTGTGGGTGCCGGGGGCGCTACCGGGAGAGCGCGTCGTCGTCGAAGTAATCGCCGCCGATCGCAAGAACGGTCGCGCAACCCTCACGGAGATCGAGGAGAAATCGCCGCACCGGGTGACGCCTCCTTGTCGTCACTTCGGCGAGTGCGGCGGTTGCCAGACGCAGCACCTCGATTACGCGGAGCAACTGATCTTCAAGACGAAGTCCGTCGCTTCGGTTCTGAAGCACGCTCTCGATTGCGAGGAGGTGCCGGTGCACCCGTGTATTGGCCCCGAAGAGCCCTGGGGTACGCGATCGCGCATCGCGCTGCAGGTGACGGATCGACACGGGCAGCTGCAGGGCGGTCTGTTCCGGCGCCGCAGCCGCGAGCTCGTCGAGATCGAGGAATGTCCGGTCAGTGACCCGAAGGGTTTCGAAGTCGCCCAGGCGGCTGTGGAAGCCTTCCGCGGAATCGGCGTCGAAGCGTGGGACTACCGCACAGACGGGGGCACTGTTCGCACTGCGCTCGTGCGCGCGAACGCGAAGGGAGATTCCGAACTCACGATCATCGTCCGACGCCGCGTCGATTCCGAGGTACGCGAGTTCCGCAAGGCAGACACCGGGGCAGTCAGCACCTTCTTGAATATCAACGACGCCGGACGCGAGCGTTTGATCGGCTGGCAGACGTCGCACCTCGCGGGCACCAAGGGCTTCGAACTCGAGGTCGCCGGGAAACGATTGACGCTCTCACCTGCGGCCTGGCTGCGCACCTCGCAGTTCGCGCTCCAGAAGATGGCCGAACTCGTGAAGGAGCTCGTCGCACCGGTCCCGGGGGTCGCCGTCGCGGACATCTACTCGGGCAGCGGCACGTTCGCGTTGTCGGTAGCCGACGACTTCGACAAGGTATTCGGCATCGAGGAGCATCCGCGCGCCGTGCAGGACGCCGTGGCCAGCGCGAAAGCCAACGGCCTGACCAATGTCCTGTTCCGCGAGGGCAAGGTCGAGAGGCACCTGCCGGACCTGCAGGGCAAAAACATCTACGCGGTCATCATGGATCCCCCGCCGGAGGGTTGCGGACGATTCGTGATCAATGTGCTGGCCAAGGTCGTGCGACCGGAGCGCCTGATCTACGTCTCGCAAAACCCCACGTCCTTCGCGGGCGAAGCCGCCGTACTGGAGGATCGCGGCTTCCGCTTGACGGCAGTGCATCCGATCGACCCCGCCCCGCACACTTCTGCCATCGAGCTGGTCGCGCTGTTCGAGAGCAGCATACAGGGCGGCAAGCGCCGATCCTCCATTGCCCAGGCGCGCCGCCTCCTCGACCGCATCCGCCGCGACAAGGACTAACCAAGAACTGGCTGCCCGCCAGTCTCGGTCGTCAAAACGCGTGTAGAGTCAAGGGGTCCATGCTCTCGTTGCTCGCGACCACCATGCTGCTGCCGCAAGGGCAAGCTTCGACTGGATACGCACGCCGGTGCGATCGCGTCCGTGACCGTTCCCGGAAAGTCCAGGGAGAGCGAATTGATGCGCCGCATCACCACCAAATATGCGGACGATCGCATGCCTCCCGTGAAGAGCGGGAAGACGCTCACCACAGCACAGATCAAAACACCGTCACGGTGGATCGACCAAGGCGCGACGTGGGGACGACACTGGTCGTTCGTGCCACCGAAGCGACCAGCAGCGCCGCACACCAACTCGAACTGGCGGCGTAACCCCATCGACAACTTCGTGCTCGCGCGAATGCGAGGGGCCGGGCTGTCTCCGTCCGAAGAAGCAGATCGAAGAACGCTGGTCCGACGACTGAGCCTGGACCTCACGGGATTGCAGCCTTCGCGGTACCAGGGCGTTTGGTTGCGATCGGGCAAAGAGCCTGTGCCCTACCTGAACGATCCGGAAGTCACGGATCGGATTCGGCAGTACGAGATGGCGTATCGGATGCAGTCCTCGGTGCCGGATCTGATCGATCTGTCGGACGAACCGGAGAGCACGTTCGAGGAGTACGGTCCCGATTCCCGACGACCGGGTCCCTACGCCGCGAACTGCATCCTCGCGCGTCGACTCGCGGAGCGCGGCATGCGGTTCGTGCAGCTGTTCCATCCGGACTGGGATCATCACAGGAAGCTGACGGCGTGGTGCCCGGCGCGGTGCCGCGACACCGACCAACCGACAGCGGCTCTGATCACGGATTTGAAGCGGCGGGGGTTGCTCGACGACACTCTCGTGATCTGGGGCGGGGAGTTCGGACGCAGCCCGGTCGGCCAAGGCAACTACAAGAGTCCCGAAGCTGGCCGGGACCACCACCCGCGGTGCTTCACCGTGTTCCTCGCGGGCGGCGGCGTGAAGTCAGGTTTCACGTACGGCAGCACCGACGAGTCAAGCTCCAATGTCGCTGAGAAGCCGGTCCACGTGCACGACCTGCAGGCCACGATCCTCCACCTTCTCGGCATGGACCACGAACGCCTCACCTACCGTTACCTCGGTCGCGACTTCCGCCTCACCGACGTGCACGGCAACGTCATCCCAGACATCCTCGCCTGACGAGTCTCCTCGCGAGGATCAGAGGGCGGCTCGGGCGAGTTCGTTGCGGAGGGCCTCGTTGCCGCCGCCCAGGACCTGCAGGGTCTGGGCGTCGCGGTAGAAGCGCTCGACGTGATATTCGACCGTGAACCCGTAGCCACCGAGAATCTGGATAGCCTCGTCCGACGCGGCAATCGCGGACTCGACGGCGGCGACTCGCGCCATGTTCCCGGCGGTGCGCGCTTCCTGACCACCGTCCGCCAGCCGCGCTGCGTGGTAGACGAGGTGTCGCGCCGCCTCTGTTGCGCAAAGACTGTCGCCGAGCTTCAGTGCCACGGCTTGCTGCTTCGCGAGCGGCTTGCCGAACGCAAAGCGCTCCCCGGCGTGGACCGCAGCGTGGCGCCGGCTCGCATCGGCCATGCCGACCGCGATCGCACCTCCACCGATGCAAGCGGCGATGTGCACGCGACCGAGCGTAGCCGTCGCGGCATCACCGCGGACGATGAGACCATCCGCAGAGGTGGCCACGTTGTCGAGGATCACCCGACCCGGCGCGCTCGCGCGAAATCCCAACGCGTGAACCAGCTCGGTCGTCACCGCCTCGGCGGCGACGAGGAACAGGATCGTTTCGCCTTCGGTCGTCGACGCAGCGATGACAAACTGGTTCGCCTCGGTGGCGGCTGTCACCATCGCGGCGGTACCGTTCAGGACAAAGCCATCGCCAGATTCGGCGGCGGTGATCCCGGAGTCGAGCCCGATGAACGCACCGAGCGACTCACCCATCGCGATGTCCTCGGCTCCCGCGTGACCTTCGAGCGCCATGCCGCAGAGCGCTGTTTGCGACAGGAGTACCCGCGCACTCGATCCGCACACGCGTCCAATCTCTTCAAGCGCGACCACGAACGACAGGAGTCCCATCTCGGCGCCGCCGCTCGCTTCGGGCAACGGGATACCGAGCATGCCCAACTCCGAGAGTCCATCGAAACTCGCGCGCACGAACGTGCAGTGCTCGTCCCATTCGAGCGCCTTGGGCTCGATCTGTTCCGATACGAACCGGCGCACCGTCTCCAGGATCATGCTCTGCTCTTCAGAGAGCTTGAAGTTGTCGATTTCCATGGGGGGTCACCTGCCGCCAGGCCAGAAGTAGAGGAACTTGGACCCGGTCGTCTGATTCAGATAGCGAGCTGCCGTGTCGGCCAGCGAAGGGGTCCTCGTGACCATGCCCGGAGTGCCGATGAGAGTCTCCATCAGGGAAGGGAGCCGTCGTTGCTCGACGATTTGCACCTTTCCCGCGCCGGCGATTTCCTTGATCTTCTCGATGACCTCGTCGGGATCAAGGATGTCGTCTACGAGGCCGTTCTCCTTCGCCTGATTCGCGGAATAGATCTGGCCGTTGGCGAGTTTCTTGACCGCGTCGCGATCGAGATCGGGCCGACCTGCGTCCACGATGTCGACGAACCGGTCGTACATCTCCTGAATGATCGAGAGCAGGATCTCCCGCTCCTCCGGCCTCATGTCTCGCGACATCGACATGATGTCCTTGTATGGAGTGTCCGGCGAAATGATCGTCTCGGACTTGATGCCGACGAGCTTGAACGCCTCCGTCAAGTTGTACGAACTCATGATCACGCCGATGCTGCCCGTGATCGTTGTGGGTCGGCAGTAGATCTTGTCGCACGCTGCCGCGATGTAGTAGCCACCGCTCGCCGACATGTCGCCGAAGTACGCGATGACCAGCTTCTTCTCGTTCGAACGAAACTCCTTGATCAACCGGTAGATCTCATCCGAGTCCGTCACGCCACCGCCAGGTGAATTGATCTCGAGGAGCACGCCCTTGATCGCGTCGTTCTTCGCCGCGAGTCGTAAGTTGCGCCGTACCTGGGAGACGGTACCGCCCACGGCGCCCATCATCGGCGAGGCGCCCTCGGCGATCGCTCCCTCGATCCTGATGCGAAGGATGCGATCCTTGGCGCCCTGGGTGCCCGAAACCGCGACGACGCGGTACCCAGCGTCGGAGTCTTCGATCGCGGCCTCCGCCATGCTCATCGTACCACCGATCGCGCTGTAGAAGAGCAACACGATGTTCGCACCACCGCTGATCAACAGCAGGAGCGCCAGGAACAACGCCACGAAGAACGACACCGACCGGCCCTCGGGCGCTGGATACTGCGGCAGCGGCGGAGCGTACTGCGGGGGGGGCGGCGGTGTTGCGCTCATTGTCTTTCCTCGTTCATACCAGGACGCTGCGGGCAATCACGAGCCGTTGGATGTCCGTGGCGCCCTCGTAAATCTCGGTGATGCGCGCATCGCGCACGAGTCGCTCTGCTTCCGTGGCGCCGCTAGCGCCCTCGAGCCCGAGTAGGGATACGGCATCGCGCGCCGCGCGGTTCGACAGTTTGCTGCTGCAGAGCTTCGCCATCGCCGACTGCGGCGCGACCGTTTGCCCCTGATCGCGCAAGATCGCCGCGCGCCAGGTCAGGAAACGGTAGGCGTCGAGCTCAGCACACCGATCGGCGAGTGTCCACTGCGCGTGTTGCGATGAGTTAGGCCGACCCTTCGCGTTCTTCTGCTTAGCGAGATGCCCGCGGATCAGATCGACCGCGGCCCGCGCGATTCCAAGCGACTGGGCCGCGATGCCCAGGCGACCGCCATCGAGCGTGTCGAGCGCGATCGTGAACCCACGACCCTCTTCGCCCAACAGATTCGCGCCGGGGACGCGCACGTTCTCGAGGAGGATCTCCGTGGTCGGCGATGCCTTGATCCCGAGCTTGCGTTCTTTCTTGCCGATGCTGACACCATCGTAGCCAGCCTCGAGGAGATACGCGGAGATACCCTTCACCCGGTCTTCGCCGCTGCGCGCGAACACGATGAAGAGGTCTGCCTCGCTCCCGGTCGTGATCCACAGTTTCGGACCGTTGAGAATCCAGTCGTCACCATCCCGTGTTGCCTTGCACTGCAGACCCGCAGCGTCCGATCCCGACGCGGCCTCGGACAGGCAGTAGGCACCGAGCCAGGTGCCATCGAGCAACTTGGGGAAGTACCGTGTCTTCTGGTCGTCGCTCCCCCACTTGGTGAGCGGCGCGCAGAACAGCGAGTTGTGTACGGAGATCGTCACGCCCGTCGACGGACATGCCGCGTTGATCTCCTCGAGCATGATGCAGGAAGCGAGGCTTCCCATCTCGGTCCCACCGTACTCGGACGGGATCGTCATCTTGAGCAAGCCGAACTCGCCCGCCTTCTGCACGAGTTCCTTCGGGAACCGCTGCTCGCGGTCGAGCATGACGGCGTGCGGCGCGATTTCTTCGCGAGCGAACCGCCGCGTCATCTCCTGGAACTCCTTCAGTTCCGGTAAGAGTTCGAAGTCTATGACTTTGGGTTGCGTGGCCATCTTGGTTGGCTTGAGTGAGTGCTTCAGTCGTAATCGTAGAATCCTCGACCGGACTTCCGCCCGAGGTGGCCCGCCGCCACCATCCTTCGCATGAGCGGACACGCGCGATACTTGTCATCGCCGAGCCCGTTCTTGAGGACGTCGAGAATACTGACGCAGACATCGATGCCGATGAAGTCCGCGAGTGTAAGCGGCCCCATCGGGTGGTTCATACCGAGCTTCAGGATCTCGTCGATCCCCTCGCGCGTGCTGACGCCCTCCATCAGGCAGAAAGCCGCTTCGTTGATCATCGGCATCAGGACGCGGTTGCTGATGAACCCCGGGTAGTCGTTTGCCTCGACGGGGATCTTGCCGAGGGATCCGGACCATCCGACCACAGTGCCCGTCGTCTCGTCACTGGTCGCGTGGCCGCGTACCACTTCGACGAGTTTCATCAGCGGCACCGGATTCATGAAGTGCATGCCGATGACTTTCTCGGGCCGGTTCGTGGCCGCGCCGAGCGAAGTAATGGAGATCGACGACGTGTTGCTGGCGAGAATGCAGTCGGCGGGTGCCTTTGCGTCGGCGTCGCTGAAGATCTGCTTCTTGATGTCGATGTTCTCGGTCACCGCCTCCACGACGAGACCGACCTCGGCGAAACAGTCATTGCTCGTGGTCGGCGTCACGCGGCTGCGGATCTCATCCGCCTCGTCCTGCGTGATCTTCTCCTTCTTGACGAATCGGCCGAGGCTCTTCTCGATGCTGGCGACGCCACGCTGCACGAATTCGTCTTCGATGTCGACGAGGAAGACCGGGACTCCGTTGGCCGCGAAAGTCTGGGCGATGCCATTGCCCATCGTCCCCGCGCCCACGACAGCGACTGCATTGGGGAGCGCCATCAGTTCACCATCTCCACGGCGAGAGCGACGGCGTTGCCGCCACCGAGACACAGGCCGGCGATACCTCGCGACAACCCGCGGTCGGCGAGAGCATGAATGAGCGTCGTCAACACGCGCGCGCCGGACGCGCCGATCGGGTGACCGAGGGCTATCGCACCGCCGTGCACGTTGAGTTTCTCCGGGTCCAGGTCGAGAACGCCAGTCAGCGCCACGCCCTGCGAAGCGAACGCCTCGTTGAGTTCGATGAGGTCGAAGTCCTGCGGGTTGCACGACAGCAGAGTGCAGACCTTCTTGACGGCGACTTCCGGCGCCATCATTACCCACTCGGGGGCCATGCCGCCGGTAGCGTAGCCGGTGATGCGGGCGATCGGCTTCTTGCCCAGAGCGTTCGCGGCATCCTCATCCATGACAACCAGCGCCGACGCGCCGTCGTTGATGGTCGAGGCGTTGCCCGCTGTCACGGAACCGCCATCGCGCTTGAACGCGGGCCGGAGCTTGGCGAGGCTCTCGAGGGTGGTCTCGGCGCGGGGTCCCTCGTCGCGGTCGAACATGGTGACGTTGCCCTTCCGGTCCTTCAATTCGACGGCGAAGATCTCGTTGTCGAACTTGCCGGCTGCCTGGGCGGCGACTGCTTTTTGATGGCTGGCCACGGCGAACTCGTCCTGTTGTTCGCGGGACACCTCGTACTTGTCGACGACGAGCTCGGCGGTGATCCCCATGTGGAAGTCGTTGTAGATGTCCCAGAGGCCATCGCAAATCATCCCGTCGACCAACTCGGTGTGCCCCAGGCGCTGGCCGGCGCGGGCCGACGGCAGGTAGTAGGGCGCGTTGGTCATGCTCTCCATCCCACCGGC
>CAYYAQ010000172.1:0-11193 GCA_964469555.1 uncultured candidatus Brocadiaceae bacterium | reverse complement strand
TTCATGACTACTTCATCCTCTCCTGGATGCGACGGTAGTTGTCGAACACGACATCGACCTCGAACCTGGGGTTGCCCTCCACGCGCAGTTCGGTGTTGAACATGGTGGACTTGGTGGCGCTGCGCCGGAGCCCATTGAGCTTGATCGGCTTCTGCGGGTTGTGGAGAGGTTGGCCGTCGTAGAACACCTTCAAGAAGCGGGAGTTGTTCTTCATGTCGGCGTTGTCGGCGTCTTGCACGGAGATGACGATCGTGTGCCATTCATCACGGGTGACAGCGATGGTCGTGCGAAGGGGCTCGATCGCTTTGCGACCGTCCTTGAGTTCGAGGATCACCTTGCCCCGGTCGTCCATGCCGACCCGCAACCGGAACCGGCTGCTCCCCGCGGTCCGCGACGGAATCTCGAGGGCGATGCCGGCGAAGTTGCTCAGATTCTTCTTGCCGACCTTCATGTCCACGCGCAGTTCGAGGAAGCGACCCGGACCGACCATGGCACGATTGGCGAGAGCGAATCCGGTTCGGCCCATCTCGCCGGTCATGCGCAGCATCTGAAGCTGCGCGTCGATGTGGGGACTCACCTTGCCGGCGACGGCGATCGCCCACGCCTTGCCCAACTCCTTGCGGTCGAACTTGTCGACGACCTGTTCCTTGTTGCCATGGCGCACCATCAGCTGGAGCAGATGCTCGGCATGCCCGCGGAATGAATTGCCGGGTTTCAGATCCCGGATCATTCGCTCCAGACGAAACCTGGCGAGGTCCAGACGCTTCTGCGCGTACTCCACCATCGCCAACCCGATGACGCAGAAGAGACTCGACTCCTTGCCGCGTTCGAACGCTTCGCGAGCGCCGCGCAGGTCGCGGGCCTCGTAGTGGATCTTGCCCTGCATCTCCAGGAACAGGACGTCCTTGGCGCCCTGCTTCTGGTCGAGGTAGGCCAGCCGGTCGACGTAGCGGACCGCGCTGATCAGCGACTCCGCGTCACCATTGCGCTTGAAGAGTTGGTGGTAGGTCACGGTGAGTTCAGCGAGCGCCTCCAGGAACTCGTCGTGCAGTTGCAGCGCTTTCTTCAGCGGCTCGACCGCCCCTTCGAGGTCGCCGTTGAGACGGCGCTGCCGCCCCCGCATGTAGAGCAGGTACGGATGGTTCGGGTACGCGACGATCGCCGCGTCGACCTTCTCGAGCGCGTCGCTGCCCTGCCCCGCGCTCATCGCGAAGCCGATGCCGACGAGGCCGAGGTGACGCAACCGCGGCTGCGAATCGACCAGTTTCGTCAGACTGGCCTGGCCCGCGTCCAGGTCGCCCTTGCCCAACTGACACAACGCGATGCCGAGCAGCGCGTCCGGCAGGCCATTCGTGTTGTAGATCTGCTGGAACAGCGTCTCCGCTGCGGCGTGGTCCTGCTGTGCGTACGCGATGCACGCGGCCTGGTAGTCGGCCAACGGCTGCAGCTTCGCCGGAACGGCGCGCGAAGCCTGCTTCTCGGCTTCCGCAAGGTCACCGGTGGCGAGGAGCGCCCGCACGAGCACTTGATGGAAACCGATCTGAGCGGCCACGGACGGGTTGCGTCGGGTCTTGAAGCTCACCGCTTTCCTGGCGGGTTCGACGGATTCGGCGGCGCGCCCACGATCGAGGAAGAACGTCGCCAGCGCCGCGTAGTTGCGCGGGTCGATCGGTTCGCTGATCTCGACGGCCTTGACCAGGTGCGCCTCAGCGAGTCTGTTGAGCCCGAGCTTCGCTTCGACGATTCCCAGACCACGCATCTGGAATGAAGATCCCTTGAGGGTCTTGTGCTTGTCGAGATCGCGGAAGAGGCGGTACTCGGCTTTGATGTCGCCCATCGCCCGGAGCACCCTCGCGACCATCAAGATGCCCTCTTCGTCGGGCTTGGCTAACTTCTTGTACGCGTGGGCCCGCTTGAGCGCATCGCCGTACACCCAGGCTTCGATGCGCGCCTTCGAGAGCAGGTAATCGATGAACGTCCGCTGCTCGTCGATGTTCGTAAGCGTCGGCCTGAAGCTGTAGAGCCGCATCCCGACCTCGTTGCGCAGGGTCTTGGCGAGACTCAGCCCCCCGACGTCCTTGCCTTCCAGCGTCCGGACCTTCACGGTCCGACCGGTCTTCTCGTTGATCCACTGGAACTTGATGGTGATCCCCGGGAACGGTCCCTTGTTGCTCGCGAGCCGGAACCGATCCTCGTCCTTGCCGAGGTACAGGCCCCAGAACTTGTTGAAACCATCCAACATCATGAGCCGGTCGTAGCGCGACTCCGGGCTGTCCTGGACCACGACGCCGGCGGCCTGGGGCGCCGCGGGCTCCTTCGCCGCCGCGGCACCCGCGTCCTTGGCGCCGGCGCCATTGCCGCCACCGCCGGTCCCGAACGCCGCGTGACGCAAGCCATAGTACGCCGACGGATGTTGCCCGATCTCGAGCGGAACCAGCACGACGGGAAGGTCGCTGACAGGCAGGAAAGGCAGATCGTCGCGCGGCGGCAGCGGACGGGACTCGGACGGTTCGGCGAAAAGCTCGCGGAGGTTCTGCGGGCCCGTCGTCGTGACGGTGATCGGCTTGAAGCCAGGTACTGGCTTCCACTTCTTCTCCGTGGCTCGCGGGGGACTGTACCTCTTCACGGGCTTGAGCCCCGAGTACATCCACGCAGCGAACGCGACGGCTATGAGGAACAGCGCTTGTTCTTTGCGGATACTACCCATGACGCTCAGATGTCCTTCGGAATGTCCTTGATGGTGAGCGCGATCACCTCGCCACTCACGGTGAGCGGGTCGCCCGACTGCCGACCCTGCGTGATCTTGATCCCGCCGAGGGTCACGCAGCGCTTCGCGCCCCGACAGTTCTCGATGAACCGATGGACGGTGGCGTTGTCCGCTTCGAACTTGAATCCAACCTTGATCTCCGTGAGCAGCTCCTCGGGTTTCATCGGTTCACCCTCGCGTCGCCGGCGAGCCCGGCCCTTGCGGGCGCGGTCGGGTGTGAACGCACCGATCGAGCGCACGCCGATCGCGTCAAGATCCTTCTCGGTGACGGTCTTGTGCGCCGCCAGCAGTTGGTGCACGAGGTGCTGCACTAGACTCAGGCCCACGAGACCCCGATCGATCCCCGCGGCGGCGTCCGCTTTCTGCCAGGATAACGAGGCCTCGGGAAACTCGATGTTGGCGTAGTGCGCCATGTCGAAGAGGTTCTTGCGCAGCTGGCTGTAGGTCTCGGTCCAGTACAGGTCCGGGTCGCCGGTGCGGACAAAGAGCTTCGGCACTTCGTGGTTCATCGCCGCGCGCAGGGCCACGAGCTCAGCGTCCAGTGTCTTCCGTTCGACCTTCGCCTTGGTCAGCTGGGCCATCTTGTACTTCTCGCCGAGCGTGGCGCCGCGCATGCGCTTTTGCTTGAAGGAGCCACCGATGATCGAGTTCGCGATCACGAACACGAGGAGTCCGGCGATGCAGCCGAGGATCCAACGCTTGTTTTCCTGCCAGATATCGTCGAGGTCCATTACTTGCCCTCCCCTTCATCATTGGTCTTTGCTGCTTCCGCGGGCGGCATCTGGTCGAAGAACCACTCGAAGTCGATCGTGTTGCCCTTCGGGGTGAACCCGGGCGTCGTCACCTTGCCGATGCCCTTGCGTTTCTTGAGTTTCGCCACGAACGCGGCGTAGACGGCAGCGATCGCCACGCTGCCTTCCTTGCCGTGACCCTTGACCTTCACGCCGTACTTCTGGTTCCGACCTCGGCCAGAGCGGCTGTCGACCTCGATCGTTTCGATCCACATGTCCGCGGGGAGGTCCTGCAGCGCGCGCATCACGCGGA
This sequence comes from uncultured candidatus Brocadiaceae bacterium, assembly GCA_964469555.1. Lineage (GTDB taxonomy): Bacteria > Planctomycetota > UBA1135 > UBA1135 > UBA2386 > CAYYAQ01. The sequence goes on along the minus strand of CAYYAQ010000172.1, from coordinate 7,382 downwards.
CTATGCCGTCGAACGGCACCGACCGCTTCACGAGCTCGTCGAGGAGCTTCCGCTGGAGTTCCACGGTCTTGACGACGGTCTCGGTTTGGCTGTCGATCGACTTGATCTTCGAGAGTGTCCTCTGGTATTTCTTGCCCTGCGCCTTCAGCGCAACCGCGTTCTTGGAGAGCGTCATCGCGGTGAACACGAGCACGGCGATCATGATCGCGGCGGCACCGATGTTGAAGACGGTGCGACGCACGAATCGCTGCCTGCGCTTCACCGCCGCCGGAAGTATCTCCAGCGAGTAGAGCGAGTTGTCCATCACCGTCACGGCGAGCCCCAGAGAGACGACCGCTTCGCTGCGATTCGCGTCGAGCTCTTCGATCTCGGGCGCCGTGAGCGTGGAGAGGTCGACCGATGCGAACGGATCGAACAGGTTGACCGGGCAACGGAGGGCCTCGCGCAGCAACCCGCGGATGCCCCGGAGCTTCGCGGAACCACCACACAACAGCACCAGATCCAGATTCAGGTCCGGTTGTTTCGTCTGTGTCTTGCAGAACGCGAGCGACGACTGGATCGCGGAGACGATCATGCTCGACGAGCCGCCGGCAGCCATCGTGACCTTCTCGGCCTGTCCCGAAGCGAACTTGCCGCGACTCGCAGGGTCGAGATCGAGCAGCTCCTTCTTGAGGTTCTCGGCCTTGCGCCCGCTGACGTTGAACGCAGCGGCGATCGCGTCGTCGAGGACCTTGCCGCCGCCGCTGAGGTTGCGGGCAAACAACAGGTCCTGACCCTTGGCGAGCGCGATATCGATCGTCTCGTGACCGATGCTCGCGATGCATACGACCTGGTCTTCGTCCGTCGTGAACGTGCGCAGGTACGCGTTGTAGATGGCGATGCAGTTCGGCACGTGGGCGCTGACGGAGCCCTTCGCCTCCGAAAGCATGTCCGACACGCGCTGTAGAGCCTCATTGCGTGCCAGCGCCATCAGGATCGTGTCGCTGCCCGCCTCTTCGTCGGTCGGCGGCAACAGGTTGTAGTCCGCGGACAGCTCGTCGCCGGACTGGCTCGAGAGTTCGCTGATCTCCAATTCCATCAAGTTGCGCAGCTGCCAGTCCGGTGCCGGCGGGACCTGCGTGTAGCGCAGGGTCATGTCCCGCCCGGCGACGCCGGCGACCACACCACTGAGAGAGATGCCCGTGCCGAGCAACCCCTCCGACTTCTGACCCGCCGGGAAGGACGCGAAGGCGGAGACCTGGAGACCGTCCTTGCCGTCCTTCAGCGCCATCACCTTGATGGTGTGCCCGCCTGGATCGACGGCGACTGCCTTGCCTGCCATCTAGTGGTTCTCCTTGTCTGAATCTGTCTTCGCGGGGGGCGCGTTGTCGACGGGGGGTGGGTCCTTCTTCACGGGGTGGAACTTCGCGAGGTAACCGTTGATCAGTTCGCCCAGCAGTTTGTCCGAATCGCCGTAGATGCGGGCGAGCACTTCGAGCTTAGCGCGCACTTCCTCACTGAGCTCACTCTCGATTGCGGCGATGCTGCCCGCGACCCTGGTCTCCATCGCCGCGACCTTCTTCGGCTGCAACAGGTGCTCGCGACCGTACGACTCGACGAGGGAAGAGAGTTGGAGCTGGATCCGCCGGTAGCCGCGGAGTGAGCCGAAGTAGACGGCCTCGTCCATCTCGGTCTCGAGGCGGCTGACCGCGTCACCGAGTTGGTTGCGGATCCGGGTCCTCAGGACGGCGGCCTCGCCGGCCACCGAATCGTCGTGAGGCTTCGTATCGAGCAGGATCTTCAGCTTGTCGAGGGCGCCCTTGAACCGAGACTCACCGAACAACTGCCGCGCTTCCCGGAACAGACCGCGAGCCTCGATGCGCTGCTTGCCGAAGTCGTACACCAGACGGAACTCGCTCGGATCCGACAGGGTCAACTCGAACGCGCGGGCGGTGAGGACAGCCATCGCCTCACCCGGCTTGTGCAACCGGATCATGAATCGCTCGGACTTGTAGCCGAGGAGCAGGCTGTCGACGTCGGTCTCGTGGAACGCCTGACCCTTGTTCGCAAACGGCGCGTCGCCCTTGCGTGTCAGGACACCACTCGCAGCGATCCCCGGCTCGAACCTCAGAACCAGCCCCGTTCCGGAACCGCCACTCGTCTTCAGGAGGATGCTGCCCGAGTCGTCAGCGACGGAGAGTTGCACGCCGATGTCGCTGAGGCACAGGAGGCCCTTCTCCGAGAGGATCGACAGCGATTTGTCGGACGTAGTCGGTCGCACGCCGAGGAGCAACGAATTCTGTCCGTCATCGATCTGGAGAGCGCCACCGGTCCAGGTCACCCGCTGGCCGACCGAGGTCTGGATCTTCTTCTCACCACCCCCCGGCGAGTGGTCGCTGACCAGCGACACATCGTCCGCGGACACCGAGGAACCCTCGGCGGTCGTCAAGAACCCGAGGAGCTCCACTTCGACGCGGTCACAGCCATCCGGCACGCCGACGTCGAGCGCGACCTCGGTGAATTTCTCGTACTCCTTCGGCGCCGTGCCGGTGAAGAGCAGATGCGGTTGTTCGTCGTTCGACGAGGTAAATCGGACTCGCAGGCACGCGGTCGCGCCGCCCGTCGTCATCAGGAAGGCCCTGACCTTCACGCCGCCGATCGACGAGACGGTGATTCTCGTGCTCCGGGCCAGCCCGTGGTCGTCGGTCGCCTCCTCGCCTCGCGCCGCCAGGAGATAGCGGCTACCGCTGTTCGCGCCCGCCGCGCCGAATGCGAGGTCAAACCCGAGCCCGCTGACCTGGCTGAACACGACGGTTTCCTCGTCCTCGAAATCACCGGCTTTCAGTTGGTTGCCGACCACCCTCACCGGCGCCTTCGCCCGGTTTCCCACGGGCCCGACGCGGTTCTCGCCGCCGCGCAGGAAGAAGTACCAACCGGCGGCGCCACCCAGCAAGAGCACGAGGATCAACAACATGCCGATGCCGCCGCCGCCGCGCTTCGAGCGCGCCAGTGTGGCCTCGTCGACCTTCTTGACGCTGAGGTCGTTCCGCGGCGTGGGCGCGCCCTTCTCCTTGAAGGCAACCTGCGTGACCCCGAGCTGGAAGATGTCGTTGGCCGTGAGTCCGACTTCGTCGACGCGGCGACCGTCGAGCAGCGTGCCGTTCGTCGAATCGAGGTCCCGGAGCACCCACTGGCCGTCCTCCTGGACGATCGTGGCGTGCCGACCGGAACACTTCTCATCGTTCAGAACGACGGTGTTGCCGTTGCGCCGCCCGAAGGTCATGGGCTCTGCGCTGAGTTCGAAGATCTCACCTACGCGATCCCCGTCCAGGATCTCGAGGACGAATTCGGTCATACCTGCTGGCTTGGCCGAGGTGGTGCGAGCACCTGGGCTTGAGGGGTTTGGGATGAAAAGCTGGAAGCGACGCGTTGCACTCTATCACAGGGGTACTGTGGACGCATCGCTGAGACACCAGACGTACTGTACCAAGAGAGCGGGAACAGGGGCTTCCGCGTCTCTCGACGACCGTAACGTAGGGTGCCCGTGAGGGCTGTCAATCAGAGGGGAACGGACATCGGAGAAAGGGCGCGGGAACCGGCGACCAGCCGCACGGATTCTGCCCCGGTCGACGACTGTCGCGCCCGAACGAGCAACGCAACTCTCTAGATAGCAGCCGCCTAGAGCAGCGTCACGGCGATTCCCACGTTTTGGCACAAGCTGTTAGATGACCGGGAGATGCGTCTCCGTCATCGCCTCCACGACGGCGTGATCGCGACGACGGTCCTGGTCGTCGGTGTGACCATCAGGTCCCACTGGCGGATCGAGTCCCGGTGGGAGCGGATGGCCGAGGCCGCGGACGCGTTCCAGGCTCGACTCATGGCTCGCAACGCGAGACGACCGGTGCGGCACGGGCAAGAGGTCGCGGGCAACGCGTGGGATGGCTACACGGCGGCCATCGCCGCGATGCCCGAGGCGCACAACGGTCGGGGCACGAACGCGCGCAACTGCGAGTTGGTCCAGCGGCGTTTGGCTGCCGGCGCCCACCGCACCGAGGAACGGCGATGGAGCCGACCGCATGGCGGTGGACTACCGGGTAGTGTGCGGCGACGAGGGTACGGTATCCTCGCGAGTCCGAATGGCCCGCCGATACCACGTCTCCCCCCTGCCTGACGGGGGCCGTGCCTCGCTACCGACCGACGTCGCCCACCATCTCGTCCGGGTGATGCGCGTGCGGGTGGGCGACGACGTCGTGCTCTTCGACGGTGCGGGTCGCGAGTGCGTCGCCACGATCCACGAGATCGCCGGCACGGGCCGCAACGTCTCGGCCACGGCGGACGTCTCTGAGTCGCGAGCGTCCACTCGCGAACCGACAGTGTGCGTCGAGGTCGTGTTCGCCCCGCCGAAGGGCAACCGCGCGGAGTGGTTGTTCGAACACGGCACGGAGGTCGGCATCACCGCGTACCACCCGGTGTCGACGGCCCGCGCCGTCGGCGGCGACCGGAGGGAACGCTGGCAGCGCATCGCCACCGCCGCGACGGGCCAGTGTGACCGCGCCCGCATCCCCACAGTCCACGCCACCCGCCCCCTGGAAGCTCTCCTCGCCGACGAGACACTCCCCGCGGAACGCTACGTCGCCGACGAGTCCGGTCCCCCGATCCGCGCGGCGGAGTCTTACCACGCGATCCTCCTCGTCGGCCCCGAGGGCGGCCTCACCGATAACGAGATCGCCCTGGCGGAGTCCCGAGGCTTCGAGCGACGCAACCTGGGCGTCACGACCCTGCGCGCCGAGATGGCCGTTGTGGCCGGCGCCGTGCTCCTGCTGCAGCCCCGATGACCCGGCGCTACGGGATGACGTAGTGACGATCGTCGGTGAAGCTGAAGAAGCGGTCTGCGCCCACGACCACGTGATCGAGCACCCGGATACCGAGCAGTTCACCCACCTCCGTCAACCGCTGGGTCACGCGCTTGTCTTCCTCGCTCGGCGTGGCGTCGCCGCTCGGGTGGTTGTGGGCCAGCACGATCGCGGCGGCGCCCTCGCGCACGGCGACGCCGAACACTTCGCGTGGGTGCACGGGCGCCGAGCTCAGGCTGCCGAGACTGATCACGCGAAAGCTCGTCACCCGGTGACGGGCATCCAGGAGCAACACGAAGAACCCCTCTCGACGCGAACCCCGCGCCGACTCGAGCACGACGCGCGCCACGTCGCCACCACTCCGCACCGGTGTCCCCGGCTGGCAACGTGTCTCCGCCAGTCGACGCGCCAGCCCAAATGCCGCCGCGATCGACGCGGCGCGCACCGGACCGATCCCTTCGACGGTCTCGAGCTCGCCCACCTCCGCGACAGCCAGCCTCGACAACAATCCGAAGTGACGCAACAACCGCTGCGCCATCTGCTCGACATTCTCGCCTCGCCGCCCGTACCGCAGGACGAGCGCGAGGCACTCGGCATCGGACAGCCGGGTCTCGCCGAGATGCTGAATTCGCTCGCGCGGCCCGTAACACGTCTTCTCCTCGGAATCTCCCATCAACCCCCAGTCGTGCGCGGGGGCCGTACCGTTACTCGCTTCAGCGCGGCCTTCATCAGTTCTTCGATCGACTTGCCGTACACGAGACGCAGCGCCTTCTTCGAGTCCCCGGAGCGATCCAATCCTCGCAGCAGCGACTGGAGCTGCCGCCGACCGCCCTTTAGCTTCAGATAGCCCACGAGCGCGAGCGCCTGTGCGTATCCGACGTTCGCGGTCTCCGCGTCCTTGGTATCCGTGAAATTGCCCAGGAGCGTCCGGATCGGAAGGACCTTGTACTTGCCGTTACGAAACAGCGAAGCCGCGCCCCTCGCGTCACGCCCTTCGATGACCTGCGCCAAACCTTCGTGCAACCACGTCGGTGTCCTCGGGTGAAGGCCGCGCAGGAACGCGTGGGTGAGTTCGTGGCGCAGGTCCTTGCGCAACGCCTCCCGGTCTCCCGGCCAGCGCTGGATCGCGACGCGGACCTTTCCGTCGAAGTACGCCCGCGCCCAGGAGTGGACGTTCGAGACCCGACGGTACTGTGTCTTGTTGTAGATCACGACCGTGATGCGCTTGCGCGGGCTGGCACCCAGCTCCTTCGTCAGATCGCGGTACGCCTGTTCGAGGTACTGGTGAACCGATCGCACCGCCTTCTCGACGCCGACATGCTTGCCGCGCTCGATCTGCACCCGGAAGTTCCCCTTGTCCAGCGTGACGAACTTCTCCTCGACCTTCGCTTCCCTGCCGAGCTTCGTCGCCATCGCCCTGTAGTCCTGCCGCTCCGGCGATTGTTTGGCCGCCCGTTTGTAGTACTTGCTGGCGGCGCCGACGTTGTCCCTCTTCTCGGCGATAGCTCCCAGGATTGCCAGTGCCTGGGCGTTGCCCGGGTTCTTCTTCAGCACCCGCTTCATGTACGTCTCCGCCTCGCGACTGCGCTTCAGCTTGAACGTGATGACTCCCAGACTCTGGAGCACGCTCGCTTGCCCCGGCGTGATCCGGTTGGCGGCGAAGTAGCTCCGATACGCCAGGTCCATCTTCTTGGCCTCGAAGTACTCGCGCCCGCGCATCTGGTAGGCGTAGGAGAGGAGCTTCTGAGCCTTCGGGTCGCGAACTCGGCTGTCCGCCTTGCGCAGGATCTCCATCGCCTTGGACGTGTCGCCTGAGTGCAACGCCGTCTTCGCGTCCTTCAACGCGAGATCGAGCTTCGGCGCGTGCGTTTGACCGGGCCCCACCGTGACGAGCACGAGGGCGGCGAGGAGCGCGCGGCACGAGGACACGACCGATCGCGAGCGATTCATGCCCGTTCTTTCGGCACTTTGGCGTTAAATCCGACACACGGCCGTGGAGTTGTCCAGTCCTCGCGTTGCCACCGGAACATCGGTCGATACAGTCCCGCCCGATGACGCCGCCGTCCGACAAATCGCGAAGCGACCCGCGCGCGGCCCTGGCCAGACACTTCGGCTTCCCCGACTTTCGGGGCCCCCAGGAGGAGATCATCCGGCACGTCCTCGGCGGCCAGGACGCGCTCGTCATCATGGCCACCGGGGACGGCAAGTCCCTCTGCTACCAACTTCCAGGCCTGATGCACAAGGGCGTCACGATCGTCGTCAGCCCGCTGATCGCGCTCATGGAGGACCAGGTGCTCGCCCTTCGCCAAAGGAACCTGCCAGCGACGTGCATCCACTCGATGCTCGACCGCCCCACGCGAAAGAAGCGACTCGCGGCAGCCCTGCGCGGCGACGTGCGCCTGCTCTACATCACGCCGGAGCGGTTTCGGGTCGACGATTTCATGGCTCAGATGCAGCAGGTGGACGTCGCGCTATTTGCCGTCGACGAAGCACACTGCGTCAGCCAGTGGGGACACGACTTCCGACCGGACTACCGGCGGCTCGGCGAAG
>CAYYAQ010000171.1:0-11226 GCA_964469555.1 uncultured candidatus Brocadiaceae bacterium | reverse complement strand
TGTTCAAGGACGGCCAGACAGTCACTCGCGCGACGGTCGACGCTCAGATCGCGAAGAAGATGGAGTGCGACGCCGTGAACAAGCAGATTCGTGAGAAGAAGATCACGGGTGCTGAGGCCATCGCTGCGGCCAGGGCGAAGATCAAGCAGCTACAGGCCGAGTGCGATGCGATGACCGCGAAGATCAAGGCGACCTTCGCAGTTTCCAAGCGGGTCTACATCACCTCGATCGCTGACGGCAATCGAAGGTCCGGTCCATTGAGCGTCGGCTACGGTGGCAGCGCCGACAAGATTGGTCCAGAACTCGGTTTTGGACTCTCGCTCGCCACGAAGCTCGATGCGCCCATCTTGCTGATCAAGACCTCCTGGGGTGGCAAGTCGCTGCACTACAACTTCCGTCCACCGTCTGCCGGCGCCTACGAATTGAGCGAAAGGGAGAGCAAGGGAGACAAGGTCGAGTCGATCAAGAAAAACGTCGGCCTGAACTACCGGATGATGAACACGGCAGTGCACGCGGTGCTGAAGGACCTGGGCAAGCACCATCCCGAATACGATGCCAGCGTCGGCCACGAGATCGCGGGTTTCGTCTGGTTCCAGGGCTTCAACGATCAGTTCTCACCGGCCTTTCGCGACAACTACAAGGACAACATGGTCCACTTCGTGAAGGACGTGCGGAAGGAATACAAGGTGCCGAAGATGCCGTTCGTCATCGGCGTGCTGGGAACCAATGTGACGAAGGAGGCGGTGGCGAAGAACGCGGTTTCCGTAGCGCAGCGCGAAGCGGCGAAGGCCGCGGGATTCAAAGGCAACGTGGTCTCGGTGGAGAGCTACGAGGTGTACTCGCTGGACGCCATGAAGGTCTACAAGAGTGGTTGGGCCAAGCACTTTGCGGAGTGGTGTGTCGTCGGGAGCGAGCGACCGTATCACTACCTCGGCAGCGGGAAGTTCTTTGTCCGATTCGGCGACTCGCTCGCGACGTCGATGGCGAAGTTGATGCAACAGCGATAATCGTGCAGAGAGACATGGTCCTGCGCTGCCGGATTTTCCGCCCGTCACGTTTCATTCCTGTTCTCTTGGTGTCGTGCATCCATCCGGATCGCACCGCCGTCGAATCGGATGTCGTCGTGTACGGTTCCACGCCTGGTGGGTTTTGTGCCGCCATTGCTGCAGCGCGCGAAGGGGCATCGGTCATCCTGCTCGAGCCGACCAAACACGTCGGTGGCGTGAACACCGGTGGCCTGAGTTTCAGCGACTCGAATCAGACGGTGCGCTCTACCGTGATGGGCCTGTTTCACGAGTGGCACTCGCGCATCGAACAGGACTATGCCTCCCGCGGAATCCGATTGTCCTACAAGGTTGCCGTCAAGGATCACGCCAAGTGGAGCTACGAGCCGCACGTGGCCGCGCGTGTAACCAGGCAGATGCTCGACGAGGCGAAGGTCCGAGTGCTCACGCACCACGTCCTGAAGTCGGTCTCCAAGGATGGGCCGCGGATCAAGAGCCTGGTAACCGATGAGGGCACGTTCGTCGCGAGGGTGTTCATCGACGCGAGCTACGAGGGCGACCTGATGGCTGCCGCTGGGGTTAGCTGGACGATCGGGCGCGAGGGAACGAAGGCGTTCGACGAATCACTGGCGGGCAAGCAGTACCCCAAGAAGAAGATGCCGATCGACGGGTTTGACAACGCCGGGAAGATGTTGCCGCTGATCACCACCACGGACGCAGGTCCCGAAGCGGAAGGCGACGCCAAGGTGATGGTCTACAGCTTCAGACTCTGTCTGACCCGAGACCCCGGGAATCGCGTGGCGTTTCCCGAACCGGAGAAGTACGACCCCGCGCGATTCGAAGTCGTGCGCCGCGGGATGAAGACCAAGGCTGGACGAGTTGGCTTCGATCTGTATCAGCTCCCCGGTGGCAAGTTCGACGGCAACAACTCGATCGGTGGCCAGTTCTCACTTGGGCTCGTCGGCGGATGCAATGGCTGGAGCGAAGCCGACGCCGCTGGCCGTGCCGTCATCTGGGAAGCGCACAAACAGTACACGCTGGAGCTCTACAAGTTCCTCACGACCGATCCGGCAGTGCCGGCGAACATCCGAAACAAGTTCGCCAGTCTCGGTCTCTGCAAGGACGAGTTCCCGGAGACCGATCACTGGTCACCACAACTCTACGTGCGCGAAGGACGACGCATGCGCGGGATGTACGTCGTCAGCCAGAAGGACATCATCGATGAGCCGCGAAAAGACGACCCCATTGTCGTTTCGTCTTTCCCCATCGACTCGCACGATTGCCAGCGGGTCGCGCTCGAGGGTGGCGGCGTCATCAACGAAGGGACCATCTTCCCCGTGCGGATGAAAGGGCGCGGACACGGCTATCCCTATCACGTGCCGTATCGCGCGATCCTGCCCAAACCAGGCGAGTGCGACAACCTGCTCGTCCCGGTGGCGCTCTCGTGCACCCATGTCGGTATCTCTTCCATCCGCGTGGAACCCACCTGGATGATCCTCGGGCAGAGCGCTGGTATCGCCGCGGCGCTGATCGCCGAAGAAGACGTGGCCGCGCACCGACTGCCCTACCCAAAGCTGCGCGAGAGACTGCTGGCGCAGAAACAGGTACTCGACCTGCCCAGGTAGCGCGAGACCGGAGTCTTCGTGATTGGCCCCTGAGAAATCCCCGCAAGTTGGATGGCGGACAGACAACCGGCAGGGATCGGCAACAGATTCAGCGTTTGGTTGGCCGGCGGCGGATTCAAGGGTGGCACGGTGTACGGCGCGACCGCCGAATTCGGTTTCAGGGCCACGGGCCATCCGAGTTGCACGCGTTGGGATTGGACCACGAACGCCTGACGGACGTCCACGTGATCCGCGAAATCCTGACGTGAGCCTCCTCGCGCTATCGGATAATCAGGCTGAGCTAGTTCCGAATCAGTTTCCGCATGCGCTGCACGATCTCAGGATGCGCCGCCGCGATGTCTGTCACGCTGTCGGGATCCCCGGATAACTCATAGAGTGCGACATGGGGCTGTTTCTTGCGTCGACCTACGACCAATCGATGGGTGGCAGTCCGCACGCTCGTCGCTGTTCCCCAGTAGCTCGTCGCCGCTTCTCGCACCGACTTGGCCTCTCCCGAGAGCACAGATGAGAGGCTCTTTCCATCCAACGGGAACCGGGTCTTCGTGAACTTGGGTCTGCACAAGTCGACGAGTGTCGGAAACACATCGGTCGTTTCGACCAAGGCATCGGTCCTCATGCCCGCAATCGCTTTGCCCGGAGCCCTGACGATCAACACGCTTCGATTCGCCCGCTCGAACGGCGAGTGCTTGCCCCACAGTTGTTGCTCACCCAGGTGCCAACCGTGATCACCCCACACGATCACGATCGTGTTGTCCGCGAGACCCAGTGCATCGAGCGCCTTCAACACGCGACCGACCTGACGATCGACGTACCGCACGCATGCATAGTAGGCACGGCGCGCGCGCCGCTGCGCTTCCGCCGATAGCGGGCGCGACTTCTTGTAGGGGGCGTTGTATCCGTAGAACTCGCCGCTCTTGTGGAAGTAGGGTGAGTCGATCTTCGCCTGTGGCGGCAACGAAATCTCTTTTCCCGTGAACGCTTCCCAGTCCGGCTTGGTAGCCACGAACGGCAGGTGCGGCTTGAAGAAACCGAGTCCCATGAAGAAGGGCTTCCCCAGGCCCTTGATCCTCTCGAGCTCCGCTACCGCCGCGCTGGCCATCATGCCGTCGGGCAGGTCGTCGTCTTTCTCGGCGACGAACTCCATCAGATCTCTGTGCCCTTGCCGATCCTCCCGGTGTTTGCCGTCAGCGTAAGCGAAGAACGTGCCCCACCCGCGCTTCCACGAACCGAACGGCGTCGCCAGGCCGTCCCAGGCGCCCGGCAGTTCAGGTCGTCCGTCACCCTTGCCGTTGTACGCGAACACACGACCGTCGGGAGTGTGCGAGATCTTGCCGATGCAGACCGTGTGATAGCCGGAACGACGAAACAACTCCGGCATGGTCTGCGCACCAGGCTGCGCCTTCGGCTCGAGCGCCGCTCGCCCGGAATAGAGGCCGGCATTGCCGCGGCGTACCCCCGAGTTGCGCGGGCTGCGACCCGTCAACATCGCGTACCGCGAAGCACCGCACGTCGGCACCTGAGTGTAGTGTCGATTGAAGATGACCCCCTGACTCGCGAGTCGATCGAGATGCGGGGACTGCGCCGCGCGCACCCCGTAGCAACCGAGCTCGGGCCGCAAGTCGTCGATCGCGATGAACAAGACGTTGTATCGATTGGTCGTACTCGCCTCTTGGGCACCCGGAGCGGCGGTCAACCAGAGCGAAGCGATCAAGGGAAGCGCTTGGATGTGCATAGGCCGGCAATTGAACCATGACGGACCGGTGCTTTCCTCCTGACAGATCTCGCGAGAGTCACAACTTGCGCGCGTGGAGCTGGCCCGCCGCGAAATCCTGCCGCGGCTCTCTCACAGAAACTACAGAATCTCCCGGTCCGGTTCCGACTCGGCGGGGGAGCCAAGGCTCCCGAGCCGGAGCGAAGTGCGCGATCGACAGGATGGCAGCAACAGAGAGTCTCATGGTCCCATCTCGTTTCTGTGGATGGTGAGAGCAAGCGTCACCCGAGGTTACTTCCATTCCTTCGCCGCGTAGATCTTGCCATCGCCGGAGTTGTGCGTGCCCTGGCACCAGATGGCGCCGCGGATCGCGTAGGGAATGAGGGGCGCGATCTTCTTGTTGTACATACGCGTCGCGCCCTTCCATTCTTCGCCGATGCCGGGCAGCTTGGGTCGCAGCAAGGCTGTGCCACCGCGGTTGATGCGCTTCTCACTCTCCGCCTGCCACACCTTCAGCTCGTTGTAGAACTTCGCGTAGGCCGCCTGTCCATCGGGGGTGGTCGGATCGCTTCGCCTGATCTTGGCGGCGATGTCCTGAAGTTCCGGGTGCGCGGCGAATCCTTCGTAGGCCGTCCAGGGTTCGACCGAGGTGGCGCCGTGCGTGCTGCGCAGGATACCGATCGGCACGCCCAACTCCTGATAGAGCTCCCAGGCAAACGCGAGGGATAGAGCGGAAAACCCGCTGGCATGCTTCGAGCGCTTCCAGCCGCCCGCCGAGTCGGTGCGCGTGCGTAGAAACAGCGACGAGCCGGTATCGACCGTGTATTCGCGCACGGGATGGTCCTTCTTCGACACTTGCAGTTGTCGCGCCAGACCCCGACACATCGACTTGCCCGCGATCCAATCCATGTTCGACTGTCCGGAGGAGAACCAGACCTCGCCGACAAGGACTCCAGTGCGAGTGATCCTCTCGCCCTTCGCGGTGCTGACTGTGAACTTGCGCTCGTCAAGGGAGGCCGTGAGAGGATCCAGCAACACCTTCCAGTCTCCTTTCGCACCGGCGGTGGCGGTCTTGTTCTGGTCGGCATAGGCGACGGTGATCTTGCTGCCCGGTTTCGCCCAGCCCCAGACGGGCACCTTCATCTCGCGCTGTAAAACCATGTCGTTTACAAACGGTGATGCCAATTCCAGCGGCGGCTTCTGCGCCGCGATCGGCGCGAGGGGCGAGAGCAGGGTGATGGCGAGCAAGGCAAGTCGAGTCTCTTCCATGGATCGTCAGTTGTTCGTGGATCAGGCTGATTGGAGAGGCCTCTCCTACTTCTTCGGGCGCCGAACGCCGATCGGGTGCTTCTCGAGCGAGACCTTCGGGGGCACGAAGGCCTTGGCGAACTCTTGCAACTCGACGACGATCTCTGGATTGCCGGTGACGAGGTTCTTGCGCTCGCCAATGTCGGCCTCGAGATCGTAGAGCTCCAGTTTCCCCGACCCCTTGTCCTTCACGTAGCCGTAGTGGACCTTCTGGTTCGGGAGGTGGAGTTTCCATTTGCCCTTGCGCACGGCGTGCAGCTCGTTGCGGACGAAGTAGTAGTAGTTGTCCCGGGCGCCGATCTTCGACTTGCCCAGAAGCAACTGCGTCTGATCGACACCGTCGAGGATGCGGTCGTCGGGAACCTTGTAGCCCGCGAGCTTGGCGAACGTCGGCATCAGGTCGATGCTCGCGAGGATCGCGTCACTCTCGCGGCCCGCCGGAACGTGGCCAGGCCAGCGCACGATACACGGCACGCGCAGACCGCCTTCGTATGTCGAACCCTTGCCTTCCCGCAGCGGCCCTGACGAGCCCCAGGCGACGGCGCCCTTGTGTTTCCGGCGGAGGTTCTTCTGCATGTTGTTCCAGGGTCCGTTGTCCGAGAGGAACATCACGATCGTGTCGTCGCGCAGACCGAGCTCGTCGATGGTGTCCAGGAGCCGACCCGCGTGGTGGTCGAGCTCTTCCATGGTGTCGCCGTACAGTCCACCCTTCGACTTGCCCTTGAACTCCGGTGATGCATCGATCACCGAGTGCACCATCGTGTGCGCGAGGTAGAGCAGGAAGGGCTTGTCCTTGTTCGCCTTCATGAACGCGATGGCCTTGTCCGTGTAGATCCTGGTGAGGCTCGCCATGTCGGCGGTCTTGCCGTCGGGCTTGTTGTTGTGATGGAATCTGACTCGACCGCCGTCGTTGGCGCCGAGCGTTCCCCAGTAGTAGTCGAAGCCCTGGGCGTTCGGCATGCGGTCCTTGATCGCAGCGCGATTCGAGACGTCCCACTTGCCGATGCAGGCTGTCGTGTAGCCGACTGTCTTGAGCCGCTCCGCGATGGTGACCTCGCTCGCGGGCATGCTCCAGCCGTGACTGCGCACCGGATATCGACCGGTGAGCAGCGCTGATCGGGACGGGCCACACACGACCTGGACGTAGCAACTCGTGAAGCGCGTGCCCTCCTTGGCGAGCTTGTCGAGGCGGGGCGTGCGAATGATCTCCGAGCCATAGCAGCCGAGATCCCCGTAGCCCTGATCGTCGGTGAAGATGATCACGATGTTCGGTTGTTTGCGGTTCGGCGCGGCGGCGGACTGTGCGAGAGTGGATCCGGCAAACACAAGACTGAGGACGATCGTGAGGTTCAGCATGGTTGGATTCCCGTCGGATGTGGGCTGAGACGACCTCTTCTAACACCGACAGGACGTTGACAACAATCCGCTTCGCCGGACAGTGGCTCGTGCGGGTACAGAGTGCCCCGTCCCAAACACGAAAACGCCATGAGTCAGATCTCCGCCTGGATGTTTCTCGTCGTCACGACTCTTCTTGGTCTGTCGCTGTCCGCGCGGCCTGACCCGGGTTCCAGATTCGATATCGTCGTCGGCGGCAAGCTGACGAAACACGGGGGGATAGTGGGTCGGACCACGACCAAGGGCGACGAGAAGGATGACAAGGCCTTCGTTTTCGCAGGCATGCACAAGTTTGTCTACGCGGGCGCAGGTTTCACCAGTCCGAACGCCCGGATCCACGCACGGCTCTCGATCAACAAGTTCGACGGCACCGGGGCGGGAGTGCTGGTGAACGGACACTGGTTCGGGTTCGACCTGAAACCTGATAACAGCATCTTTGGCGCGGGCTCGGCGTTCGGGAAGAAAGCGAAGGCCTTTGCCCTCGCAATCGATCACATCAAACCGGGCAAGCCGTTCGACGTCGATTTCGTGATCGAGGACGGGACGTTGACCTACTCCATCAACGGCAAACGCGTGGGCAGCGTCCGCAGTTTCCCGCCGGCCTGGAAGGCCAGTCCGGTGGAGGCGGGCAAGGGACACAAGCTACAACTGATGACGGCCGTGCGTCCCTGGCGCGCGAAGATGAAGCTGTACGACTACTTCGTCGAGACCGACGGCGAGCTGGTGCCGCTTCCGGAGACACAGAGGATCTACCGGAGCACGAGACGGCAGGGCAGCCACACCTATCGAATCCCGGCGTTGTTGGTCTCCAAGAAGGGCACGCTTCTCGCCTTCGCCGAGGCGAGGCGCAGCGGCCGTAGTGACACCGCCGATATCGACACGGTCGTGCGCCGCAGTGAGGACACCGGCAAGACGTGGGGACCTGAGATCATCGTCTTTGACGAAGGAAAGAACGTGGCGGGCAACCCTTGCCCCGTTGTCGATCAGTCGACTGGCAGGATTTGGATACTCACGACATGGAACAGCGGCAAGATCTCCGAGGGCCGGATCAAGGCAGGTCTCGGTGAAGACTCACGGCGGGTGTTCGTCATGTACTCCGACGACGATGGCAAGACCTGGGCGGAGCCAAACGAGATCACCGCATCCGTGAAGCGAAAGCACTGGAGCTGGTACGCGACAGGGCCGGGAGCTGGGATTCAGCTCGAACGAGGGAAGCACCGGGGCCGCCTCATCATCCCATGCGACCACAAGGTGCTGCCCAAAGGCAAGCCGTACACTTACCACAGCCATGTTGTCTACAGCGACGACCACGGCAAGACGTGGCAGATCGGCGCGGTATCGGATGTCGGGCTCAATGAATGCGAGGCTGTCGAACTCGAGGACGGCAGCGTGATGGTCAACAGCCGAAACCACGGGTTCGACTCGAACCACCGCGGGGTGTCCATTTCGAAGGACGGTGGCGAGACGTTCTCATCGTTTTGCCGCGATCCGAAGTTGCTCGAGCCACGTTGCCAGGCATCGATCCGTCGCTACCGCTGGACCGTGAACGACAAGCCGGGAGTCATCCTCTTCTCGAACCCGGCGAGAAAGTGGCGCGACTTCATGATGTTGCGCATGAGCTACGATGACGGGAAGACCTGGCCGGACGCGCGCGTCATCTATCCGTTCACGTCCGCGTACTCGGACATCGCTGCGCTTCCCGATGGTCGCATCGCCGTGCTGTTCGAGAGAGACAACAACACGAGAATCGACCTCGCCATCCTGCCCGCGCTCGAGTAGTCGGTCTACGTCCGTTGGTTCTTCCACCCCGACACCCAAGACGATTCGACCTGTGACGAGTTTGAGTGGGTGGTGATGCGATGATTCCGGCATGGCAGCACAACTGCAATTCACGACTATCGCAGATCTGGGCGGTGGGCTCAGCGAGGGGCCTCTCTGGGATCCAGACACGAGCCACCTGTGGTGGACAGACATCCAGGGTGGTTGCGTCTATCGATACGATCCGGAGGACGGCATCGAGACCGTGACTACCGGCAAGAACGTCGTGCCATGAGGCGGGCCCACCGTTTCGTCGTGAACGCCTCCGGGGCGCTGCCCGCGATCCTTCTGATGCTGACTGTCGAGTCAGCAGCGCAGAAGAAGGACCGGACTGTATTGCTGATGAAGAGTCCGAAACACTTCGTCGCGGTCGTCCGTGCGAACGTTGCCGCGCGGATGTTCGGGCTCACGCCGTAGCCTGTTGCACGAGCCGGTGTACTTCGGCTAGGGTCCTCGCCTCGAGAGAGTGACAAACACAATCCTCGTGAAGAGCAACACCACCAGCCGATGTCTGCCAAGCCTCTGTCGATTGGTTCGACCGTGGTTTTTTGCCTTGCCGGTTGCTCTCACCTTGGGCGGCTGCGCGAACGAGATGACACATCAGCATCACATCATCGACTACATCGAACTCGCGGTCGTAGACATGGCGGAAGCGAAGCGGTTTTACGCGACTGCGTTCGATTGGGAGTTCAACGAGTATGGCTCGGAGTACACGGGTATCCAGCGACCCGGCGGGGGCGAGGTCGGAGGGCTGCGCAAGGAGTCGAGTGTTCAGCGCGGAGGACCACTCATCCTCCTGTACTCCGCTCACATCGAAGCGAGCGTAGAGGCGGTTAAGGATGCGGGCGGCAAGATCGTGAAAGAGCTGTTCTCGTTTCCTGGTGGCCGACGATTCCACTTCACGGATCCCGCCGGCAACGAGCTCGCCGTCTACTCCGACAAGTAGCTCCACTTGCTTTGGGCGAGAATGCGGCGACAGGCGTTCGGCGCCTGATCCATACCCGTGAGCTGCCGACGTCGCCGCCGAGATTGCCGAGTTCGTACAGGATGTAGTAGAGCCTGCCGCGGCGGCTTGCTAGCTCTCTGCTCCGCTGCGGTTTCAGGCCCTTGCCGTTCCAGCGCCGAGCTTGAACACAATCGAAGTCTCAACGCCATCGAGAAAAATTGACCCGGATTCTCTACGCTGTCGCGCCTCATGTACACGACGAGTGACCTCAAGCGCGGACTCATCATCGAACTCGATGACGCACCTCACCTGGTAGAAGTGGTGCAGAGTTCCTCTCCGACGGCCCGTGGCGCGAGCATGATCCACAAGGTCAAGATGCGGAACCTCAAGACGAAGCAGCGAGTCGAACGCTCGTTCCGCGGTGGTGAGTCATTCGCGATGCCCGACGTCCAGCAGACTCCCGTGGATTTCCTCTACGACGAACCCCACGCGTTTCACTTCATGGACACGGAATCCTACGAGCAGTTCGCGATCGACCGCGGCGACCTCGAATGGGAGAGCAAGTTCCTCATCGAAGGAATTCAAGGCGTTCGGGTGATCTACTACAACGAGGCACCGATCGGCATAGAGTTGCCCAACGTGATCTCCCTCGAGATCACGGAGACCGCCCCCGGAGTGAAAGGGAGCGCCGCGTCGGGCCGTATCAAGCCCGCGACGCTGTCGACGGGGCACGTCGTGCAGGTGCCGGAGCACATCGATCAGAACGTCATGGTCAACATCGACACGCGGACCGGCGAGTTTCTGGGCAGAACGAAGGACTGAGCACGACTCAGAGTCCGAACAGCCCGTGGAGTCCTCCGGTCGTGGCGGTTGCGGACAATTCCGCCGCGCTGATCGGTATCCCGTTCTACAACCAGGGAACGTCGATGCTCCGGGCAAGAACGGGCTCTCGGTGGTCGTGTCGAATGCCGCGGAGGGCAGAGTCGGCGCCAGGTGAGTCATGCCGCGGCGGGCGGTGACTACTGCTGCAGCGGTTGTTTCTTGCCCTTTCGCTTCTTCTTCTTCTTCTTCTTCTGCTGCTGCTGCTGATTCAGCTTCGCTGGCTTTTGCTGCGGTTTCTTCGGCGCCTTCTTCTTGCGCCTCTCCCCGTCCTCGTCGCTCCAACCGACGCGATCGAGAAAATCACGGTAGGTGCCGTCGAACCACGTGACGCGACCACGGTCGAAGATCACCAGCTTGGTCGCCAGTGCGTGCAGCACGCGCTCGTTGTGAGTGACGATCAGCGTCCCCCCGGAGAACGCCAGCAGTGCGGCTACCATGGAGTCGATCGACTCCATGTCCAGGTGGTTCGTCGGTTCGTCGAGCATCACCAGGTTGGCTGGGCTGACGAGCAGCTTGCCGAGAAGCACCCGCGCGCGC
>CAYYAQ010000170.1:0-11458 GCA_964469555.1 uncultured candidatus Brocadiaceae bacterium | reverse complement strand
GGATCGCGCATCAGCGACGGGCCGTGACAGGCGGCGATGT
Source organism: uncultured candidatus Brocadiaceae bacterium (assembly GCA_964469555.1). GTDB lineage: Bacteria > Planctomycetota > UBA1135 > UBA1135 > UBA2386 > CAYYAQ01. The sequence continues at coordinate 11,418 of CAYYAQ010000170.1, read as the reverse complement.
CGGGTTCTTTGCTGGGGGCAATGCCGAAATTGCAGCTTGGAACGTCTATCCTCAGATTGATGTCCTTGCCGTTGACGCGGAGACGGATCATGGTCACCCAAGGTTAGGACTGATCGTGACCGTTCTCCACCCGAGGACTTGTTCAGGTCGCCAGTTTGCTCGCACTCTCGCGAGATTCACGCACGGCGAGATCTCACGTCGAGGAGAGAGTAGCGGGCACCCGCCCGCGTGAGTTTCCTCCACGCCGAGCAGTCCCGGTCCGCTACGCTCCCGGCGCGATGAAGCAAGAGAACCAAGGCATGGATCGACGTCGATTCCTGCTCGGCGCTGGTGCCCTCCTCGGCTCGTGTCGGGTCCAGCAGGTTCGGGGCACGGGGACCGCCGCCGGCGTGCACGTCGATCGAATCGAGGTCTTTCCGGTCCGGTATCCGATGACCGGATACTTCAAGTTCTTCACCGGACCCCACGGGTCGCGCGGTCGGGCCGCCGTCATCATCAAGATCACGGCAGACGACGGGACGGTCGGGTTCGGCCAGAGCGTGCCGGTCGCGAAGTGGAGCTACGAGACACTCGAGACCGCGACGATCGCCCTTCGGAATTACTACGCACCGGCCCTGATCGGCCACGACGCACGTGACATCCCGGGGGCACTCGACCGGATGGACCGTGCGATCGCACCGGGGTTCTCGACGGGCATGCCGATCGCGCGCGCCGGCATCGACATCGCACTTCACGATCTCCTCGGCAAGCTCGAAGGAAAGTCGCTGGCGCAGATGTGGGGTCTGCCTCGAGGCGAGCGCCTGACCTTGAGTTGGACCGTGAACGCCCGCAACCTCGACGAGGTCGACGGTCTGATCGAGCAAGGAAAGCGGCGTGGCTACCGCCACTTCAACATCAAGGTCGCCCCGGATCCCACGTTCGACGTCGAATTCGCGAAGCGGGTCAAGGCCCGCGCCCCCGACGGATTCCTGTGGGCCGACGCCAACGGCGGCTACGAACCGGCGACAGCCCTGCGGGCCGCGCCCAAGCTCGCCGAAGCTGGGGTCGACGTCCTCGAGGCACCGATCAAGCCCAACCAGATCCGCGGCTACCAGGCGCTGAAGAAGCAGGGTGCGTTGCCGATCTTCATGGACGAAGGGATCGTGTCCCCCGTGGAGCTGAGGGAGTTCATCGAGCTCGGGATGCTCGACGGCGTCGCGATGAAACCATCGCGGTGCGGCGGACTGGTGTCGGCGAAGAGACAGATCGAGATCCTGCGCGGCGCCGGTCTCCAGTGGCTCGGCAGCGGACTCACCGACCCGGACATCTCGCTCGCGGCGACGCTCGGACTCTACGGCGCCTTCGGACTCCAGAAGCCGGCCGCGCTGAACGGCCCGCAGTTCCTCACCACGGACATCCTGCGCGATCCGATGACGGTGTCGGACGGGTCGCTGGCGATACCGAGCGGTCCCGGTCTCGGCATCGAAGTGGACGAAGCGAAACTCCGTCGGTTGGTCGACCAATCCACGAAGTGACGCACGGGCGTCACCCTCAGCGTGCCGCTCGAATCCAGCTGTCGTACAACGCGGCGATACCGGCTTCCGCCGCCGTGCCGGTGTGGACGATGACGCGGTAGCGCAGCACGAGAGTCTTGCCTTTGTGTATCTCGAGCCGCCCACCCGGGAGCCAGTGCATCGGCGTCGGCGAGAAGAATCCGTAGTCGCGGGTGAACCACGGTGTCGGCGACCAAGGATTGTCTGGGTGGGTGAGAATCGCGATGCCCTCGACGAGCGGAGGATCGTGATCCGCGACCTTACCGTTGTAGTCCATCCACGGCGTGCGCACGCCGAACGTCGCCTTCTCACCGCTCGCTCCCTCCGCATTCACGAGCGAACCGCCGGCAGACACAGCGAGCGCCTTGACGACCCGGGCCGAGAACAGTGCATGATTTGTCCGCGTGATCTCGACGTCCTGCAGCGCGGTCCACGCGATCTCGATATCGAGGACGCGCAGGTCCGCCCGCGGCGCGAACACCGTGACCGTTCGCCGATCGCGAAACGGCGCCGGCGCACCAGGGCGGTGCCAGAGATTCTCGCTGACGAATGAGACGCGCAGGCCGTCGCGCTCCCCGACGCGCACCCGTTCTTGCCGGATCTGGCCGCGTTCGAGTCCCTCTTGCCAGTAGTTGCCGCCGTTGACGCGATCGCAGGCGAAGAAGAGAGAGTGATGGTGCGGATAGGGCTCCGAGGACTCAGTCGTCACGCTACGACCGCTCGATGGACCGTTGACCGGATAGAAGTAGGGGTACTTCTGGCTCGGGGCGTACCGGTACTCGGCAAACACGTCGCCGCCGACGCGGATGACCAGTCGATCGTCGCGCTCCTCGATGGACGCGGACAATCCTTCGCTCGACGGAGCAGCGCAGGCGGCGAGGACCATCGCCAGGATCGCGGGAGCGAGATATCGCATGCCTACTTCCCGTACTCCTCGAAGAGACGCTTCATCCGCGTCGCCTCGAATCCCGATCGGTGCAGCACGACGCGGTAGCGAAGCACGAGCGGCTCGTCCGTCGAAAGATCGACGGGGTGCTGTCCCGGGTAGACCGGGTTCTGGCAGCTGTTCTTGCGGCGGATGGTCCAACCCGGCGGAGACCCCGGCGTGTCCGGGTGGCAGAGGATCGTCAAACCCGACGGACCGCGCGTCCCGCCAAACGTGCCCGAGAAGTCGACCCAGGGCGCCGGCCGCGTCGGTTTCTTGAGATCGGGTGCGAGCGTGCCACCGGGACCTTCGATGCGCAGATCCCCGGGCAGCGGAATGCGCACGGAGAAGCCCCCGTAGCCCTTGGTGTTCATGGAGCCACCGAGGCGGACCTTGGCCGCGAGCGCCCGCAGGGAGATCTCGAAGTCGATGGCACGCGCGTCATCGCTTACCGGATGCACCCGGATCACCGTGACCTCGTCGACGATCGGTCGCTGTCGCTTGCGCGCGTTGACCCACAGCGGGGACTTCCAAAGCACGTGGGCGCGCAGCTCGGCGATGCCGTCGTGGTTCGTGATCTTCACGTCGCGCACATCCCAGATCATACCCTTCTGTTCCCAGGGATGGCCGATGCGTTTCTCGCCGATCCACAGCTGGGTCCACGCCCAGAAGACACCACGGTGGTGCAGGTGATCGCCAGGCATGTCGTCGGTCATGCGTTGACCGTCGAGGCCGTACAGCGGATGGATGTAGTGGCCGCGCTTGTGATCGCCGCCGGACCGCGAAATCGGGTCGCGGTTGTAGACGAGCACGACCTTTCCGCCGTCGGTCACGGTGTATCCCCCGGGCGTTCGACGGACGTACGCCCCATCGATCTCACCGGCACGCCGCTCGGCGAACGCGGTCGAGTCGGGGACCTGAGGCCGCCCCACGGATCGAACGCCACCCTTCTGCAAGCGAGGTCTCGATCGCCCGGGCTGTGGCGTGGGGACTGGGGGCCGCGCCATCGTGGTGCCACTTCGCAGACGATTCAGGTTGTAGACGATCCATGGGTGCCCGAGCGGCGCACCATCGGCCGAGCGGATACCGGCGAGGCGAAGGTCATAGATGCGGCCGGCCCGCAAGCGGTCGAACGTCAGGGACACGCGGAGTCCGCCATCGTGCACGCGCACGGCGGTGATCCGCTCGGCCCCGAGCTCGAACTTCCTCGATCCGTACGTCTCGTGGTAGTTGTAGAAGTAGCTCTTGCACGCGTAGGCGGCGAGGTGCTCGGCGGTCGACGGGTCGACGGGTCTGGTGAAGTTCAGGTCGAAGCCGGTTTCCGTGAGGCTCATCGACTGGATCTCGCAGGGAACCACGCCGGTCCACGTGAGGCGTTGCAGTCCGCTCTCGCCCACCCAGGTCTCGTACAGGGTCTGGCCGATCCACAGCGACTTGCCGTCGGGACCGAAGGCGAGCCGGTTGTTGCCGCGGTGGAGCCCCTTCCCATCGAAGAAGATCTGGCTCGCTCCTTGGAGCTGCCCATCGACCTCCTCGAGCATCACGCGAAGGATGCGCGGACTGTTCATCTCACCGAGGAACATCTGCCCCCCGAACGGACCGAACCGGCCACCCGTGGTGTCGCACAGGGGCTGCGTCGGCGAGTTCGACATGTTACCGTGCGGGAACACCGCGACGGGCCGCTGGCGCATCGCATCGAGTTCCGCGATAGGAACATCGAACGGGTGCCGATCGAAACCCTGGCGCCATACGAGTGAGTGCGGATGGCCGTAGAACCGACCCTCCTGCACGTGGAACAGCGCGCTCGTCCCGACGAAGTCACCCTGGTTGTCGATCGTGAAGAGTCGACCGGCGAGATCGAAACCGAGTCCGTTGGCCTCGCGAAATCCGTTGGCGAACGGCGAGGTCTTCCCGTCGGGCGAGACCTTCATGACCCAACCACGGTAGGGGACACACGAGTTCATCCGCCCGTAACTGCCGTCCCGACTGTACGTCCCCCGCACCTCGCCAGTCTGCGGCATGCCGAAGGACGATCCGGTCCCGAGACTGAAGAACAGGTTGCCTGCCGCATCCTTGACCGGACCGAATGTCCACTCGGCGTAGTTGCCGGACAGGCCGAACTCGTCGGACACGACCTCGTAGTGATCCGCCTTCCCATCCCCAGTCGTGTCGGAAATACGCGTCAATTCCGGGCGCTGCGCCACGAGGATCTCGGTGTTGCTGATCGGCCAGATCCCCAGCGGCTGATGCAAGCCCTCGGCGAAGAGGTGCCAGACACCGGTGTCGGGTCGATACGTGTAGACCCGTTCGAAGGACAGACAGCACACCAGTCGGCCATCGGGCAGGAACGCCACCGCGTCCACGCTGTGTTCGCCCTTGGGCAATTCGATCGTGTCGAGCCGGTAGCTCGCGTCCTCGGCCGTGACGGCTTCCTTGCCCTGCGCGGGAAGGGCTTGCGATGCGACGAGCGCAATCGACATCGCCCGAAGGGTCCGCAAGTTCATCGCCCCGCCTCTTTCTGCGTGGCACCGGCATCGCGGTACGCGATAGCGATGGTGAAGGCCCTGCCCTGACCAGGGCCGAACCCGATGTACGAAGGGGACCCGGACTCACCTTTTCGAATCCGTCCCTGCGGCTCCGCGACAGGGGTGACGTCAGCCGCATGCGCGAACCAGATCGTCTCGTCGCGGGAATCTGTGTGGAACGTCCGTTGGACCTTGCCCCGGCTCATGGTGACCCTCTCCCGCACCTTCACACCATCGACGTCATACTCGAATTCGGGTTCACCCGCGGCGTCGAGTCGGTAGCCGCGGTAGCGCACGCGTCGCGGTCGTGACCCGGGGTCGCTTCCGATGCGCAGAGGGAACCCGACCGTCTCGTTGTAGAGCAGCGGCCCGGTGAGCTTCGGCGCCTTGCCCATCTTGACCTCGAAGATCGGGCCGCCGGCCCACACGTAGCGCAGGCGACACGCTCCTGCGTCCCAGCAGTACGATCTCCCGTCAGGCTGGGACACCGCGATCGACGCCGGCCCTGCATCCGGCATGAACATCCGCCTGAGGGTGATCCGATCGACGGCCCCGTGGTGGTGTGGCTGGTTGGGCGTCGCGAGCACCGACTTGACTGGCGGTTTCGGGTGATCGGTCACGACCATGCTCCCGAACATCACGAACCCGTGCCCCGGGTAGGTGCACACGTAGGGGTAATCACCGGGAGTCACCGGCGCCTTGAAGCGCAGGCGTGTGGTCTCGCTCGGCTTGATGACACCCACCGACCAGAGCACGTCGGTACTCTTGGGAACGAAGTCCATCGCGACCGCATCCAGACCGAGTTCCGCGGTCTGCATGACGACCTTCAATCTCTTCCCCGGCTTCGTGATGACGAGGTTGTGCATCATCGCGTCGCGGTTCTCGATGACGAGCTCGACCGCCACCCCCGGTTTGACATCGAACCTTACGAATTCGTATCGCAGGCCCACGAGTGTGGCCATGCGAATCACCGTGGGTGAGGATCGTCCGGAAGCACCTTGGGCAGGCACGACCGCGGCCAGGACCGCGAGGAGAGAGAGTCGAGAGACCATGCCGGCACGGTAGCCGCGACCGCTGGGTGACACCAGCGCCCGCGGTCGACGCGAGCGGACCGTGACCGCCGTACCTCCCCCGTCCGGAAGAGTCCGTGCCAACGCCGAGCGGGCATCGGTTTCTGGAATCCGTTCGAGAAACCCCCCGCGAAACCCGCCCAGTGGTGAGACCAGTGCCATCACAACTCAACCACAAGGAAACGACATGAATCTTCGTCCTCTTCTCGCCGGCGCCGTCGCGCTGACCCTCTTGTCCAACGCGTCCGCCCAGCATCCCCGCTGCGAGTATATCTACGTCTTCGGGGACAGCCTCTCCGACAACGGCAACCTCTTCCGGCTCACCGGCGCATCGTACTGGATGGGGCGATTCTCGAATGGCCAGGTTTGCGTCGAGCAACTCGCCAGGACGTTCCGCGCCACCCCCAACAAGTTGCGGGACTACGCGCTGGGCGGCGCGACGACCACAGATGTCCTTGAACGACAGGTCCAGGCCGCCCTCGCCGCCGTGAGCGGGAGGCTTCCGGGCAAGACGCCGTGCTACATCACAGCTACCCCGACGGCGTTCCCTACGAGGCTCGCCGTCTTCCGGCCGACCTTCGATGAGTTCAGGAACAGGCGTCGGTTGCCGGGCTCGAACACGGGGTGATGAAAGCCTGGGCTCGGCAGATCGTATTGAATCGATGGCTTCGGTTCGTCCGCGGGGAAGATGCTCAGTCGAGTTCCTTCGGGTCCTCTGGTCGACTCGGTCTTCGTGGTCAATGCCAGATACTCGCCGTCTTGGCTCCAGCGTAGGCTCTCCGCGCGTTTGTCCAGGAGTTTGACACGCTTGTTGGTGAGCGCCTGCGCTCTGCACGCCGACCTCAGCCGGGATGCCGTGTTCCGAGCGAGTACGCGGCACCGCGGAACGGACGGGGTCTGCTCCGCGAATCGTGACACGGCACCTTCAGCGCGGCTTGGCGTGGCCATGCAGCGGGCGCCGCAGCGCCCAGACGCCGACCAGGCGGCTGCGTTGCCGCAACCGCCTTCTCCTCCGGAGTTCGGGGGGTCGTGCGACTCGATTTCCGAAGCTAGTGGCCTGGCAGGATGCGGCCGTAGTTACTCGACGTCATCCCGAACCCGTTGGCATTCGCGTCGGCTGGGAATGCCTGGGTGTAGATGCGGAGGCAAACCAGGCTCCTGTCCTTCGGCACGGTGAACTTGAGTAGGTAGGCGCCCGCCGTGCTGGCAACTTTGGGGACAATGATGTCCGTACTCTCGTAGAGAAGGCAACCGGGAGCGCCGGCAACCCCGAGGTCGATGCCGGCCCCATAACGAGTCAAGCCGACCACATGCAACGAAATGGCGTTGGGAAGACAATTGCTGACATCGATCGACATGACCGCGCCGAGCGCAGCGCTCCCGGTGAATCCGAGCGCCGGGACCAATCCATTGCTGCCCTTGCACCCGTGTCCGTACCGGTGCATATCAGGCTTCAGAGAGACCACATTGACCTTCAACGCACCGATGCCGCTGGTGCCGGTGGTCGGTGGGGTGCCGGTCCAGCCGAAGCTGTAGACGCGCATGTTCGGGCCCTGGCGGTGGTTTCCACTCCCAAAGTTGGTGAGGCCGCGGGCGCCGGTCACCGTGATCTGGATGACGAGGAAGGGGTGATTCCCCTTGAGGTAGAGGTAGGAACTGTCGAGGCCGATGCGGTCCCACATGCCTGCGTTCCTGTACCAGTCGTAATTCTCCGCCTTGAGCACCGTCTTGACGTTGGTCATGAGGTTCGCGGAGAACGTCGTGGAAAGCGTCGCGGTAGAGCTCTGGCCGAGTACTACTTCGATCGTGTCGAAGTGCTTGACACCCGTGGCGCAAGGAGACCAGGCGAGGTCACAGATCTCCAGTACGGCGCTGTTGCCGAGCTGGGCGTTGGACAGGTTCTGCTGGTAGACCTGGTTTGACCAGGTTGGACTGGGCGCGGTGCTGCCCGTGCCAAATGGGATCACGTTGCACGTGCCGGTCGTGGGCGAGTTGTCCGGGATGTAGTAGTTGGCGCCCTGAGCGAACGAGGTCATCGCGATCAGGCAGCTTGCGGCGGCGGTGAGTATCAGTTTGTACATGGTTTCTTCTATGGTCTACGGGTTGGAGGTGACTGTCAGCGCTGGAACTGGAAAGAGTGGAGAGTTACCCAGGCCAAGGTGGAGGCATGACGCGTCATGCTGAACGTCGGTAAGCTATCATGACCACGGCTCTGCGCTAGCCGAAGCTCGTCCCGAGGTTGGACTATCTTCCAGATTTCGTTCCAAATTTCGTTGTGCCGATATACCAACGCCGTCCCAAAGATGGGCCGATATGTTGGGTCGAGGTCGGTTGTGTTATGCTTCCGCCGCGCTGTGCCGCTTGTGGCGCCGCGCTCGTTTCGTGAGTCCCGAACAAAGGAAGTTATCCATGTACCGAATCACAGCCGTTGTGCTCGCCTTCGCGGCATGCACCCACTGCGTGGCATCTCAGACCACGACATTCACCTCGCCCAAGGGCCTCGCGGCCACAGAGGGCAACACCTTGTTCTACGCATCGACCAATCGCGTTTATCAAGGCATTGACGCGACCCACAAGGGGACGGTTCGGGTCATAAAGGAGTTTGCCATGCGCCGCGACAAGGTCACGGCGAGCACACCGGGAGCTTCGACGGTCGACGCGACCCTCACGATCGGCGAGACGAACATGACCATGGTTCACTCGGATCCGACCCGGAACTTCAGCGTGAAGAAGACCCTCGTGTTCCCGAAGAAGAATATCAATTGGCCCGATTGGAGCACCCCGAGTTCGACGCCGGCGCCATTCGACTTCAAGATTCCGTTCGTCACCAACTACATCTACCTCGGCCGTTACTCGCTCGTCTGGAATCTGACGCTGGAGAACGGCACGAACACCGGCAACAAGTTCGATCGGGATTACACGATGTACAAGAGCGGAACCTCGGCGTTGTTGAGCCCGGGATGTGCCTCGTTCGCGCACGGCGCCGTGATGGAGAGCAACGGACCAGCCATGACGAACTACGGAATGCGGCTCAAGGCAGGGGTTACGGGCGGGCCACCCTCGGCGCCGGTGTCGATGAGCTTGGCGGTGGCCGATGCAAACTATTCGCTCCCCGCATTCTGCGCGAAGGTCCACGCGATCCCCCTGGTCGTCCTCCCGATGGGCGTCGCCGGCTCGACTGGTAGGGTCTTCAACTGCTACTGGAATATCCCATTCGATGCGGCCCTGAACGGTTTCTCCATGGTCACGCAGGCGTTCTCCGTGTTGGGAGGCGGGTTGGTCCTGAGTGGCGGACGCACTTCGATGATGGCGACGAACGGGGCCACGACGGGGCACGAGGCTGGCTACGTATGGCACTCTAAGACTGCGATTTCGAACGGATACGTGTTCCACGGGGGCTCGATCGTGGTGCAATTCGGTACCTAGGGGCAACTCCCCGCGAGTTTCCCGCAGAGCATCCGATATCGATGTTGCTCTTCATCGCACCGCTGCCCGTCGATAGCGATCGACGGGCAGCGGTCATCGTGTCCGAGGACGGTCGGTCAGTGCGTATACCGCATCGCGGGATTGAAGTTGGCAGCGGTGGTGACGAACGTCGCATAGCCCGGGAGGCTGTAGCAGCACGATCGCCTTGGCGCCTCCGCGAGGAAGCTGACGGTCGGCAGAGTCACTTCCGCGGCCTGCGAGAGGTTCAAGCGACCTGTCTGTGAGTCCAGCCAGGCCCCTTGCGCGGTGACCCTGAACCCGTTCGCCTGTTTGTCCCACGGAAACACGACGTATGGCGAGTAGCCGCTGAACGCGATGCTACTGATGCTCCTCGGTGGGACCATGAAGGTCTGCATCAGAACGATGTTGCCGATGTGAAGTTTGTTGCCGCCGGTACCGAGGTCGATGCACGGCTTCGCCGTGTTGATGCCCCAGGCGTGAATCACCGGAGCGGCAGAGGCCTGGGCATCCGCTTTCGTGTAGCTGACGCCTTCGCTTGTCTCTCCGCTGTGATGTTCGCTCATTCCTGGAACTTCACCAGTCGGAGACCCGCGCGCTGTCCGCCCGGGATCGCCTGAGGTGAGCTACTTCTTCTTCACCCTGCGTTGGGTCTGAGGGACGGACACCGGCTCGAGTACCGGTCGGTCGTTCGGGAACTGGAATCCGAACCGGTCATCGAGGTCGTCGACGGTCGAAGCCGCGCCATCGAGGGGGACGGACTTGTGCGTACCCCATTTTGGATCGACGAGTTCCATGCGGCGCGTCCCGATGTAGTGCTTGCCTGCCGAGCACGGGTCGCCGCGGTGGCGTGGCGCCACCCCGTACCGTTGTCGTCGGTATCGTCGAACACGGATTGGCCGAAGTGACTGAAGCCGAGGGGGCGGTTGGGGTTTCCGCTGTTAGAGTTTCGCCGCGTGGAACCCCGGAACCGCAAACGCAGCATCGCCGTCGTGGTCTCAATCCTCGGCTCTCTCCTGCTCGGCGAGGTCGTGCTGCACGCTCTCGGCATCCCCGCCAGACCATTGCCGGTTCAACTGATCGGTCCGCGCATCTTCGAGCCTGACGACGATGTGTTCTGGATCCTCAAGCCACGCATCGAGGGAATCTCCGTCAACCGACTGCGCCTCCGTGGCTGGGTTCCCGACGGCGACAAAGGGCAGCGTGATCTCACGATCGCGTGTGTTGGGGATTCCTGCACGTTCGGCTTCGGCGTGGACTACGAACAGACCTACGGCATCCAACTCGAGGCGATACTTCGCAAGGCTCTGCCGAATGCGCGAGTCGAGGTCCTGCTGGGAGGCATCACCGCCTACACGACCTACCAGAGCAGGGTGTTGCACGAGAAGCGGATCAAGCCGTTCCGCCCGGACATCACGATCCTCTACCTCGGGACCTGGAACGACTACATGGGTGCCGTCAGTAGGAGTGACTCGCAGTTCGCGAAGGACAGCAAGGCGCGCCGGGAGAGCATCCTCCACGCGTCGCGAATCCTGCGCCTGATTCGAAGGGTCGCGAACGACGAGGAAACCGATATGGACGCTTTCGCCCGCGGTGAGTTCCGAAACGGCGTGCGCGTGCCTCTCGACGAGTTCAAGGACAACCTCTCCCGGATGATCGCGATGGGGCGCGAGAACGGGGGCACGGTCATCGCCGTCATCCCGCCCCTTCCGGCCTCTACCCTGAGCCACGTTCCCCTGGCACCCGAATACCAGGCCGCGCTGCGGCAGGTCTACTCCCAAGCGGGCGTGCCGGTCGTGGACGGACCGGCCCTGTTCGCCAGTGTCGAGAGCGGGATGGCTTCGGATTGGTCCAGTCCCGCCGGGGAACGCTCGGTTCTCTACCTCGACAGAATCCATCCGTCGCCGTTGGGGCATACCATC
>CAYYAQ010000169.1:0-11504 GCA_964469555.1 uncultured candidatus Brocadiaceae bacterium | reverse complement strand
TCGACACGACGGAAGACGACTGGCGCAAGATCCAGAGCATCAATCTGGATTCGGCGCTCTTCTGCGCTCGCGAGGCCGCGCGCCTGATGATCCCGCAAGGGAAGGGACGCATCATCAACATGGGTTCCGTGGCGGGCGTCTTCTCGAGTCCTACCGGCGTGGCCTACGCGAGGACGAAGGCAGCGATCTCCCAGATGACGAAGTCTCTCGCCCAGGAGCTCGGACCGCACAGCATCACCGTGAACTGCATCGCGCCGTGGTACTTCCGCACGCCCCTCACCGAGAAGCTCGTGGACGACCCGGACTATCGCGCTCGAATCCTGCGGGTGACGCCGCTCGGGCGCACCGGGGAGGATGCGGACCTCGTCGGCGTCACGATATTCCTCGCCAGCGATGCCAGTGCGTTCGTCACCGGTCAGACCCTCGCGGTCGACGGTGGCATGTCGACGTCCGCCTTCGCGCCGTAGCTTCCCGTCATCGCTTCGCCACGCGGCGCGACTCCGCCCGGAGTATGTGTTCGCGATGTTGTCGCTCCACACGTGGTAGCCGTAGACGGTGTCGTTGCCGACGAGACTCTCGCACAGCTTTCGTGCCCCCGCAACGTTCTTGTAGACGTGGTGCCCATCGGCGAACAGGTCCACGAAGATCTGCAGACGGTGCTTCTTGCAGATGCGAGCACGCCAGTCCTCCCACTTGCACAGGACCACGTTGAAGTGCGCCCGCTTGATCCCGGCGACGAGCTTCTCGAACGCCTTCTTGTCCTTCGGAAGTTGATCGCCGCCGTAACCGAGGTTGAACACGATCGCGAAACGATCCGACCGCCGCGCGGACTCCTCAGCCTTCGCCGCGGCCCCCGTATCCTGGGAGACGACGGGCGCCGCGAGCAGGCGCTCGGCGAGGAGTCGATTGCGGATCACGCGCCGCCGCGCCGACGGCGCCGCTCACCGCCCTGGGTCCCACCGTCGTTGCCACCTCGCCGGCGACGCCTGTCCGGATTGGCTTCCTGGCGCTTGACGAGTTCCGCGGTGTCGAACTTCGCTTTGACCTTCTTGTCTCCGCGCTCGAGCGTCAACTCGATGGTCTTCACGCGATCGCGAACCGCACGGATGAGCTCGAACGTGCGGTTCATCTTTTGACCGTTGATCTCGACAATCTTGTCGCCGGCTTTCACGCCGGCCTTCTCCGCGAGGCCGTCCTTGGTCACCTTCGCGAACGTCGCGCCCTTCATCTCGCCGCCGAAGATCGCGCCCACGTAGAGGTCGGCCGTCCCGCCGCGTCCGGTCCGGCGACCCGTGCTGCGCACGACGCCTTCGCGAGTCAACAGCTTCGGCAAGTTCGCGACGCCGAAAGCGGTGAGCGCGACCACCGTGGAAGTGTGCGCCTGATACTTGGGGACCGCCAGGTCGTAGGTATCCCACTGGCTGTGCCAGCCGTAGCCGTACGGTGTGTTGCCCTGGCTCTGCAGGCCCACACCGAAGGCCGGCACGCCGGCGATGCCGAAGGACGCGTGGTCGCTGCCCCCGCGAGCGCTGATCGTCGGGCGTACTCGCAAGACGAAAGCGTCCTCCTCGTAGCCTTCCTGTGGCGCAGGGATCGAGAACACCGGCTCCAGCACCTTCCGCATCGTGGCCTCCATGGCCTCCGATATCGTGAGCGAGTGCGCCCAGTTGGTGCCGCTGTCGTGGTTGAACACGGCGGACACGTTCTTCATCTCCTGCCGGTGCATCGTGACGTACTGCTTCGAACCGAGCAGACCCTGCTCCTCTCCACCCCAGAGGATGAAGCGGATCGTGCGCCGGGGCTTCATTCCCGTGGTTGTTAGAATGCGAGCCGCTTCCAACGTGCTGCACGTTCCGGTGCCGTTGTCCGTCGCGCCGGCGGCTTGATGCCACGAGTCGAGGTGACCGCAGACGATCACAGCCTCGTCCGGCTTTTGGGATCCCTTCAATTCGGCGACCACGTTGTGGATCGCGATCGGCCCCTTGCGGAAACGGTTACGGATCTCGAACTCGACGACCGGCGGCTTGCCTGCTTCCACCATCTGTTCGAGCTTCTTGTGTTGGTCGGGGCGCACGCAGATCAGCGGCACGCGTGGGATGTTCTGCATCGACCCGCGGGCGACGTTGCTGTTGCCGAACACGCGAATCTGCGTCTTGTAGCGACGGTCGCCGCCACCTGATGGAAGGCCGACGATGCCGAGGGCGCCGCTCGCCTCCACCGCCTTCATCAGCGGGGCCGTGTTCGACGACCGGTAGGACGGGATACGACCGAACAGGAACTTGCCCTTGTACGCGCCATCACTCTGGTTCAGCGTATCCACGTCAGGCATCGCGACGAGTTCGCCGCGCTGCCGACCCTTGGTGCCGGGAGTCCATGCCGGGGTCGCGACCTGTAGCTCCATGACTTCAGGTTTGAGCACGCGCCCCGACCACTGGCCGCGGTTCCAGACGACGTTCCACTCGGTCCACTTCTCCAGCTTGGCGTCGAGCCCCATCTTTGCGAACTCATCGCGCGCCCACTCGCACGCCATCGTGAAATTGTCCGAACCGGTCAGCCGGTAGCCAATCTTGTTGGTCAGATGATCCAAGAACTTCATCGCCTGGCTGTTGTTCAGCCCTTCGTTCTTGATGGTCTCGGCGTGCTCGGAGGACACCTGCGCGGACGCGAGACCCAAGGGCAGGACGATGAGGATGGCTGGGATGATACGGCTGGTCACGGGGGGGACCTCTATGACGGTTCGAGGAGGGGGAGGACCGGTCATGCTAGACCGGCTCGCTCCGTCGTGCAGCAGGCAGCCGTGTCCCGGAAGCGTCTTTTCCGACGGCGCAAGCCCGGACCCACCCGGCTTGAGAAGCGCGACCACCAGGACTACGGTTGAGATGTGCAAGATCGGGAGGGAATGACCATTCTGCCCGGAGTCGCCATCGGCGCAGGGCTCGTCATCGTGGTCATCGTTCTCGCCATGGGCCCAAATGCTGACGCCGGCCCTGGCGTCGATCCGCGAAAGCGCGGCAAGCGCATCTACACGACGATCTGCGGAATGTGCCACCACCCGGATCCAACCCAGCAGTACGGCACATCCGGCGCCTTCGGTCCGCCGATCGCAGGCTCCAGCTTCGAGCTCCTGAAGATGCGCGTGCGGAACGGGCGGTACCCGAAGGGCTACAAACCGAAGCGCACCACGCGGCTCATGACGTCGTTCGAGTTGACGGACGACCAGCTGCGGGCCTTGCACGCGTTCGTCTCGGACCCGAACGCGAACAAGTCCAAGTAGTGATCAGTGGACCGCGACGTATTTCAGCAGCACTGCGACCACGGCGGTGAGGACGAAGCCGGCGGTGATGACACCGTTGACGGACGCGAGGTGCTTCTGGAACGGTTTGCCCGCGCCACAAAACGCGCCCGTGACCTCGATGACCGCGATGACGACCCCGGTGATGATCCAATACATCATCACGCTCGATTCCGCGCCCTCGGCGGCGATCCCGGCGATCGCCCAGTAGTGACCGGCGGCGCCCATGCAAAACAGCATGGGAATCGACAACAGCGTATTCGTCCGGGACGCCATGCCGGCGCGACCACCGCGCGAAGCCGCGTCAGCGATCGGTTCGCCTCCCGCGGCGACCTGTTCAGCCGAAGCGATCACGACCTTTTGGGCGGGCCAGATGATGAACCACACGTTGAACCACATCAGCGTGCCCATGAGCCCTCCGGTCAGGATGATCGTCATGTAGATGCCGTCCCACGGATAGGCGCCGTGTGCTTTGACCATCACGAGAGACACGCCGCTGAGGAACGTGAACATCGCCCCCCACCGGAACCACCAGAGAGCGTTCGGTACCAGACCGCGGATCATCTCGCTACGGGTCGAGCCCGCGCAGCTCTTGAAGAACGGTGTCTGTACGAAGTTGAAGTAGTACAGCATTCCGATCCAGGTAATGCCGGAGAGGAAGTGCACCCACCGCAGCAGGAATTCGACGAGTACCATGTCCATTGAGCTACTCCAACTTGATCAGGCTGTCCGGTCATCCGGGGACGAGTGTGCAGTGTCAGGGATCGGAAGACGATAACCCAAGCGAGATCTCTCCCTGACTGTGGACGTTCTCAGGTCCCGGCCCCGCACTTCTCCATTCCGTTGAAGACCGCCTGGGTTGTGGGCTGCGACGGTGGAGTGAATGTGGAAACTCTCGAATCCGGGCCCGGCACAGTTTCACGGGGCTACTTTCCGTCGCCGTAGACCTCTATCAGGCGCCGGACCATGCCCGTGGTCACGATCCCACGCGCAGGTGCGCCCATGATGTTGTCCTGCAAGCCGCCCCACTCCACCAGGGTGCACCCCAGCTTGCCGCAAGGATTGCCCTCGAACCCTCGCAGGTACGCGTCGCTGAACCCCAACAAGTGGCCGAACTCGTGGGCGAGCTCTCGTGGACGCATCGGGTTCGTGCCGAGCTGGATGTAGTGACCGACGAATGCATGCGTGCTCTTCGCGCCGGTCGTCAGAACCAGCGCTCCCTTTGGAAAACGCGCGAGGTGTTTCTTCTCATCGACGGCGTCACCACGACGCGGCGGAGTGCCGCCGTAGAGCTTGGCGGGGTCCATCTTCTCGAACGTGACGATGACAAGAAACTTCGCGGCCTTCGCCGCCGCTGATTCGTTGTAGGCCTCGTGCACGGCCCGTCGAAAGGTGTCCAGAAAGGCCGAATCTGCGATATCGGTCGCGATCTTCACCGCCAGCACTCGACCGCCACCCGACGTGGCTTCGATCGACAGGCCTGCGGTCTTCTGGAACGGCGCAACCTTCGCTTCGATCAACACCCGCAGCTTCTCGATCTCCTTCGCGTCACCCTCCTCGTCGAGGAGTTTCTTCAAGCGCACCGCGTGCACGACAACCCGGTTGCGCAGAGCGAAGAAGCGCGCGTGATCCACCACGGCCTTCTGCCAGTATCGGTGATACGACACCTGGCCCTGGACGTACGTCAGCTGTTCACGCAACCGCTCGAACTCCGTGACCAACCCACCGAGATCGCCTCCACTCTTCGCCTGCCGCGCCAACTGGAACCCATCGCGCCACACCGCGGCGCTCTTCGTCGTCATCAGTTTGATGGAGAACTCGCTGCGATGGAGTTTCACGCGTTCTACCGGCAAGTCCGCCCGTGTCTCCGGCAGCAAGCCGAATCCTTGCTGCTGAGGGTCCGGGAGCTTCGGCGTGACGCGTGCGAGAAGAGCCGCATCGCTCTTCGCTCGGTCCTTTAACGCGCTCTGGGCCCGATCGAGGTTCGCGCGCAACGCGTCGATCCGCTCCTGGGTCCAATCGAGCGCCAGTTCCCATCCCATCGACGCGGACTGCTGCGCAGACACCACCGAGCACACCATCACCGGCATCAGGGCGCGGAACATCAGCGCGGTGACCCGGCCAGGATCATTTGTTCGTACAGCTCGAGGAAACGCTCGACGTTGTCGTCGACCGAAGCCTGCGCCGTGCCTTTCACCCGCAACTGCCCCACGGGGTCGGCCATGATCTCCTCGAGGATCCGAGCGATGGCCGCCGCGTCGCCCGCGGGGAACAGACGACCGTTCCGGCCCTGGCGCACGATCTCGCTGATCCCGCCCAGATCCGACGCCAATACGGGAAGCTCCACGTGCAGCGCCTCGAGCACCGAGAACGGCGTGTTCTCGTACCACAGGGACGGGACGACGAGCGCGTCCAGTTCTGCCAGCACGCGCCCCAGTTCCTGTGGATGGAACTTGCCGTGGAACGTGACCCGCGGGTCATCGCACTCGTCGATCAGCTTCTCGGAGTAACCCGGCTGCGACGCGCGACGACCGTAGACGTGCAAGTGCAAGCCGTCTCCCTCGATGAGTTGCATCGCGTCGAGCAGCACCGAAACGCCCTTGTGCCGGCTGATCGAACCGATGTAACCGATGTCGAGTCGGGACTTGCCTGGATCAGCCTTCCGCGCCGGCATCTTCGCGAATCGACTGCGATCGAGACCGTACGGAATGTGGAGAATCCGCTGCACGTCGACGCCTTCCTTCGCGAAGATCGACTGCAGGAAGAGGGAGGGAGCGACCAGCAGATCGGCGCGGTCGAGGACCGCGAACAGTCGCTCCTTGCGGTGGACAAACGAATGTGCCCGGCGGAGATCCGTGAAGTCCTGGCTACCGGCCGGCGTCGCCACGTCACCGACGGTGCGCACGGCGTCGCTGAGCCCGCGACGTTCGAGCCGCTTCGCCAGAGGTGGATCCATGCATCGAATGCAGCCGAATCCTTCCTCCGGGGGCCCATCGCAGAGATTGCCGTCTCGATGCCAGAGCAGGTAGTTCGCGCAGATGAACCAGAAGTCCATAAGGTGGACCACGACGGGAATCCCACGGGACTTCGGCTGGAGGATGCCACCGGTGCCGATGTGCCGCAGGTGGAAAATGTGGACCACATCGTAGGCATGCTCGTCGAGGTGGCGACCGAGCAAGGTCTCCACGAGCGGATTCTCGTAGTCGCGGAGATGACTCGCCATCAGGTCTTCATGAAGACCGACGCGGTGCACGGGCACATCTTCGACGACTTCGTCGCGAACGAGCACGACTTCGCCCGAGGCTTCTTCCTCGACCAGCGGCTCGTAGGCAAAGATCCGGGCGTCGACACCCTTCGCGCGTAGTCCCGCGGCAACGGTACGCACGTATTGCTCCGTTCCCGTGACGTGCCTGGGCAGGTACTGGTGGACGACCAGGAGGACCTTCACGGCGTGTCCCCGTCGACACGCGTGATGAAGTCGATCTCGTGCTGTTCCAGCTTCCTCGGAAACGGCGACAAACGTCGCTTCTGCATCTGACGCAACAGCGTGACGACCCAGGCATCGCGCTCGGCCAACTGCTGCCACAGATCGGCCAACTGCTGCCGCAGGTCGTAGAGGATCTTGATCAAGGACGCGAGATTCGTCGCGTCGAGCAATTGCGTCTGCCGCGTGGCGTCCGCTTGCATCGTCGTCAGACGCTCGCGCACCGTCCCGGAATGGGGTTCGCCCATGATGTTGATCGCCTCCGTAATGGAGGCGAGACTCCCCTCCAAAGACACGACCCTCTCCTCCGATGCCGCGAGACTCCCCTCCAAAGACACGACCCTCTCCTCCGATGCCGCGACGCGTTTCTCCCGGTCCGCACGCACCTCCTCAATGTCCACGGTCAGACCCTCGAGCTTGGCTGCGAGCAGCTCACGGACGTTCTGCTCCAGATTCGAGAGGGCCTGGACGCGCTGGAACATCTGCGAAGAGGCCGTCTCTCCGGTAATCGGTTCCGGCCAGAGGTCGTGAACCGACACTTCGTTCATCGCCGCGAGTTGATCGAGCTTTTCGCGCAAGAGCGGATCGAACTTCTCGCTGAACTGCTCCGGGGAGATCGTCGCACGGATCGTGCCCTCGATGACGGCGGCGGTGATCTTCCTGCCCTCCGGCCAATTCAGGGCATCGGGAAGACGAACGAGCAGTTCCTCGAAGAACGCCGCGCAGACTGGCGGCTCCATCGTCCAAAGATAAGGCGCCCGAGCCAACGCCAGGCCGATGCCCTCCGGCTCATGTCGTGCCAGGAGAAGCAGGCGATCCCGATCCATCGTGTCTTCGTCCGTCTCGAGTTCCGCCGACGCGACGTCCACGGAGAGATCCGGCCATCCGGTATCCCCGGTCGCTGGCGCGCCGCGCGTATTCTGCCACGGTGAGTGGCCCGATCATGTCCTGATCGAATGCGCCGATCCCTTCCACCGCAGCGCGCACGACGACGAAAGCCCGGGGATCGAGGCTTCCGACCGCGACGGGTTCATCCGCGTCGCCGACATCCGGCCCCTGGAAGCCCTCCCCCTCGAAGAACCCCGGCGCGGCGTCTCCGTCGATGGTCAGGCCGGGTTGGACGGCCCACGAGTTCTCGTCCGCAGCCGGGAGCGCCGACCAATTGCCGACCGAAGGCACCGAACCGGCGTGCAAGAACAGGACTGCCGCGCCATCGGTCGCGGCGAGAGCGGTGTTGAAGGCCTGTGCCGGCGTGTTGCACTCCGTGGTCTTGAACCACTGCACCGCATCCGGACTGTCGTCGACCGGCTGCTCGTCCTTTCGGCTGTCGAGCACGCACGTGATCGAGACCCCAGGCATGTTCTCCACGATGGACGCGAGTGGCCCTGCTTGCGGAACACCACCCCAGACGACGATCTCGAGACTGTCGGTGCCCGCTGCCACCGTGGGTCGCAGGACCTCCGCCCCGGCGCTCCGCAGCTTGCGACGGCTGTCCGCCAGGAGTTCCTGAAGACCATCGACTCTCTCGTGGAGTTTTTTCCAGTCATCTTCCTTGTGGCGTGCTTCACCGAGCTCCGCCAAGAAACCGAGACTCTGATCCGTCAACTCGCGCAAGCGTTGCTCGCTGTGGCTGAGCCTGGTCGCCAGCTGCTCGACGGTTGCTCTTGGCGACGCCTCGGTCTCGCGGGTCTTCGCGACTTTTTTTGCCGACGTCTTCCGCGCGCCTGGCTTCGGGTCATTCTCGCTGTCGGACTTCATCGATCACGCACGCCGGAACGGGGACGATCGAAAAACGAGAGGACCCGCCCCGGGGCAGCAGCCGGAGCCTATACCGGCGCACCCCGAAATGGAACTCTGGACCTCGTAAGGGTCACGGCTTCAATGCTAGAAGCAATCCACCCGCAGCCCGTTGCTCGCGAAGATGATGCCCTTCACCGGGTCGAACGGAATCGCTTGCAGATAGCCCATGCCCACGATCGAAGTCGAGAAGATCACGCTCGTGGATAACTTGCCCGTCGCGTCAGCAGTCAGGCCGACGATGACAAGCGGGTTCGTGAGCCGGAGGCACGGCGAGGTCGGCAGATGGATGGCCGCCTTCGCGGCGCCAGCCACCAACGCGACCGGCGCGCTCGGGAGTGCGCTCGCGACCTGCAGAAGAATCACGTGACTGGTCCCGACCGGTGTGTCCGTGCCGGTGAGAGTCGTGGCCGGGCAGGGCTTGCCGTCTGCGACCTGGCGGAACTCGGCGCTGCCGTTGACGCCGACGTCGACCGCCACCGTAGCTCGATTCCGTCCGCTGACGGTGCTGAGCATCGTGACGTCGAAGCTCGTGAACCCGGGGTTCGTGATCGTCATGAGGAGCGAGTGCGGTGCCTGGGTGACCGAACGAGAAGCGACGACCGCAAGAGTCCTCACTTCGCCGACACGAACATCTCGTTTCCTCGCCTGTTCTGGTTCTCAACCTGGCGCGATCGAGGCCACAGCAAGAACAGGGCGCGTCGCGCCACCGAATTCAGGAGACGCCTGTCACTTCTTCCTGTCGAACTTGCGGATCATCTCGACGAGGGCCTTGAGCACGGCGGGGTTCTTGCCGTACAACGGATTCGGGGCCATCAGCGGGCTCAGCCCGACTGCCGTCCCGCCGTCGCGGACCACCTGCAGGATCCGCTTGTCGGTGACCGACGCCTGCCACTTCGAATCCGTCCAGTCGCGGGGCCTTGGCTTCAGCGCGATGGCCGCGGGACCGTCGCCCTTGCCGCTCTTGCCGTGGCACGTCACGCAGTAGGTCAGGAAGTGGATCTTGGCGAGCTTGCGATTTCCCTTGGTCGTGCGCGGACCATCGATCTTGCCAACGTCGGCCTCGGCCGCAGCCTTGCCGTGCAGTTTCTTGGTTCCCGCCTTCGTGCCGTCCGTGAGCCAGATATCCCACGTCGCACCAGATCCCGCAGTGAACGCAAGCTTCGGACCGACGAGTGTGAACGGACCCGTGGGTGCCAGCCCCACGTCACACAAACACCGGGTTCCCGCGGTCGTGCCATCGGTGCACCACAGGCGCGAAGATTTGCTCGTACCCACGCGGAACACGACGACCCCGGTCGGCATCGCGGTCGGGCGATGGCCGAAGTTCGGATCCGGGTTCGCGACGGCCTCAAACGGCTTGACCAACTTCGTGCCGTCCGACGTGCCGTCCGTCTTCCAGAGCGCACGAGCGCCCTTGGCTCCCTTCACGAAGAAGTAGAGGACGGAGTCTGCGACGACCGCGCTGCCATGCGCTATACCAGCATCGGCGGCGTCCGCCTTGATGCTGGTCAGCATCGTCGTGCCTCCCGTCGTGCCGTTGCTGATCCATAGCTGCTCGCCACTCTTGCCGTCGTTGGCGGCGAACACGGCGCGCTTGCCGAAGGCCACGATGCCGGCAACGCCCGAAGAGTTCGGACCCGCATGGATGTCCTTCACGAGGTGCGCTGACTTCTTGCCAGCGTCGAGCACCCAGAGTTCCTGCCCGCCGGGCGCCTTGACCGCGACGAAGAAGAGGCTGCCGGCGACGTTCACACGATCCCCGATGCTCTCGAAGTCACCCTGGGCTGTGAGCGAGGAGGAGACGAGGAGTGCGAAGGTGAGTGGAAGCGAATGGCGCGGCATGCTGAGTCTCTGGATATGGAATCGGTCCGTCTCGGGCTGCGGCATCATGCAGAGTCCGGGATGGTCTGACAACACCCCGCGGCGGTCACCAATCGCGAGGAGAACCAAAAGAGGGCGAGGGTGGCCGCTGCGGACGAGATACGCTGGGCACCCATGGTCGGAGTCTCGCGGTTTCGGGCGATCAGCATCGCGCTTTCGGTCCTCCTGCTGGCGTGCACGCTCCTGTGCCAGGCAGACGCCACGACCCGCGTGCACGGAGGCGGCGGTTCCATCGTCCCCATCGGCGTAGCGTCGATCGACATCACCCCGACCCACCCGACGCGGCTCGCCGGCTACGCCAGCCGGAAGACGGAGACGGCCAAGATCTCCCAGCGGATCTTCGCGAAGGCGCTCGTCGTCGGCGAAGGCGGGGCACGCATCGCACTGGTCTCGGTGGACAACTGCGGCGTGCCCGCTCCTGTCGTCCAGACGGTGGTCGGGCGACTCGAGAAGAGCCTTGGGCTCAACGGTGCGCGATTCGTCATCACCTCGACCCACACGCATTCCGCACCGGCGCTTCGCGGCTACGCGCCGATGCTCTTCGACGGGCCGTTGCCGCCCAAGCAGCAGAAACACATGGACGACTACACCGACTCGCTGATCGACAAGCTGGTCGCAGTCGTCGAGCGGGCGGCCAAGAGGATGACACCTGGACGGCTCGCCTGGGCCCGCGGACAGGTCCGGTTTGCGACGAACCGACGCATCGTGAGAAACAGCGTATGGCAGGGGTTCGGGTTGCATCGCGGCGGGCCGGTTGACCACGACCTGCCAGTGCTGCGCGTGACCGATGCCGCGGGCAGGCTCCGCGCGATCGTCGCGAACTACGCGTGCCACTGCACGGGCGCCCACGTCAATGAAGGGGTATGCGGCGACTGGGCGGGGTACGCACAGGAGTACATCGAAGCAGACCATCCCGGCGCAATCGCGATGCTGACGATCGGCTGCGGCGCGGACGCCGACCCGAGTCCACGCGGATCGCTGAAGACAACCAAGGTCAACGGTCGCGCGATCGCGACGGAAGTCAACCGGCTCCTCGCGGGCAACTTC
>CAYYAQ010000168.1:0-11515 GCA_964469555.1 uncultured candidatus Brocadiaceae bacterium | reverse complement strand
CTTGATGATCGCGTCCAGGACCGCATCCGAAATCTGGTCACAGACCTTGTCAGGGTGACCTTCACTGACGGATTCACTGGTGAAGAGACGGGGTTCGCTGGTCATGGATGCTCCTGAGACGTAAGTGAGACGATCAAGCCCTGAAGATCGAGGAGTCGCGGGGCCTTTCGCGAGGACTGGGGTGAATGGCGCCGGACCATACACAGCGCTCCCTCGAATGACCAGAGACCGTAAGAACCTCGATATTGATGTGTCGCGACCTCAGAGTCGTGTGCAACTTCGTGGGGTTCGACAGCTAGAGCTATCGACCGGACACCACCCGGGAGTTGATAATCTACCGATCGCAAGATCCTCCACACCGAACACCGACCAAGATGCGCACCAGCACCACCCATCTCGGGGGCCATCTCGACAAGACCAAGGTGATCCTGACCATTATCGGGATCGCGCTTCTGGGCTTGTTGGCCCTCATCAACCGCTGAGTTCGACTGGGCTCGCCGCCGCGAAAAACCGCAATGGCAACGACGCCTCAGCGATCGGCCATTTCAGCCCTGGGTGCGTACTTCGCGGCGCAGAATCGGGTCTAAGTGCTCTAGGGTGCGATCCGTGCTCCCTTGGTTCCGTTGGATCAAACCGACGGCCCGCTCACCCAGCCCGACCCGCCGTCCGGAATCCGTCAGGAGCTTACGCAGGTTCGCATCGAGGTCGGCGAGGTCCGTGACCTGGCACGCGGCGTCCGCGCCGCGGAGGAGATCCACGTCCTTGCGAAAGTTGCTGGTGTGTGGACCGAATATCACGGCCTTGCCCATCGCCGCGGCTTCCACCATGTTCTGGCCACCCCGCTTCACGAGGCTGCCGCCGATAAAGGCCACATCGCAGGCTCCGTAGAACTTCTCCAGGTGCCCGATCGTGTCGACGATCAGCATCTCGTCGTCCGCCAGCGGTTCTCTCTGCCGCAGCTGGTCGCTCCACATTCCCACGCGTATGCCTCGGGCAAAAAGCCCGTCTCGAACTCCGGGCGCGCGCTCGGGGTGTCTCGGCGCGAGGACGGTCCTGACCCGGATGCCCAGATCCTCTTCGATCGCCAACACCGTCGTGGCGAGCCACCGCTCCTCCTCCCCGTGCGTCGAACCACAGACGACCACCAGCCGACCGTCTGGGCTCAACCACTTGCGCAACTCCGCGATCTCCGCGTCGGCTTCCGGCAATTGGACATTGTCGTATTTCATGTTGCCGGTCACGCGGGTGCGGGCCGGATCGACGTTCAACTTCAGCAAGCGTTCGCGGTAGGACTCGTCCTGCATGCAGTAGAGCCAGATCAAGTTGAACTGCGGCAACAGCGCCCGAACCATGCGGTAGCGCCGAAAACTCTGCTCCGAGATACGACCGTTGATCACGGCGACCGGAATACCGAGGCCCGCGGTCGCCTGCAGGAAGTTCGGCCAGACCTCGAGTTCCATCAAGAGCACGCAGATCGGGCGAATCCGCCTCAGGGCCATCCCCGGACACAGTCCGAGATCCAACGGGTAGAGGATGACGCGCAAGTCCGGGTGCAGGGTCTTCGCCAGCGCGTAGCCGGTGGGCGTCGTCGAAGAGATGACAAGCTCGAGGTCCGGTCGCGTTTCCCGCAACCGGGCGATCAGCGTGTCCGCCGCCTTCACCTCGCCGACGGAGACCCCGTGGATCCAGACGACCTGCCTGCCGGGCTCGCTCTCCTGCACGAATCCGAGCCGCTCGGGCACCCCGCGACGGTAGCGTCGGTCGAAGACGAGGCGCCACACCAGGAACCCGAAGAACGCGCCCAGCAGGAACACCTGGTATACGAAGAGACTCAGATACAGCACAGCTCGCCGCGGCACTGGAAGTGACGCTTCGGCTTGGAAGGCCTGCGCCATCGTCAGTCGCCCACCCGTCCAATGTGTATCTGTCGACCTACCATCAATCGAAAGCAGGGTGGCAACACTTCTTGTACTTGATGCCAGACCCGCACGGACACGGTTCGTTCCGCTTCGGTTTCCTGCCGCCAGCGACGACCGGCGACGCGGTCTCAGGGGCAGGCTGGGCCTGTTGCGGCGCATTCGCAGAGTTCCGGATCTCGACCTGCTCACCTCGGGCCACGGCCTCCACCAGCTCCGGTGGTGCCTGACCGGAATCGATCAGCGCCTGGATCATCGCCGCCTGGGTCGCCGGGTCGTCCGGTAGATCGTCGAGACCGAGCGGCTCCTGGTGATGCATCTGACGCGCCTCGGGTGCCTCCTGAAGCTCGACCTTGAACACGAGGTCGGTCACCTGGTCGGCGATCGCCGCCTTGAGCATCTCGAACTTCTCGAAGCCTTCCTTCTTGAACTCGTCCTTCGGGTTCATCTGCGCGTAGCCACGCAGCCCGATGCCGTGCTTGAGCACTTCCATCGCAAACAAGTGGTCCTTCCACTTGTTGTCGACGGTGTCGACCAGGATGAACTGCTGGATCTTCTCCCACTGATCCGCACCGTAGTGCTCGGCGCGACTGTCGTAGAGATCCTCGACCCGTTGCACGAGCCACGGATCCAGCTCTTCCCTGTCCACTTTCTCCAAACCGTCGAGGACGACCTCGTTGCCGAACTTGTGCCGCATCCACGTGTGGATCTCGTCGTAATCGACCGGCTTGTCCTGGTCGCCCGCGTGGGCATCGAGGATTGGCACCAGAACCTCCTCGAACATGCCGAGGATCTTGTCGCGAAAGCCCTGGAACTCCAGCATTTGCTGGCGCTGCGTGTAGACAAACTTCCGCTGCTTATCCATGACCTCGTCGTATTCGATGAGGTTCTTGCGGATGTCGAAGTTGCGCTGCTCGACCTTCTTCTGGGCACCAGCGATCCGGCGGCTCACCATGCCGCTCTCGATCCGCTCCCCGTGCTTCAAGCCCAGCTTCTCCATCAGGGGTTTCACCCAGTCGCGAGCGAAGATGCGCATCAGATCGTCGTCGAAGCTGAGGAAGAACTTCGTCGCCCCCGGATCACCCTGACGTCCGCAACGCCCGCGCAGCTGATTGTCGATGCGCCTGGCCTCGTGTCGCTCCGTGCCGATGACGCAGAGACCGCCTTCGTTCAGGACGTGCTCCTGTTCCGCATCGCACTGAACCTCGAGAGTCGCGCGGAGCTCTTTCGCCTCATCTGAATCACCATCGATGCCCCTCTCAGCGATCTCGACAGCGAACAGACCCTCGAGGTTACCGCCGAGCACGATGTCCGTGCCGCGACCGGCCATGTTCGTCGCGACCGTGATGGCTCCCTTGCGACCGGCCTGCGCGATGATCCGCGCTTCTCTCTC
The DNA here is from genome assembly GCA_964469555.1 of uncultured candidatus Brocadiaceae bacterium. Lineage (GTDB taxonomy): Bacteria > Planctomycetota > UBA1135 > UBA1135 > UBA2386 > CAYYAQ01. The sequence continues at coordinate 8,206 of CAYYAQ010000168.1, read as the reverse complement.
GTGGTTCTTCGCGTTGAGGACCTCGTGCGGGATCTCCGCCTCGGTCAGTCGCCCGTCGACTTCCTCCGACTTCTCGATCGACGTGGTGCCGATCAGCATCGGTCGGCCCCGTGCGTGGTTCTCGCGAACCTCCTCGACGATCGCGGCGTACTTGTCTTTCGAATCCAGGTAGATCTGGTCCTGGTAGTCATCCCGCGCCATTGGTCGGTTCGTCGGGATTGCCAGGACGTCGAGGTCGTAGATCTTCGAGAACTCCGCGGCTTCGGTCATCGCCGTGCCCGTCATGCCCGCCAGCTTGTTGAACATCCGGAAGTAGTTCTGCAGCGTGATGGTGGCCAGCGTCTGGGTCTCTTCTTTCGGCGGCAGACCCTCCTTCGCCTCGACCGCCTGGTGCAGACCGTCGCTCCAACGGCGGCCCGACATCAAGCGACCGGTGAATTCATCGACGATGATGACCTCGACGTCGCCAGTCTCGTTGTTCGTCGCTACGACGTACTCTTTGTCGCGCTTGTAGATGTAGTGCGCCTTCAAGGCCTGCTCGATGTGGTGCGGCCAGTCCATCAAGGACACGTCGGAATAGAAACTGTCGACGCCGACCAGTTCCTCCGCCTTCTCGATCCCATCCTCGCCGAGCAGGCACTGCTGCTCCTTGATCTTGATCTCGAAGTGATCGCCCTCCTTCAGTTGGCGGGCGATGCGATCGCACTTCAGATACTTGTCGGACTTCCCCTGTTCGGGCGATCCCGAGATGATCAGTGGCGTCCGGGCTTCGTCGACCAGGATGGAGTCGATTTCGTCGACGATGGCGAAGTTCAGGGTCTTCTGGACCTGTTCCTCCGGCTCCCACTTCATGTTGTCGCGGAGGTAGTCGAAGCCGAACTCGTTGTTCGTCCCGTACAGGATGTCGCTCGCGTAGTGCGCGTGACGTTGGCTGGGTGCCTGGTTCGACTGGATCGCACCGACCGTCAAACCGAGGTACTCGAAGATCGGAGCCATCCAGTCGCGGTCTCGCTTTGCGAGGTAATCGTTGACGGTCACGATGTAGACGCCCTTGCCCTCGAGTGCGTTCAGGGCAGCGGCGAGAGTCGCGATGAGAGTCTTGCCCTCGCCGGTGACCATCTCTGAGATATTCCCCCGGTGCAGGTTCGCCCCACCGATCAACTGCACATCGAAGTGCCGCAGACCCAGCGTCCGCACCGACGCCTCGCGCGTCATCGCGAAGATCTCGGGCATCGCCTCGTCGAGGCTCGCAGTGTCGCTCTGCACCTTCTCCCTCCACTCCGCAACCCGCGCCTGGATCTGGGCCTGGTCCATGCCCTTCGCCCAGTCTTCGAGGCCGTTCACTTCCTTCACCAACGACTTGAAACTCGCGAGTGCGCGCTCGTTCTGCGAGCCAAACACCTTCTGCAATCCCTTACCGAACTTGGTCCAGAATGCGCCGAAATCCACCATGACAAACTCCGTGAGCCCGATGGGGCCCGTGATCCAAAACTTCCATCCCGACCTCGCGACCTAACTGCTCCCCCTCCGCGGTCGGGAGCGGTGGGAGCGAACAACACAGGCTCAGAGAACCTGGTCGCGGTCAGGCGCGCGTGGGCGGGGAAGCATCGCGTCTGCGATCGTCTTCGCCACGCGGACACTGTGGACCGTGAGGCGCAACGCCTCGGTCCCTTCGGCCACCGGGCCGTGGCATCGCTCAGTCCGGATTTCGCGGTCCGGCGCGCGGACGACGTCCTCGCACACGATGCCGCTCTTCGCCCAGGCCGTCACGCGGCCCAGGGCTTCCGCGGAACGGGAATCCACCCCGCCCAGCAGGAGCAAGAGGACCAGGAACGTCACGGCGCTAGCACCGGACAACTCGGTCCGCGTCGATGTGGATGCCGAACTCACGAGTCCGACTCCTTGTGTAATCCCAGAATGCGTTCCACGACTTCGTAGAGGAGTTTCTCATGGAATGGCTTCGCCAGGAAACCATCCGCCCGGGAAATCTCCTTCATGGTCACCCGGCTCGCCGTCGTCAGCAGGATTGGGATGTCCCGCGTCGCCTCGGATTTCCGCAGCGCGGCGATCACCTGAAGCCCATCCATCTCCGGCAGTTCGTAGTCGAGCAGGATGAGGTCCGGGTGCACCTCCGCGGCCACCCGGAGCGCGGCGTGGCCGTCGTGGACCTTGTGCATCCGGTAACCCCGGGCCCGCAACAGAGATTCGACGGTCTCCGCGAGATCCTCTTCGTCGTCCACCACGAGGATGGACCGACCGCGGCCCCGCGCCTGGGTCTCCTCCCGGCAGGCGGCCATCTCGCGAATACGGGCCGCCGTGTCCAGGCCGGATTCCGCGAAGGCACGCTCGATCTCGCGCTTGAGCGCGCTGTTGAACTGCTGCACCTGCATCCAGCCCTCGTAGTCCGGGTAGTCCGGCTTGATGTTCATCTCATCGTGGGTATCGACGGCGAAGAAGTACTCACCCACGATCAGATGTTCCTGCAACAGCAGTTTCATGAACGGATAGTTCCGATTTCCGAGCCGCATCGTGTAGCGGACGCTCCGGTGATCGGGCACCAGCTCGATCACTTCCTTCTGAAAGAGGCCGAGCACGTCCAGGGGGCCCTCGATCGGTCGGTTGCCGAAGTTCGGCATGGTCCCGGCGTCGCTCGCGTAGGCCTTCTCCCAGTAGACGGATACCGCTCTGTTGAGCAGATCCAGGGAGAGGTCTTCGAGCTTCATTCTGAAGCGACCTCCGGGGCTGGTCGGGCCGAGACGCTGCCGACGAGCTCCTCGACCGTCGTACCCTCGGCCTCGAGAAGCTGTCGCATATCCTCGACCATCCGCGGCATCAACGCCGGATCCACGAAGTTCGCAGTGCCCACCTGGACGGCATCGGCACCCGCCGCGAGAAACTGCAGCGCTTCCTCGGCATTCGTAATGCCGCCGACACCGAGGATGGGGATCCCGACGGCCTGCCGGATCTGATGGACCATGCGAAGCGCGACCGGCCGGATAGCCGGACCGGAGAGGCCGCCGATCGTGCGACCGAGGATGGCCTTGCGGGCGCGCCAGTCGACAGCCATCCCGATGAGGGTGTTGATCGCGGTGATGCCGTGCGCGCCGGCCTGCTCCGCGGCCTGCGCCATCTCGCCGATGTCCGTCACGTTCGGCGAGAGCTTGGCGAACACCGGGACGGAAGCTGCGGCCACGACCTGCCGAACCGCCGATTCCGTCATCGCGGGTTCGCTCGAGAACGGGAGTTTGCCGCCCTGGACGTTGGGACAAGAGAGGTTGACCTCGAGCGCGGCGATGCCGGCTTGCGAGAATCGCTCCGCGAGCACCACGAAGTCCTCGATCGATTCCCCCCCGATATTGACGATCACCGGCGGCCCGATCGTCAACATCTCCGGCAGGGTGTTCGCCAGGAAGTAGTCGGCGCCCTTGTTCTCGAGACCGATCGAATTGAGCATCCCGGACGGGGTCTCGATGATCCGCTGCGGTGGGTTGCCGTGCCACGGCACGACGGTCACGGTCTTGGTGACGAGTGCGCCCAGCCCGGACAGATCGACGAACTCGCGGCCCTCCAATCCGGCGCCGTAGGTGCCCGCCGCACTCATGATCGGGTTTGCGAGTGTCAGGGATCCGAGTCTGGTGCGCAGGTTGGCGACCATGTGGGGCGACTGGAGTCCTCGGCCTTACGGCTGGGGTAACGTGTCCGTGGTGAAGCTTGAGGGCGAGCGACGACCCCCCGAGGATACCGCAGTGGTTTTCCACGGCGAAGCCCTAAGCCCAGGGTTTCTCGGGTGTAGCGAGTGTCGCCGCATCCGACTTCTCAACACCCCGGGTCGGCGATCCCGGATCAGGGGCCGTCTGAGCTGTTCGCCGTGACCTTGGCGCTGTCGCTCGATTCGACGTTCGGCAGGCCCCAGAGCGCGATGAACAGGGACACCGCCCCGACGCTGATGCACGAATCCGCGACGTTGAAGGCCGGGAAGTTCCAGACTTCGGGGTCAAAGAAGTGGATGAAGTCACGAACCGCGCCGGCGAACTGGGGCCGCGTCGAGTAGGCGTCGTCGAAGTGGAAGAAGTTGTCGTAGAGGTTGCCGATGGCACCAGCGAGGATCAACCCGAGGGCCAGCAGCATCCAGCGATGCTTCGACGCGGTCTTGTAGACGAAGTACAGGATCAGCGCGATCGCCCCCACGCGGAGGAACTTCAGGTAATCGTGGAACTGGTCGCCGAGACCCCAGATCGTCCCCCGGTTGAGCCACGTCACGAGCTCGAACCTCACCCAGCTCAACTCGAAAACCGCGACGTCGTTTTGCGAACTGAACTGGCCCGCGTTCTTGCCGGTGACCAGGGCGAACGCCCAGGTCTTCGACCAGAGATCGAGGGCGATCAGCGGCACGATCGGGATCCAGAAGATCAGCTTTCCGGCGAACAGCGTCGGCGCCTCCTCCGCAGCGGGGAGAGGCTCGCCAGGTATCACGGTCGCGGAGATCGGCTGATCGCTTTCGTTCGCCACCAAGTCTGACTCACTCCCGGCTCACGCCGGCAAACGGTGCCTTCGACGGGTTCGGGCGGCGCTACGCGCTCTCCCGACTCTTCTCGATCTCTTCCTGGTGCTGGATGCAGTAGCAAGCCCAGGGGAGGTACTCCAAACGGGGCTTGGGAATCCAGATCTCACTCTTCTTGCGGGTCTTCTCCTCGGCCTCTTCCCAGCAGCGGAGGCAGGCGCCGAAGGGCACCCTGGAGTCTTCCTCCATCCGGTCGAGTGCTTGACGAATGAGACCGATGGTCTCCTCCTCGTTCTCGATGAGACCGAGGGTGAAAGCCTGATCCGCGTTGTCCGTACCCTGATCCGCCAGATGATCCACCGAGTTGTCCTGCTCGGACGCGCGCAGCGCTTCTTCGCGCATGGCTCCGACATCTCCGGTGAGGGTCCGCAATTGCTGAGCGAGGATTGCCCGATACTTCGTTGTTTCAGGCTTCGTTGGCTTCGGCATAAGAGTAGGCGAGATAGGTAATAGAACTACAGGATCACGCCGGACCGGGGGGTTGGCCGACGCTCCCGGGCTGAGCGGACGAACCGCCGCAGCCAGGGGTTGGCTGGAAAAGGGCGGGGACCATAAGTACCCGATCGGGGTCGGTCAAGATCTGCTCGGGTCAGGATTCCCGTGGTGCTGCCGAAACCCGATTCGCATCGCGCGTTGAGAGCAGAGATTGTTCTGGTTCCATCCCTGGTACCCGGTCATCCTCTTCGCATGGCCGCAAGTCGAGCCGGTCCCAAGACTCTTCTCGCCGAGTTTCTCGTCTATTTGGGCGCCGAACTTCAGCTTTCGAAGAACACCCTGGCGGCGTACCGCCGCGATCTCTCGCGGCTGCTGCAAGATCGCAGCGAGTTGCCGGATCGCGGCGCGATTCTCCGGCATCTCGGTGTCCTGCGCGAGAATTACGCCCCGGCGACCGTGGTGCGCGGCCTGGCGGCGATCCGCGGGTTCTATCGCTACCTCCACGCGGAGGGCTACATCTCTGAGGACCCGGCCGAGGGACTGCTCGGGCAGAAGTTGGAGCAGCGGCTGCCGCCGGTACTCAGCGAGCGCGCGGTCGACGCGCTGCTCGGAGTGTTCGACGGGGACGACCTGCTCGCCCAGCGCAACCGGACGATTCTGCACACGATCTACTCCTCCGGCTGTCGGGTGTCGGAGGTCGTCGGACTGGAGACGCACAGCCTGGTCACAGACCACCGCTGCCTGCGGGTCGTGGGCAAGGGCCGGAAAGAGCGCCTGGTCCCGATGTCGCCAGCGGCGCTCGAGTTGATGCGACACTACCTCGCCGAAGTCCGACCGAAGCTCGCCGATCGCCGGACGAGTCGTTCGGAGGACCGCCTGTTCCTCTCGCGGACCGGCCGCCCGTTGGATCGCATCCGGATCTACCAACTCCTGCGGGAAGCCGCGGAGCACGCCGACTTGAATATTCCGGTCTCACCACACGCGCTGCGCCACTCGTTCGCGACGCACCTCGTCTCCGGCGGCGCGGATCTGCGCGTCGTGCAAGAGTTGCTCGGCCACGCGTCGCTGGCCACGACGCAGGTCTACACCCACGTCGATCAAAAGCGTCTCCGCAGCGTGCACGAGAAGTTCCACCCGCGGGGGTGACCAATCGGAGGCTATCTCTTCCGATGCAGCCAGTCGAAGACGCGCTGCCCCACCGCGGACGGTACGCCGGGCACTTCCAGCAGCTCCTTCTCGCTGGCTTCCTTCACCGCGGTCATCGAGCCGAAGTGTCGGAGAAGCACCCGGCGACGCCGCGGTCCGACGCCGTCGATGTCGTCGAGCTCACTCGTCAACTTGCCGCGCAACTTGCGGTGATACGTGATGGCGAAGCGGTGCGCCTCGTCGCGAACCGACGCGACCAACAGGGTCACCGGGGCGCCGGGTGCGAGGTGGATCGGATCGCTTGCGCCAGGCTGGAACAACCGCTCATCGGTCCGCATCGGGGCATCGCCCTTGCCACGGCGTCGACTCTTTGCCAGCCCGACGAGAGCGAGGTCGTCCTGCAGTCCGAGGTCGGAGAGCGCGCGGAACGCCGCCGTCACCTGACCCGCACCGCCGTCGACCATCAACAGGTCCGGTAGCTCCTCGTTCTCCTTCGTCAAGCACATCGTCAGGCTGCGTCGTACCGCTTCCTCCATTCCGGCGAAATCGTCGCCCGCGGCGCCGACGCTGATCTTGAACTTGCGGTAGTTCGCCTTGTCCGCCTCCCCGTTGGCGAACGCGATCCTCGACGCGACGGTGTATCGGCCCTGGATCGTCGACACGTCGAGGCAGTGGATCGTCTGCGGCGGCTCGGGCAACGACAACGAATCGGCGAGTTCCTCCGCGCCGTGCCGACGCCGCGCCGCCTTGTCGGCGACGACCGCATCCGTCAACCGCGCGTTCTCCTCCGCGGCCTTCAGGAATTGATACCGCCGCCCACGCTTCGGCGCGAGGATCTCCACCTTGCCCCCCCGCTTGTTGGTCAACCACTCGCGAACCAACTCCTGTTCGTCGACAGGGCCAGAGACGAGCACCTCTCGCGGCACGTAGTAATCGCCCTCGTAGAAGCGGCCGAGCAACTCCGCGATCAGCAGGTCGTCGGGGAGTTGCGACCGGAACCCGAATCGTCGGCTGCTCTCGAGTTTGCCGCCGCGGTACAGGAGGAAGACCGCGGAGACCTCGTCACCGACCCGGTGCAAGCCGAGGACGTCGCGATCCTCGTGCCCCTCGCCCACCACGTCCTGCCGCTCGGACACCCGGCTCAGCGCGTCGATCTGGATCTTCAACGCCTGCGCTCGTTCGAACTGCAACTCCGCCGACGCCGCGTTCATCAACAACTGCAACGACCGCAGCAACGGTCCGGCGTTCCCGCCGAGGATTCCGACCGCCTTGTCGACGAGTTCGGTGTAGTCATCCGGTTCGATATCCCCAACACATGGCGCCGGACACCGACCGATCTGGTGTTTGATGCACGGACGGGATCGGTTGGCAAGCACGGAGTCCGTGCAGTCCCGCAACGGCACGACCTTGTGCAGGAGGCGCAGCGTCCGGCGCACCGACTTCGCGGAGGCGTAGGGCCCGAAGTAGAGGCACCCGTCGTCCTTCCGCCGCCTGACCAGTCGGAACCACGGCCACTCCTCCTTCGGGTCGAGCCGCAGCAGCAGGAACGACTTGTCGTCCTTGAGCTTGACGTTGTACGCCGGCTTCCGCTTCTTGATGATCGTGTTCTCGAGCAACAGGGCTTCCTGCTCGGTCTGGGTGACGAGAAACTCGATGTCCGCGGCCTGCTTCTCCAGGAACCGGATCGTCATGCGCCCATCGCCCCCGGGCTTCAGGTAGCTGCGCACCCGCTGCCGAAGCCTGGCCGCCTTGCCCACATAGAGGGCGCGGCCCTTCCCGTCGAGAAAGAGGTAGACCCCGGGTCGATCGGGGAACCGGTCCACTTTGGCAGCGATCGCTGGGTTCACCGATTCACCGCAACTCCATGTCCATCTTCTCGAGACGGAACACTTCGTCCCTCATCTGCGCCGCCGTTTCAAAATCGAGGTTCTTCGCCGCCTCTTGCATCTCCGCGCGGAGCTTCGCGATGTGCGTCACGAGCGTCTTCCGGTCCCCGAAGGCTACCGGCTCGCGCGTCTCCCGCGGCGCCGTCGAACGCTTGGCCCTGCGACCCCGCGGCTGATC
>CAYYAQ010000167.1:0-11532 GCA_964469555.1 uncultured candidatus Brocadiaceae bacterium | reverse complement strand
CCCCCATATCTAGAGGCGTAGGGCTCGGTCGTCAACCGGTTCGACGGGGTTTGTGCCCCAAATCGAGTCGAAAACCGCTCTCTCGAGACCATGCGCAAGGCCCTTTCCCTGGGCCGTCCTCGGACTCGGCGTCGTGGGCACCGTGAACCACGAAGATGTCGAGTTCGCGCCGTTCATGCCGCCGCGCCATCGCCGTCGGTCTCTTCATGATGAAAGTCTATTTCTTCGCGATGCAGTAGAGGACCTTGTCAGACCGTAAGAAGAGCTGCTTGCCAGCGATCGCCGGCGACGCGTTGAACTGGCTGTCATCCTCCAGCTCGTTGCGACCCAGCAGCTTGAACTCACCGTCCGCGCTGTAGATGAATGTCCCGCGCTTGCGACTCACGACGTACAGCTTGCCATCGGCCCAGACTGGCGAGGCGTACACGCTCGACGTGCGGCCATCGAGCCGCGCATTGTGCGAGACCTCGCCGTCCTTGGCGCTCATGCACACGCCAAATCCGTTGGATCGAACGAGGAACAACTGTCCACCGTGAAGAACCGGGGAGGGGATGCCGAGGTTCTCGCTCTCCCACACGACACGCGGCGACTTCGCGACGATGATCTCCTCGTTCGCGTCCGTGACTGTCTTCTTCTCGGTTGGCTTTCTCGCGTCCCCGACGTCCGACTTCGCTGCCTTGAAGTCACGGGAGAACTGGATCGCCTTGCTCTTGCCCGAACCGCCGAACACGTAGACCAACTTGCCGTCCGTGACGGGCATCGGTGACAGGCCGCCGCGTGATTCGGTTTCTACCGTCCATAGCAGCGCGCCGGTCTTCGGGTCGAGGCCCCAGACTTCGCCCGCCAACGTGACCACGATCACGGCGTCCGCGCCGGTTCCCGCGACCATCGGCGGCGTCACCGAACCCTCGAGGTTCGGCGATTCGCGCTTCCAGACCAGCTTGCCAGTCTTCCTGTTCAGCGCGCGAATCGAGTTGCTCTCTTCGGCGCAGTTCACGATGACGAGGTTCTCGAAGAGAACGGGACTGGCGGCGGCGCCCCATCGCAACGACAGGACCTGACCGCGCTGCGAAACCCTGTTCGTCGCCGCCTTGGAATCTGCGCCCGGATGGCCGAGGTCGGTCTGCCAGAGTTTCTTGCCGTCGAGATCGAACGCCACGACACCGGCTCGACCCATGTACACGAACACGGTCTTCCCATCGCAGACCGGCGTGGGACTGGCGAACCCGTGTTGGCTGAGCTGCATTCTTCTCGCCGCCTTCTCCAGAGGGCCCGCGATGGCTTGCGTCCACTTCTCCTCACCGGTGTTCCTGTCGAAGCTCACGAGGTGGTGCATCAGGTTCTTCGGTTCACCGCCATCGTCGAGGTAGTCGCCGTAGCCGCTGTAGCAGTAGACCAACACGCGGTCGCCCACGAGGATCGGGCTGGATGAGCCGGGTCCGGGCAGTTCCTTCTTCCAGGCGATGTTCTCCTCGGCGCTCCACTTGACCGGCGGGCGCGCTTGTGCGCTCGCGACCCCGTTGTGCGCGGTTCCGCGGAACCCTGCCCAGTGGAGCACCTGTGCAGGAAGCGGGGCTGTGAGAGCGATGACGAGAAGCGAGAGGGAACGGCTCATGGGGGCTTCGTGGGGGGATTCGGTGGCGAAGTGTCCGGGTCGGTCGGTCGACCGCGGCATCCTACGTAGCGGGCAGGCCGCGTGCGGGTCAGAAATCCAGAGACGCCTGCGGCCTCACGCGCGTTCCGCTCCGACCGGAGTCCCCGACATCCGGCGGGTGAACCAGACGAGGAACCCCGGCAGCACGGACATCATCACGATCACGCGGACGTCCGGGCTCCCGATCCCGGACAGAACCCCTGGGACGACGAAGTTCGGAATCCAGCGACTCAAACCCCACATCGAACAGAGCGATCTAACGCTCTGAAAACCCTGTTCGCATGTTCTGAGCTTGCTTCTGATCCTTCGGAAAGAGCCGTCTAAATGAGCAGCATGTCTGAGCTATGGGACTCGTCCCAATTGCCCTTTGCGCTGTTTCGTTGGCGCTTTGTTACGGCACCGTACGTTCCCGGCACCGTACGTTCGCTAGTAGCCTGCATCCAGCTTCAAACCAGGACTCATGGCAACGCCGGCTATAGCGCCTGTGTCCAGATGCAGGAGCTGGAGGTAGATGCTATTGCAGGCCGGGTTGGCGGGAATGTTGTTCCAGGGGAAAGAGGCCCCGGCGGCAGGGAGAGGAAAGCCAAACAGGATGAATGGATTTACAAGTAGCGTCCCACCGAGCAGGGGCGTTGACACCGAACTCAGACCAATCACCAGCATCGCAGAGGTCGAGGCACCCGAGGCGTTTGACATGTTTACGTTTATCGAGGTCGCAACCTTGGGTGCGGCGCTGGCGGCGAGAGTTGGGATGCCGTTTTGCCCGGCCAGGCCGGCGCCGTAGTTGCTTGCCGACGCAGGGCATCCAATGATGCCGACGACATCGTTGTACTTCGCACCAATGCGGATCTCGTCGATCTTCTGGCCGTCTTTGTACAGAAGAGCCACCCTGTCGAAAGTGATTTGATTGACGTTCGCAATGTTGTTCACCTGCACGACTGCACCCATGGTGAGGGCCGCGTCCGGAGCGTAGAGGGTGAGCGTTTCGTCTGCGGTTCCTACTCCCCATCGCACGTGGCCGACGACCAGTGTTGGGCCTGGGGTTCCGTCAACGGCTTTCCCTGAATCTGGACCGTCAGTGCGGCCGCCGGTCCACCCCGTAGCGGTGGCATCACCGGTATTGTAGCCAAGGAACCCGACCCCTTCACCGCCACCGGGACCAGTTAGGTTCCAGTCGCTGGAGCCGAAGGTACCATTACCAATGGAGAAGCCAAGCTTGCTGGTAGTGCCGTTGGCCGAGCCGTCGATAACGACGCTGAACCACATCTCAGCGCCGTCGTCCAAGAGTCCCGCAGCGCGGAGGGTGCTCCCGAACTTGCGAAAGGATGCGCCCCAATACTTGCCATGGCCGTCGCCGGCAGCGTTTCCTGCCACGGGCAGGGAGCCGTAGCTCAAGCCCGGACTGATGATGCTGCCATAACCATTCTTCTGGCCCGTATTGTCCCACTGAGTGCCACCCCAGCCCGTTCCACCGGCGGAGGTGTTCACGTTGTGGAGATTGAAAACGCCAGCGGCGTAGTCGAAGCTCTCTCCGATCTTGAGCTGAGCCTGTAGCGAACCGCTGAACCCGAAAAAGGCCAAGCCACCAGCAATCGCTGCTGCCGTCATTTTCTTACTGAATTGATTCTTCATCATTCTTCATCTCCTAAGGCTCCGCGTTGAAGCGAACCTGCATGGTGATTACCGAAAACCTTGTCGGCAACCTCAAACCCGCATCAGAGCGAGATCGAAGGTAGCAGCTTGGTGCACGCTTGATTTTCTGTCAAGGTGACCGTTCAGATCCAACTGGTGGCGTAGGTGGTGACGCCAAGGCGAATGCGCTCGGCGTCGGCACCAGCAACGGCGGCAAGGGTGTAATTGGGTACTGAGGCAGCTTCTGCGCTAGCTCAAACCCACTCAAACCAAATCCAACAGCGATCTGGCGAAGTAGAAGCGCTCACTTCGGGTCACGTGGCTGCTATCTTGCCGGTGTCCATGACGTCGCCATCCACCGAGACCTCGACAACCGCCGCACCACTGCCCGTGCGGATCGAATCGTTGGCATTCCGCCACGCGGCGGGCGCGATGGAAGGGCCCGGATTCCAGTTGGCGCTCCGCGAGCTGGACCTTCCCGCCGGCGACAGCCTCGTGTGCATCGGGCCGAGCGGTTGTGGTAAAAGCACCTTGTTGCAGCTGCTCGCGGGAATCCTCGTGCCGGAGAGCGGTCGGGTCCTGCTCGGCGATGTCGACCTCACGCAGCGGAACGAAGCGCAGCGCCGCGACTACCGCATCTCGAACATCGGCCTCGTGTTCCAGGAATTCGAACTCCTGGAACATCTCACGGTGGCGGAGAACGTGCTGCTCCCCTACTTCGTCAACCGCAACCTCCGTCGGGATGATGCCGCGGAGCAGACGTTGCGCGAGCTCGCCGAGCAACTCGGTGTCATCGCGCATCTTCCGCGCAAGCCGCACAAACTCTCGCAGGGCGAGCGCCAACGGGTGGCACTGTGCCGCGCACTCGTGACCCGACCACGGCTGTTGTTGGCCGACGAACCGACCGGCAACCTCGACCCTGACAACACTGGCAACGTCATGGACCTCTTGCTCGAAGAAGTTCGACGGCGCGGCACGACCCTTGTCATGGTCACGCACGACCACGATCTCGTGCCGAAGTTCGACCACGTTCTCGACTTCAAGGACATGATCTCCCGGAGGGTCGATTCGTGAACCGTTCACTCCCCATCGCGGCGCTGTCACTGCTGCTCGTCTCCGGCTGCGACCAGAACGCCGCCGGCAAGAGCGTCACGAAACGTAGCCGCCCCCTCGTCTACGCGACCATTCACCCGCTCGAGTTCTTCGTCTTGCGTCTCGCCGGCGACATCGTCGACTGCGAAGTCGCGATGCCATACGGGGAGGCCCCCCAGCACTGGATCCCCGATCGCGCGACGTTGGCGAAGCTCGCCGCAGCGGACATGGTCGTTCTGCACGGTGAACTGGAGAGCTGGCAGAGCAAGGTCGGATTACCGCGCAGCCGACAGTCGATCGTGTGCACGGGGTTCGAGCAGCACTTCATCAAGATCAAGAACGCGATCACGCACACGCACGGCAACAAGGCACACACCCATGACGGCGTCGATCCATTCCTCTGGCTCGACCTCTCGCTCGCGGGCAAGGAAGCAGCAGTCGTGGCGCGCGCGCTCAAGCACCTGCTCCCCAAACACGCGAAGACCATCGACGCGAACCTCGACACGCTTCAACGCGACCTCGCGAAGGAGCTCGCGGCCCAAATCGCTGTGGCGATCCCCACAAAGACGATCTGCACGACCGAACGCCTGTACGACTATTGGGCTCTCGCCGCGTCCGTGAAGACTGTCAACCTCGATCTGCACGACGCCAAGGGAATCGCCGCGGCGCGGGCGTCGGTCGCAGCGCAACAATCCCGTCTGGCACTCTGTCCAAGCACGCCTGACGCCGCGCTGCAGAAGACCCTGGCCGGCCTCGGCCTCACCGCCGTCGTCTTCGACCCATGTTTCACGGTGCGCGCGGGCCAGGACTTCCTCGAGGTCATGGCCGCGAACCGCACGCGCCTGCAGAAGGCGTTGCAGGCGAGCGGCAAGTAGCGTAAGCAAACGGGCGTGAGTGAGCTTCTACCGACTGAGGAACGGACAACCGGCTCGACCGAACCCAGGTTTTCGGTCGTGTGGTTGCACGGTCTCGGCGCCGACGGCTTCGACTTCGTGCCGATCCCGCCGCAACTCGGCGTCGACGATCTACCGATCCGCTTCGTCTTCCCGCACGCGCCATCGATCCCGGTGACGATCAATGGCGGCTACGTCATGCCCGCGTGGTACGACATTCGCGACGCCGACCTCGCCAATCGTCACGACGAGGACGGTATCCGTTTGACCCACGGCCAGATCACTGCGCTGCTCGCGCGGGAAAACGAGCGCGGCGTGCCGAGCGAACGGATCGCCCTCGCCGGATTCTCCCAGGGCGGCGCGATCGCGCTGCACACCGGCCAGCGCCACCCCGAACGCCTCGCGGGTATCGTCGCGCTGTCGGCCTACCTGGTCATGGAGGAAACACTCGCGGTGGAGCGCCACGCAGCGAACGTGAGCACACCGATCTTCGCAGCGCACGGCACACAAGACCCGATGGTCGAGTTGCCCCGCGGCGAGGCTGCGAAGGCCCGACTGCTCGAACTCGGCCATCCGCTCGAGTGGCACACGTACCCGATGCAACACCAGGTGTGCATCGAAGAGATCACCGCGATCGGCACGTTCCTCCGGCGGGTGTTCGCCGAGTAGATCGTGGCAGCGGTAGGATGAGGTCGTCGTGCGCGCTCTGGCCATCCCTATCCTCTGCTACCACCAGATCGAACGGGCGACCGTGGTTGGCAGACGCCTACGGGATGCTCGCGAACCGTCGCCACAAAGGCGACGTCGGTCGCGGCGCATAGCCCGGGGACAGAGTCTCCCAGCCTCTTCTAACGCCGGCGACGTCCTCGCTCCGGCTGTACGAATTCAAACGACGAATCCCAGACCGCGGCGTGCATACCGATCTGCGCGAACAGGTCCGCAACCTGGGCGGCACCCACGCGGTTGATCTTGTCCGACACGTCGTTCTCGGTGTGGTAGTCCGGGTGCTGGCCGGAGTGACCCATCAGCACCGGGATGCCCTTGCGCAGGAAGTTGAGGTGGTCACTGCCACCACCGGCTCCCGGATTGACGCGCGCGTTCAACGGAGACTTCGCGCAGAGCTTCGTAATCCACTCCTGCATGCCCTTCGCGGTGCCCGCGCCGCCGACCGAGACGCTGTTGTTGCGCACGCGGCCGATCATGTCGAAGTTGATCATCAACACGTTCTTGTAGTCCGCCAGCGGATTGTCGGCGTAGAAGCGCGAGCCATTCAGGCCGGACTCTTCCGCCGAGAAACCCATGAAGAGCACGCTGCGGCGAGGCTCGTCGCCCATCCTCTTGTACTCCGCCGCCATCTTCTCCGCGATCATCAGCACGCCGGCACTGCCAGACGCGTTGTCGTCGGCACCCGGGTGCACCTTCTTGCCGCGATTCGGGGAGCGAGAGCCGAAGTTTCCCATGCCGAGGTGATCCAGGTGCGCACCGATGACGACTAGCTCCTTCGCCAACGCACCCTTGCCGGGGAGCAACCCAGCGACGTTCTCGGCCATGAGCTTCTTGGCCTCGACCTTCACTTCGACGTTGACCGTCTTTCCACCCAGCTCGGTCAGGACGCCAGCCTTGTCGTTTGCCTTGGCGAGCGTATCGATCGACTGATCCGCGCCGACGCCCTTCAGCATCGCGTTCGCCGCCTTGCGGGTCATGCTGACTACCGGACCGGTCGCGCCACGGCGGTGTCGCGTCGTGGCCAATTCATCGCCATCGACGAAACTCGGAGCGACGACGATCACGCCAGCCGCGCCCGCGCGGAACGCGTTGGAGACCTTGACCTGGACGCTGTAGCGCCGGCTCATGCGCCAACGGCTCTCGGCGCTTCCGATCGGGGTACCCCGGAGGACCAGTGCGATCTTTCCGCTGAGGCGCGTGTCCGCCGGAATGCTGTTGTAGTTGTCGCGGCCGCGCTGGATCCCGTACCCGATCGACACGAGACTGCCGGAGACCTTGCCACCATTCGTCGCGTGCGGCGCGAAGTCCGTCTTCGATTTCAGGCCGTTGCCGCCGGGATACCCCGCGCTGCTTCCGACCACCGTCGGCGTCGAACTCAGGGGGAACGGCTGGCGGAAACCATGCTCACCGAACGGCCTCTTCAGTCCGGCCTGCTTGAACCAGAAGTCCATGTACTCCTTCGCGATCTCCATGCCGCGCGAGCCTGGCACGCGCCCTTCCATGAACGGGCTGGACAGCATGACGATGTGCTCGTTGAAGCGGCGGGCGTCCGCATCGACTTTCTGGATCGCGTCGAGAATCGGCGAACCCGGATCCTCCTTGCCTTCCCCGGCCTGGGCGGACAGGCCCGTCGAAAGGACGAACGTAAGAGCGAGAGAGACGCCGGCGAGACACCGGATGGGCGAATAGAAATGGGTCATGACGATTCTCTGAGGGCTGTACGACTGGTGTTCTTGCGGGCGAGTCCAAGGATTGGACGCGCGATACGAGTGCACGGCGACGAAGGTCGGACGAGAATGACTCGATTCTCGGTTGGGAGGAATTGGGCCGACGCCGGGCCCGGGAGCTTAGCGCATGCGACCGCCAAGCTCACCACGGCAGACGTCTCGGGATCGTCCCAGAACCGATGAGGCATCTGCAGCCACCCACGGATACCCCCCAACGTCTTTCCGACGCAGGCCTTTCGGATAGGATGCGCGTCGAATGCGGTCCCTACTCCTCGCTCTGGCCCTCGTCTCGAGTCACGGCGCTCCGGACGAGACGCGACCGGGCCGGCACCCTGTCGATGGTCCGGACGTCGACGTCCGTGTGCAGATCCAGGATCGGGCTGTCCGGTTCCAGATCATCATGAACCTCGCCTACGTCGACGAGATCGTCGACACCCCGCGGGAAGACGAGTACTCGATCAAACCGAGCGAGCACAAGGGAATCCGCGAGACGCTGTTCGAGTTCTTACGGGAGAGCAACAGCATCTCGATCGACGGCGTGAAGGTCACTCCGATCGACGAGGATTTCGTGGTGGACGAAGGCGATCTAGACATGCTGCCGCTCTTCCCACGCGAGATGGAGAAGGCACTCGTGCGCGTGCAGATGTCGATAGATTACCCGTGCAAGAGCCCACCGTCCCGGGTCTCGATCACGTGGGGGAAGTTCCCCGACAACCCCGTGCTCGAGACGCCGGGGAACAAACCCAAGATCGAGATCCAGGCACACCTGATCGCGAAGGGCATCGACGCGATCGTGCCGCTCACGATCGACGAGCCGGAATACACATGGCACGACACGGGCGAGTCGGTCGAGGACCGCTTCCTCGCCGTGCCCGAGCCGCCGAAGAAGAACCCGTTCCAGCTGTCGCTGGTCACGGGCGGACTCGTTCTCTTGGTATTTCTCGTGACGGTCGTCGTGCTCGGCACCGGGCTCACCGCTGCAAGACGACCGCGACTCGCGAAACGTGCCGCGCAGGTCTCGATCCTGCTCGTCGTGACGTTGCCGATCGCGTTCGTCTCGCGCAACGTATGGGTCATCGACATTCCAAACCCGTTCGACAGCACGGCGTCGCTGCCGACAAACGAACAGGCTGCGACGATCTTCACGCCGCTGCACAGCAACATCTACCGCGCGTTCGACTACGTCGAGGAGAGCGAGATCTACGACGCCCTGGCGCGGAGCGTGAAGGGCAACCTGCTGGACGATCTGTACAACCAGGTCTACCGCAGCTTGATCATGCACGAGGAAGGCGGCGCGGTCAGCCGAGTCAAGGCCGTGCGACCGGTGAGCACGGGCGTCGAGTCGGTCGGGATGTTGCCCACCCACGGTGATCGGCCCGGATTCCAGGTCCTCGCGAAATGGCAGGTCGACGGCGTGGTCCGCCACTGGAATCACGCGCACTACCGGACAAACGAGTACGAGGCGCGCTACACCGTCGTCCAGGAGGACGTCGGTTGGCGGATCGCCGACCATCAGGTGCTCGGACAAAAACGCATCGATGAAGGTGAGGATGTGCCCACCGACATCAACCCCGGCAAGGACAAGTAGAGGACGAATCGAGAATGCGAGCCGGTCTCTGGCTGCTGTCCGTTCGGCACCTTCAGCACAACAAGCTGCAGACCGGGATCCTCGGTTTGTGCATCGCGCTGTCCGTGTTCTTGCCGGTGACGACGCATATCCTCACCAGTCGCTACGATGATGACCTGACGGCGCGCGCACGGTCGTCGCCGCTCGTGCTGGGGACGCCAGGCAACGAGACCGACCTGACGCTGTGCGCACTGTACTTCCGGCAGAGCAAGCTCGAGCCGGTGCCGTTCGGTCAGGTGAAGACGCTGCGGGACACAGGGTTCGGCGTCGCGGTGCCGGTCAACGTCAGGCACACCGCGCAACGTCACCCGATCGTGGGCGTGAGCGCGGAGTACTACGAGAAGCGTGGGCTCACTCCGGCCCGCGGCACGTTGCCGCTGATGCTCGGCGACTGCCTGCTCGGTGCCCACGTCGCGAAGACTCTCGGCATCGACGCCGGCGGCCACTTGTTCTCGGATCCGACGGACGTCTACGACATCGCTCGACCGCCGACGTTGAAGATGCACGTATCGGGAGTGCTGCCGGAGACCCGCACGCCGGACGACAACGCAGTATTTGTCGACATCGGCACGTGCTGGATCCTCGAAGGGGCGGCACACGGCCACCAGGATGCTGAAAAACTCACCGGCAACAAGGTGCTCGGCAGACGCGAGGGGACAGTCGCGCTGAGCCCAGCCGTGAAGGAGTACCAGGAAGTCAGCGAGAAGAACCTCGGGTCATTCCATGTCCACGGCGACGAAGCGAAGCTGCCGCTGTCCGCAGTGCTCGTGTTCCCGAAGGACGACAAGTCCGCGACACTGCTCAAGGCGCGCACGAACCTGAAGTCCGAGTTCCGAATCGTCGTGCCGATGCAGGTGATCGAAGAGCTGATGGCAGTCGTGTTCAAGGTGAAGACCCTGCTGGATACATTCGCAGCGTTCCTGGCCACGTCGACCGGCGCGATGCTGTTGCTCCAGGTGCTCCTGTCGATGCGCCTGCGGGCGCGCGAGATGCTCACGCTCGAACGGATAGGCTGCAGCCCGGGAACGGTCGGTCAGCTCTACGCGTGCGAGATCGTGCTCGTCGTGCTCGGCGGCGTGGCGCTCGCCGGGATCGGGGTTGTGACGGTCACGTGGCTGCTGCCGGATCTCGTGCGCACGTTCTAGCCGACTCCGTGGCGGAACTCCTGGCTGAGGTGGCGAGCCGTCAAGGACCGCACGTTCTTCGCCAACTCACCACGACGCGAGCGATGACTTGCCCGAGCCGGATACACCCGTGACGACAGTGAGCGCACCGCGCGGGATACGCACATCGACGGACCGGAGGTTGTGCTCGCAGGCGCCGCGGATGTCAATCCAGCCAGTCAACGGTTCGTTCGGCGAATGATGGAGATCCGTACTCTACGCACGACAATCCCGTGACGCCTCCCAGAACAGGCGATCCAGTATCGGTCGCTTGCAAGCTATGATCCACGGCCCCACCCTCCCTCGAACTCAGAAGGCATCCATGTCGGCACGCTCTGTCCTCACATTCGTCACAATCCCCCTCGCGTTCCTCACCCCCCTCCTTGCGCAAGGCGAGCCCATCGACGAGAAAGCCGTCGAGATCCTCCGCAAACACGGACTCGAGAAGAGCCAGGTCATGGATCACCTCAGCTGGATGTGCGACGTGCACGGCCCGCGGTTGACCGGTTCGCCCAACATTCGCCGCGCACAGAAATGGGCAAAGGAAACGTTCACGAAGTGGAAGCTCGACAACCCGCACTTCGAGGCGTGGGGACCGTTCGGTCGTGGCTGGCGCCTCGACAAGTTCAGCGTGCGGGTCGTCGGCAAAAACACCTGGCCGGTGCACGCGTACCCCAAGGCGTGGTCGCCGGGTCTCCCGAAGAAACTCGTCGCCGAAGTCATCGCCGTCGGTGAGATGACCGCGGATCAGCTGCGCGCCGCGGATCTCGAGGGGAAGATCGTGATGATGCAAGCGCCGCGCAAAGTCTCCGAGCGATTCGAAGGACCTGCCCGGCGTTTCGAATCAGACGACCTGCTGGAGATGGCGAACGCCCGCGGCGGCGGCGAAGGTAGACGGGGCCGTCGAGCACAAGATCAGAGTTGGCGCGGTAGATGGCAGCGCCAGCAGCAGGTCATCAAAATCGTCTACGGCAAGAAACCGGCGGCCCTTCTCGACCGCGGATCGAAGGGCCAGTCC
>CAYYAQ010000166.1:0-11546 GCA_964469555.1 uncultured candidatus Brocadiaceae bacterium | reverse complement strand
CGCGACCACGGCGCTGGTTCCTGCCGCCGGACTGCATCCGTTCGCCGATCGTCGGTTGGCGACCTTCGGCGATGTGGCGGGGTTTGTGCATCGATAGGCTGATCCGTTTCTTGTCCGGCTCCACGCGCAGGACGAAGACCTGGATCACCTCACCCACGGCGAGCATCCGTCGGGGATCGCGAAGGCGACCCGCGGGTATCTGCGACACGTGGACGAGCCCGTCCTGGTGGATGCCGAGGTCGACGAACGCCCCGAACTCGGTGAGGTTGGTCACGCGACCCTGCAGTTCCATGTCCTGCCGCAGGTCTTCGATCGAAGAGACGTTCTCGTTTTGGACCAGCACCAGCTTGCCGCGCACGTCGTCACCGAAATGTGTGAGTTCGGCCACGATGTCCCGGACGCGGAGCGTGCCGCGACCCTCGTCGGTGACGTCCCCAGGAGACGTCTTGATCCGGCGCTTCGCCAGTTCCGCGACGGTGCACCCCTCGGCGGCGGCGAGCCGGTCGACGACTTCGTAGTCGTTCGGGTGGATGCCGGTGGAGTCGAGGGGTTGGTCTCCGCCGCAGATGCGCAGGAAACCGGCGACGTGCTCGAATCCGGCCGCGCTCAGCAAGTCGCTCTCGCGCAGGGCTGCCAGCGTCCGGAACGACCCGTTCTTCTTGCGCCGGTCGAAGATGCGCTTCGCCATGTCCCGAGTCATGCCCGGAACGCGTACGAGATGAGCGATGCTCGCCCGGTTGATGTCCATGCCGATCTTCGCGACGCAGGACGCGATCGTCTGGTCGAGGATGCGGGTGAGGAGACCCTGGTGGACTTCGTCGAGGGCGTGGCCTAGTCCGAGTGCTTTCGGGTCGAGGCTCAACAGCTCGTGCATCGAATCCTGGAGGCGGTTCGCCAGGCTGATCGCGGTGCGGACGCCGACCTCGAGGCCGGGCCACTCCTTGCGCGCGCTCGAACTCGTGGCGTGTACGGCCGACGCTGCCTCGTCGACCGGCACGACGGCCATCTTCGTGGTCAGCTTCGCACACGCTTCCCGCACGATTTCGCTCGTGACGTCCTGGTGTCGACCGTGCGGTAGGGCGATGCCCTCGGGATTCTCCGTCTCGAGCAACTCTGCCATCGTCGCGATCGACGCCGCGCGTTTCTCGGCATTGTCGAGGTTCAGCGTCAGATGCTTGACGACGGAACCGTCTTCGCCGAGGACGGCGAGCCACACGGTGTTTCGCGAAGCGCGGATGCCGAGGGTCTTCTTGTTGCCCAACGGCGGCGCCATCAGCTGCGAGCGCAGGTTTCGCGCGAGGTTCTGCGCGGTCGTGCGGTCGACCCGCTCCTTGATCTGGTGGCGCACGTCGGATTCGCAGGACGGGAGCAGGAGGTTGGAGGCGGCGTGCTGGTACACGAGGTCGAGGAACTGACCGAGAACCACGTCTTCGCCGGCGTTGATCTTCGCGTGCTTCTTGACCATCTCGGCGCTCTTCTCGGGCGGCAGGCTGAGAGTCACCTTCAGGACGCCCTCGCGCTCGCCGCGCCAGAGGTTCAACAGGTGGTTGCCCTGCACGCGGCGCACTGGCTGCTCGTATTCGAAGTAGTCCTTGAACCGACTCGCCCCCTTGCCCGGAGCTGCAGTCGCGACGGACTTGAGCGTGCCGCTCGCGAGTTCGCGGCGGAAGCGACTGCGCAGGACCGGGTCCGCGGCGAGTCCTTCCGCGAGAATGTGGAGGATACCCTCGAGCACGGACTCACGGGTTGGCAGGTCGTTTTCCGTGCTGATCAGGGCGTCTGCCACGTCGGGGAGGCTCTGCTCTCCCAACGCGCCTGCGAGGATCTTGTCCGCCACGTCGCCCAGACCCTTTTCTCGGGCTTGCACGCCGGGGGTCCGACGCGACGGTCGAAACGTCTGGTAGATGTCGTCGAGTAGATCCTGGTCGAAGCAATCCACCAACGTGGCCTGGAGCGCGTCGTCTAGCAGGTTCTTCTCGGTCGCCTGGTCGCGGATCGCTTGCTTGCGTGTCTCGAGGTCTTCGAGGAAGTGCAGCCGCTCCGCGATCTCGAAGATGCGAGCTTCTCCGATGTCGCCGGTCTCATCCCGCCGGTAGTGGCAGATGAACTCCGGAGTGGCGCCGCTCTCGAGGAGAGTCGTGACTGTCTGGAGGAATTCTGGGGGATTGTCGAACTCCGCCTGGAGACGGATGAGCGTGGGATTTGAGGCCATAGTGAGTTTGCTCTGGCAAACATCGCACACTGGCTCGGATCTGCATCGATACGGCGCCGGCGGCATGGGAGACGTTCCGCCACCATAACATCGCGTTCCGCCGCCGCCACATGGCAGGCCCAATACCGGTCGCCACCGCGCCTGCCACGGGCGGTAACGCACCCAAACCCCCCTGGCCAGGCACCTGGAAGGTCGGTTGCACGGGCGCGGGATTGAATCGGGCGAGTTGTCTGGGCCGGAGCTTTACCGTAACTAGAGGTGCGTGAAATCTCGCGACTGCAAGCGCATCTTCGTGCGCGGGCCCAACTGGATGGGCGACCTGGTAATGGCGACTCCGGTCTTTGCCCGGCTCCGCGCTAGCTTTCCAGACGCGCACATCACGTGTGGTCTGCGCCCAAACCTGCTGCCGTTGCTCAGCAACACGCCGTTCTTCGACGCCATCCTCGAAATGCCCCAATCGAAGGGTCTGCGCCGGTGGTCGAGTTTCTGGGCACAGGTGCGCACGGTGCGGCGCGGCGGCTACCAACTGGCGATCGCCCTACCGAACTCGTTGTCCTCCGGTTGGATCCTGAAGCTCGCGGGAATACCCCACCGACTCGGCTACCGGCAGGGTCGTCCATTCACCATGAATCTGGGCCTCACCGCGGAGAAGAACCGCGGCGTGTTCCAGAGACGCCACGGCCCGCGTCGCGTGCCGACGCCGATGCCTGACTACTGGGGGAAGCTCCTCGACGTGATGGAACTGCCGCCTCGATCCGCGGACCCGTCGTTGCACACTAGCGATGCGGAGAACGCTTGGATCGATGCGTGGCTCACGGATCACGGCATCGACCCGCAAGCGCGGATCGTGTTGCTCAATGCCGGCGCGAACTACGGGCCGAGCAAACTCTGGATCGCGGATCGGTGGGTGGAACTCGCGCGGCACTACCGATCGAACTCCGCAGAACCGATCTTCCTGGCCGGTCCGAACGAGACCGAGATGATCGCCGAGATCGCTGCGCAGGCGGGCGCCCAGTGGGCATTCGTCCCGCTCGACAAACTCAAGGCACTGGTCGGTCGGTCGCGCCTCGTCGTGTCGACCGACACCGGACCCCGACACCTCGCGCTCGGCATGGGGGTGCCGACGGTGTGCCTGATGGGGCCCAATGATCCGCGATACACGAACTACGCACTCGACCGGCAAGTCGTGCTGCAGAAGGACCTCGAGTGCGTGCCGTGCCAGATGAAGATCTGCCCGCTCGGCCACCAGAACTGCATGAAGGAGATCAGGGTGGGGGACGTGATCGAAGCCGCCGATGGTCTGATCGAGAGGCTCAGCGGCCTAGAATCGCAGCGAGAGGCAAGGTGACCCAGACCCCCAAACCCGAGGACATCCACACGAGGATCCAGAACACGGTCGCGATCCTCAGCTCGGAGTTGAAGACCCTCGATGCCCACGCGCGCCACGACCTGCAGCTCGCGATGGAAACCCTGCAGGCTGCAGACGCCGCGGTGACGGAGCTCGAGGCGGAGTTGGATCTGGTCACGGCGCCGGACCTGAGCGCGGCGGAAGAAGCGCAGCGACTCCGCCATCGACTCGAGGAGACTGAGGTGCAGATCGCCGCCCTGCAGCAGAAGCTCTCGGACGCGAATGACAAGATCCGGCTCGAAGACGAGATCCACGTCTCCGAGCACGACCGGCTGAAGGAACTCGAACGCCAGACAAAGCGGATGGAGGACATCCTCGAGACCGATGCCGACGTGTTCGGCAAGTTCATGGACAAGGCGCTCGATCAGGACCAAAGCAGCGGGCGACTGAAGCGGCGCGAGTAAGGCGTTCGGCGCCATCGACACCAACCGTGCGCTGATACTCGCCTGATCGGATATGCGGGGTGTCTGATTCGCATTCGCCGCGCGGCACGCTGGACGACACGCTGGTCGTCTGGGGCGGTGAATTCGGTCGCACGCCGATATTTCAGGGCAAGGGCCAGACTCCGGGCCGCGATCACCACATCCGTTGCTTCTCGATGTGGCTCGCGTAGCCACGCGAGGGCATCCCAGTCAGGGCGGCGTCTCTTCCGCGTGGGCCTACTGGAAGAGCATGCTGCAGTAACTCACTGTCTGGTCCCCGTCTGTCGCGTTGGCCTGGCCGTAGTGAAGCAGCTGTCCCGGTCCGCCCGCCAACGCTGCCGTCAGGAACATGGGCGTCGTTCCACAGATGCGGTCCGGATTGCCGCCGTGCTCCACCGCGCCGAAGAACGCCCCCGGGTTCCCGTCCTGAAGGTGCTTCAACCGCGGTAGTTCCTCGTCCGTCAACCGCTCGAGTCGCGCCTCGTCGATCGGGTCGGGATCGCCGAAGAACGGGCCGATGTGCGCGAGGTCGGCGCCGCCGACGAAACAGACGGTCCGTCCCGATGCCCGCACCCGCTCGCATTCTTCGCGGAAGACGCCGAGCAGCGATTGCACGAGCGGCTCGTCGTCGATCGAAGGCTTCGTGTTCATCAAGTGCCCGGTGAGGAACCCGGCGACCTTGAAATCCCGGTCTCCGAGGACGTGCCGCAAGAACAGCATCTGGAACTCGAGCGAATGCTCGTGACGATGGAGCAGCAGGTCCAACGGGTGGGGCGGGCCGAGTCGACCGTGGACCGCGTCCACGAAGTCGTGGTCGGTCGCGACGGTGCCGAGGGGCGTCTCCCAGTCCATCGACAGTCCCGTGACCGGATTCTGGGGGCCGTGGTGTCCGGTGCCGAACACGACGTAGAGATCCGCCGGCTCGCACTCCGCGAGCGCGCTGTAGGCCAACGAATAGCCTTCGCGACCGCGGGCGATATCGATGTGCGGCGCGACGAGGCCTCGCGGTGACGTGCGGAGTTCCTCGGTGGGCCGGCGCACGATCGAGTCCAGCGCTTCTTGCGCCGCGTCCGTCTCGTCCGGATACCCGGCGGTGACCCCGGCGTGGAGCGAAGGGCGTGACTTCATCCCGCAGAACTCCGCCGTCACGTCGGCCAGTGCCCGGTGAAACCGTGGGCTGTCCAGGAACAACAGATTCTCCAACTGCTTCGCGAGGCCGCTGACGAGGTCGCTGGGCATCTTCTCGCCGGACGCCGTGATCAGCTCGGACTCGATCTCGGCGATCGTCTGGGTGCCGTCGAATCGTGCGATGATCGGCAGCAGCCCGTTCGGGACGAAGACCTGTCCCTCGGCGATGCCCAGCGGGTCGCTCAGGGCGATCCCGTCGTGACCGTCCCGGCTGGTGTGCGTAACCTGCAGGTCGCGGAGTGCCGGTCGCGGGCCCTCGGGAGTCTCGGATGTGGGTTCGGGGTCGGCTGGGCTGCTGGCCATGGCATTGCGGGAAGTCACCGCGTTCGGAGAAAAACCCCGCATTGGCGATACCGCGGGGCCAGCAGAAGACTACTCCTTGCACGTCTGGGCGCCAGACGCCGTCTTTGCGTGTATCCTGGGGGATACTTGCGACGAGCGGCAGCGTGGCATCTTGCTCAGTCCACTCCACACACTCTCCCGCGCCGCCGGTAGCATGGATTCGAGATGAACAGTCAGGGCCCCTTCCTTCTGATTGTCACCAATGGTGACGATCGCCAGACCTACAGTTTTACCCAGGACCGGGTCTCGATCGGGCGTTCTCGCGACAGCGATCTCTGCCTGACGGATCGGGTCGTGTCCCGCAAGCACTGCTACGTCGAACGGACCGATGAGGGGTTCTTCGTCGTTCACGACGCGGGTCAGAACCCGGTGCTCGTGCGAGGCGAGAAGGTCGAGCGCAAGAAGCTCGAGGAGGGCGATGTGTTCTCGATCGGCAAGGTCGAGATCCAACTCGCGAAGCCGAGTGATGAGCCGGTCTCCGTCGACGAGACCTACATGGGCGATCCGGTGCAGAGTGCCAAGGATCTCAGCACGCTGATGGACATCGCCGGCGTGCTCAACGAAGAGCACGACATCACGAGGTTGCTCACGCTGATCGTCGACTCTTCCATCAAACTGCTCGGAGCGGAGCGTGGATTCCTGCTCTTGGGTTCCGGTGGCGAGTCCACGGTCGAGGTCGCCCGCAACTTCGCCCAGGAAGAGGTGCTGTCGCCGGAATACAAGTTCAGCCGGACCATCGCGCGGCGGGTGATGGAGAGCGGTGTGCCGGAGTTGACGATCAACGCCCAGGAGGACGATCGCTTCCGCGACCTCGCTTCCGTCACCGACCTGCGGTTGCGCTCTGTCCTCAGCATCCCGATCCGGGTCCGCGCGGAGGTCGTCGGCGTGCTCTACGTCGACAATCGTCTGCAACAGCAGGCATTCCACCAGCGCGAACTCGAACTCCTGACGGCGCTCGGCAACAGCGCCGGCATCGCGATCCACAACGCGCGGACGATGGAGGAACTGCGGAGCAATCAAGCGGAGTTGCAAGCCGCCGTCACTCGGGTCGGCCAGCTCAACGCCAGCCTCAAGGGACAGGTCGCGATCCAGAAGGTCGAACTCACGGAGATGCGCGAGGAACTCTCGACATCCCTGCGCAGCGGACGCTATCGGTTCGACTACAGCTTGATCGTCGGCGAGTCCCGCCGGATGGCGGAGGTCTTCCAACTGCTCGACAAGTTCATCGCTGCGGAGGATCCCGTGCTCGTCCTCGGGGAGTCCGGGACCGGCAAGGAACTCATCGCCCGCGCGATCCACGCCAACGGCAGCCGCAAGGACAAGCCGTTCGTGTCCGAGAACTGTGCCGCGATGCCGGAGAGCTTGCTCGAGAGCGAGTTGTTCGGGTACGTGAAGGGAGCGTTTTCCGGCGCGATGGCGAACAAGCAGGGGCTGTTCCAGGCCGCGAGCGGCGGCGTCCTGTTCCTCGACGAGATCGGAGATCTCCCGGTGGACCTGCAGAAGAAACTGCTGCGTGTCCTGCAAGAGGGAGAGGTGCGACCCATCGGCAGCAACCAGACCATCCCTATCGACGTGCGTCTCGTGACGGCGACGAACCGCAATCTCGACGAGATGCTGAAGGAAGGCGAGTTCCGCGCAGATCTGTTCTACCGGCTCAACGTCCTACCGGTGCACCTGCCGGCGCTGCGGCAACGTCGTCAGGACATCCCGTTGCTCGTCAATCGGATCCTCGCCGCGCTGGCAAAGGAGAGAAACGCCCTCGTGCGGATCAGTCCCGACGCGATGGACGCCCTCGGTCGCTACCGTTGGCCCGGCAACGTCCGGGAACTGCAGAACGAAGTGCGGCGCTCGGCCCTTCTCAGCGATGGCGTCATCCTCGAGTCCCACCTGAGTGCGGCGGTTACACAGACCGATCCGAACGAGGAACTCGTCCCCGTCGAACAGGGAACCAACCTTCCCGACATGGTTCGCGCTCTAGAGATGCGTCTGATCACGCAGGCCTACCGTCTCGCGACCGGCAACAAGAGTCGCGCCGCGGAGATGCTCGGCATCTCGAGGTTCGCCTTGCAGCGCAAGCTGGAGAAGTACGACATCACCGAGCACCCGTCAGGTGATGACTCATCGCCCGGAGAGGCCGCGTCACCCGCCGACGGCTCCGCGGTGTCCGGAGACGGACCGTCGGGGCGGACGCCCGACGCGGCGGTGCGATCCGAGGGCCCCGGTCCGTCATGACCTTCGCGCAGCCGTTCAGCGACTACGAGGTCCTCGATCGCGTCGGCGCCGGTTCGATGGGGACCGTCTTCAGGGCCCGCCACAAGAAGCTCAATCGCACTGTAGCGCTCAAGATCCTCAAGCCGTCGTTGGCGCGGGATGCGCGCTACGTAGAGCGCTTGCGGCGCGAAGCCCGCATCGTGGCTTCGCTGAACCACCCGAACATCGTCACCGGGTACGACCTCGGGCAGGAGGGCGGCTACCACTTCTTCGTCATGGAGTTCATCGAGGGGAAGTCGCTCCGCGAGCTGCTCCACGAGTGGGGGATGTTCGCCGAGGATCGCGTGCTCGACGTGGCGATCCAGATCACCACGGCGCTCGAGCACGCTTTCTCGAAGGGCGTGATTCACCGCGACATCAAACCCGCGAACATCCTGATCGACACCGCCAACGTCGTCAAGTTGACCGACATGGGACTCGCAAAGGGGCCGGACAACTTGACGATCACGCGGGACGGGGTGACGGTCGGAACGCCGCAGTACATCAGTCCGGAACAAGCGCGATCCCCACAGGACGTGGATGTGCGCAGCGACCTCTACTCGCTCGGTGCGACGCTCTTCCACATGTGCACGGGGCAGCCTCCGTTTCGCGCGGAGACGATGGCCAACGTCCTCATCAAGGTGCTCGAAGAGCGTGCGCCGTCCGCGGCGGGTTTCAACCCGGATCTGAGCGATGGTCTCAACCTGATCATCCGCAAGCTCCTGTCCAAGGACCCGGGCAAGCGTTACCAGGTCCCCTCCGATCTACTCGCCGACCTCCAGCGTGTCCAGCGATCGGAAGCTCCTGACGTCGACATCGACGATCTGGACACCGGCGAGGAACGCGGTCATCGAAAGCGCGTGCTGTGGTCCGCCGTGGCGGTGCTCGCTTTCGCCTCGTGGTTCTTCACCCGCGACGACGTGGAGCCCACCGCACCGACGGTCGATCTGCGAGGGGAGTACCGGACGCATGTCGTCCAGGACGTGATCAAGATCAAGAAGATCGGCGACAAGATCCGCCGGATTCGCGAACTCCAGATCGTCACCACCTTACCCCACGAGAAGGACGTGCTCGCCTCGCTGCTCGTGCAATGGGAGGAACGCCTCGCGGAAGACCTGCCGGAGATCTTTCGTTCGCTGTACGAGAAGGACTCGTTCGGGACTTTGGACTGGACCGAACCAGAGCCGCAGTTGAAACGACGGCTGGAAGACAGGATCAAGGAGGAGTTCGGACTCGAGGGCCAGGCGCTTGTGGGACTCGCGGCGGCAGGGTATCGCAAGGAGTGGAGCAAGCTGGTCCGTGCGTTGCACGCCTTCACGCAGAAGCGCGAGGTTGCCTTCACGACCGCCTTGAACGAACACTCGCGGGCGATCGAGGTGACGCTTGAGGAAATACTCCGAGAATCCAACATCCCGCTGGCCGAGAGCCGGTTGCGCGAAGAGGTTCGCCGCTTCGAAGGACTCGGTGGCAGCCCCCCGGTGGCGCGGTTGCCGGCGCACTTGAGACTGCTCGTCGAAAGAAAACGCCAGGACGCGGAGAAGAGCGGGCAGGGCAAGATCGTTCGGGCCGAGGCGAAGCTCACCGCACTGTTCGGCGACGAGATGACGGAGTTCGCCCGTCTCGTCGCCGAGTGGGTGGAGGATCCGAAGGACGCTGTGGTCGCACTCGATCGATTCGAGAGCACTCTGGCGATGTACTTCCCGCCCGGGAACTTCCGCGCGACGGTCGACCCGTGGAAGTCCGCTGGACGGCTGTTCAGGCAGGCCAGGTCCAAAATCGACGCGGCGAAGAAGAAACTGAAGGGCACGCGTTTCGAAAAGGGCCTGCAGATCGCCTACGACATCGCGGTCTGCGGCGACCTGGCGCGGGCGAAAGCCAACTTGCAGGACTGGGCGGACGAGGATGATCCACGCGTCCCCGCTCACGTGGCGATGCTCGATCATGCCGACGCAGTCCGCGGTCGTCTCTTGCAAGCACTCTTGTCATCGGGCACCAGGAAACGATTGAAGCCGGTCCGAACTCGCGACGGCACGACCGTGACGGATCTCGTGCTCGTTCGCGAGGAAGCGGCGATTGTCGTCCACGTCGGTGGAGCCGAGGTGCCGCTCGCGTTCCTGAACGTGCGCGATCTGGTGAAACAAGCTGGCCCTGACTTCGAGTCCAGCCTGCAGCAGGGCGAGAAGGCGGGCCTGGCGGTGTGGTTCCGCTTGAGTGGTCAGACGGACATCGCCACGCTGGTCCACGAAGACTACAAGAAGCTCTTTCGCGACTTGCGCAGGGTCAATTTCCGCGCACCGACGTCCGAGTCGGTGGTCGCCAATCTGAAACTGGCTTCGATCAGGTCGAGTATCAAGAATGAGCGGTACGTCACCGCTGAGACGACGATCGGGGATCTCCGCGCAGCGCACGTGAGATTCGCGGACGAACACGAGGCCCAGCTACGCCGGTTCGACAAGCAGATAAATCAGGGCAAGGCGCAGCTGAAGATGATCGCCCGGCTGAACAAGTTGCGCCTGGCTGGGATGATTGTCGACGTCGAGAAGAACCTCGCCGTCACCGTCGTGTTGGACATTCGTGGAACGCGTCTTCCCGAAGCGAATCGCAAGGGTTGGGTGCAGGACTCCCCTGGACCTGCCCGGTACGAAAACGACGAGCCCGCGCTGGCCGTCGCGCGGAAGCAAGCCCTGGTTCTTCCCAGCCTTCTCGATGTCGATGCACCCGCGATCGTCACGCTCGACCTGACGTTCGCGGAGGAGAATGGCGGCCCGCGTCTTCTCTTCGTTCAGTGTCAGGGTGCGACGATCGGACTGGCGCTGGATCGCGATGGCGTCGTCACGATCTTCCCGGTCGACAAAGGACTCCGCGCCCTGACCGGGCTCTCCCGGAAGACGAAGAAGTCGCTCAAGACCCCGCGGAATCCACAGGTCGTGCCGGGCGCGCGTCACCGGTTCTACTTCGTCACGCGGAAGAAGCGCGGGGCGAGCAATACCGTTGTCGTGCGGGTGTTCCTGGACGGTGAGCCGCCGGTTCGCGACACGACGCGGAAGGAACTCGCGAAGATCGATGTGCAGCGTCCGACCACGCCGTCGGCCTCGGTTACGCTGACTCCTCTCTCTCCCGTCACGCTGCACGCGGTCGAATTCCGCGGACGGGGCCTGCAGTAGGTCCCCGAAACTAGCGGGCGGGCCCGACCCCGGGCGCCATGCGGTAGCCGTCCATCGCGAGCTGGCCCGTCAACCGAGGCGCAAAGGCCGGGACGTCGCCCGTCCGCTGGAGGGGTGGGCACGCGTGCATCGGAAGGTCGTCGCCAGCGGGGATCTCCTTGCGAAGAAGATCGGCGATGAGCCACGCGGTTGTCGTGGCGGGCAACCCGCTCCGCACGTGGATGTCTCGGGTCGGATACTCCGCGAACACACTGCACGCCGGTAACGGGGCTGTCATGCCGATCGCCCAGCCGGCCCTTCGCTTCGCCCGAATCCTCACGGTTCGCAACAATTCACCCTGACTTCTCCCTCATCCACGGGAGATCGTCGTAATCGTCGACACTGTCCGAGGCCGTCTTGAGGTGGAATCCGACACTTGCTGACCGGGTCCCTGGCGTGGGGGCTCCGACTGGGACGGGGGTGCCAGGACTTCGATGCCTTGTCTCCGCTGGTCTGGTTGGCTAGCCTGCCGCGCCTTCCGGCGGTCGGCTTCCCAAAAGGCCCCAAATCTGCTTCACCGT
>CAYYAQ010000165.1:0-11577 GCA_964469555.1 uncultured candidatus Brocadiaceae bacterium | reverse complement strand
TCCGTGTCGACGTTCTCGACGAGTTCGGAAGTCAGCCGACCGAGGATGCCGGCGTTGTGCAGCGCCAGCGCGAGAATTGCGGTCCATGCGTTGAGACCCACGACGGACAGGAGGAGGAACGCCCACACGTACTCGGGAATCGCGCGCAGGAGGATCAGGATGGTGCGCGTGGCGAGTACGAGTGCGCGCCATGGGTAGAGTTCGATCGCGGTCGGTGGCTTTGGTCCGGGGACGAACGGTTCGGGATTCGCGAAGTTGCGCGCCGCCGGGAGTGTGAACAGCAGCGCGAGCCCCATCGCGAGGACGATCGCCACGACGGAGATCGACAGCGTCGAGATCGCTGCTTCGAACCCTCCACGCTGCAGCAGATCCACCATCCAATCCCACGCGACCCCGAAATCGAACGGCTTCCCTTGCAGCGGGAAAGGCGTGATATCCACGAGGAATCGATCGAAGTTCGCGAGTCGCTTCGCGCTGAGTCCGAGTTCGAAGCCGCTGGTGAGGAACACCGCCAGGATCAGCGCCCCCATCACGAGCAGGCTGCGCTCCAGGAAGGTGTTGCGCGGCCGTTTCTCCCACAGCGCCGCGACCCGTTTTTCCCGGGCGTTCACTGGGCCAAGTTCCTGCGGAAAGCGCCGCTCCACCAGTCGGCGGCGATGACGAGTGCGAGCAGTGCGTACAGGAACGTCCACGTCTGGCCGTAGTCCGTGTCCTGGAACGCGCCCTTGATGAAGTAGCCGAGCGTCTCGAAGCCGAAGAAGCCGAGGATTGCCGCCGACCTCAGCGTGCATTCGAAGCGGTAGAACGCGTAGGCAGTGATGTCCGGGAGAGCCCTGGGCACGAGTCCGAAGCAGTAGACCTGCATCGCGGAAGCGCCGGTCGTGCGCAACGCCGTGGCGGATTCCCGCGGCGCTTCGTCGACCATCTCGGAGAAGATCTTGGCGAGGGTACAGCCGTAGGGGATCGCGATCGCGAGGACGCCGGAGAACGGATTGACCCCCATCGCGACGAGGAACAACACCGCCCAGAACAGCTCGTGGATGGATCGGAACAGCGTGATGAACAACCTCGCAAACACGTAGACCGCGGGGCAGATCGTGCAGCGAAGGCAGGTTACGCAGGTGTTGCCCTTGGCGGCGCCGTCCTCCGACCACCATGCGGTGGACGAGAGGAATCCGAGTACGATTCCCATCAGGAGCGCGAGGGTCATCGCCGCGGTTGCGAACACGACCGTGTTCCACACCGCGCGCAACATTTCGGACAGCGCGAGTGACGAGACGTCAGGGGTCAGCGCGCCGAGGAAGAAGTCACCGAGGATCGTCAGTCGCGCGCCGCTCGGAAACAACGCGGCGAAGTCCAGCTCAAGCTGCCAGACGGCCCAAGCGAAGGCGATGAGGATCGCGAGGACGAGGCCGCCTCGCGCGCCCACGGGCGCGGGTCGCCGCGAGCGGTCAACAGCCATTGCCCCACATCTCTTCGGAGTCCAGTTGGTAGAGCGATCCGAATTCCGTGTCGACGATCTCCGCTGTGAGGCGATCGAAGTGCACGACGCCGTCGCGCAGTCCGATCAGCCGCGGGAAGAACTCTCTCGCGAGCGACAGGTCGTGCATGCTCGCCACGAGTGTCAATCCACGTTCGCGGGCCAAGGACGTGAGCAGGTCGATCGTGTCGCGGGAGCGCGCGGGGTCGAGGCTCGATACGGGTTCGTCGACGAGGAGTGCGGTTCCTTCCTGGTAGAGCGCCCGGGCGATTGCGACGCGTTGGCGTTGCCCGCCGGAGAGACGGTCGGTGCGCTCGAAGAGTTTCTCCGCGATCCCGACGCGGTCGAGCAGTTCGTGCACTCGTTCGAGATCGGCGCGGGGTGGTCGGATCATCGTGCGCAATGAGCGCCAGAAGCTGGTTCGTCCCAGACGACCGGCGAGGACGTTCTGTGACACGCGGAGGTTTGGCACGAGGCTGTGTTCCTGGTGCACGAACCCGATCTTTGAGCGCAGGGCCTTGATGCTCTTGCTGTTCAGATCGGAAAGCTCTTCGCCGTTGACGCGGACGACGCCGGTCGTCGGGCGGATCGTTCCGTTCAGCAGTCGCAGAGCGCTCGTCTTGCCGGCGCCGCTCGGGCCGACAAAAGCCACCATCTCTCCGCTCTCTATGACCATGGAGACGGAGTCCAACGCATCCTTGCCGTTGAAAGCTACGGATACGTTGTTGAGGTGGAATCGGGCGCCGGCGCGGGACACGACGTCAGCGTAGCAAGTCGAGCTGCCTGGCGACGTCGACGATCCCCTGGAAATCGGAGTTCGCCGCGGGAATCATCTTCTTGCGCCTGAAACGGGCGCACATCTCTTCGTCGAGCTTGAGCAGGGCCTTCGTGAGCCTCTCGGTGAATCCGGCTCCGTACTTCTCGTCGAGGTCCGGTCGGGTGGTGAAGTTGTAGTCGGCGTACGTGGGCGTCTCCCAGATGATCGGGCAGTCCTCGGCCTTCAGCTCGCCCTTCGCGATGTGGTCTTCGTACTCGGCAAAATCGACCGCGCCGAGGTCCCATCCGCCGTCGACCACTTGCTTGATCGTGTTGCTGTGTGATCCCGAGAAACCGACCTCTGCAAAGAAGTCGTTCGGGGCCAGGTCCGTGTTCTTGCGGATGAAGAACTCCGGCATCAGCCTACCGGAGGTCGATCCCTTGTTGCCGAACGTGAGCCGTTTGTCCTTGGCGGCCATCGGGAACTTGTCACTCGTGGTGAGAGGAGTGCCCTTCGGGGCGATGAAGTAGGTCTTGTAGTTGGCGTCCATCTGGCCTTTCGCGATCGCGTTTGCGCCTTTGACTCGATCGCGGGCTTGGACGCCGGTGAGGCCGCCGAACCACGCAAACTGGATCTCGTCGTTCACGAACATCGCCACGGATGCCTGGTAGTCGGCTGCGGGGACGTACTCGACAGGGATGCCGAGCTTCTCGCTCAGGAACGTTGCGACGGGTTGATACTCGAACTTCAGCAACTTCGCGTCGATGTTCGGGATGGCGCTGAACTTCAGCGTCAACTTCGCTTCAGACGAGCATCCCTGAAGAAACACCAGAGGGAACAGGATTGCGCATTGTGCGATCGACATTCTCATGTGGCTCCATCTCGAAGGGTCGGACGACCCTAGCGCTGGCGTACCGATCGATCAATGCGCGACGAGTCCTTTCGATGCTGTGCCAAGGCCCAGCTCATTGTGACCCGTGGGCTACGTGGGTGCGCACTCCAATGCCGTGTCCAGGATGGGGTTCTCGGGAGCCTCCTTCCGCCACGCTGCCACGACAGGGAACTCTGCCTTGGGTGCGGGGAGCAGACGCGCGACGATGCCGCGGCTTCGCGGGCCGGTGGTCGAGAGGGATGGGACCAGCGAGAAACCCAGTCCTGATTCGACGAAGCCGAGTATCGAATCTGCGGAACTCGTGGTAATGACGCGTGACGGTTGTACCCCGTGGGTCAACAACGCTTGCATCTGCAAGCGATGCGGCAGCATGTCCTCGTGGTAGGCGATGAACGTCTCGTCCTTCAGGTCGGTGACGCTGATCCGCGACCGGTTCGCGAGCCTGTGATCTTTCGGAATGACGAGGAACGGGTACAACGTGGCGACCTGCATCGTCGCGATGTCGTCGTACTCCGTGGGCATGTACGCCACGATGATGTCCGCCTTGCCGCTGCGCAGCGCGTCGATGCTGACCTCGGTGAACTCGCGCTGGATGTCCGGTCGCTTGCGCTGCACGCGCTTCACCCACGCGGGCAAGAGGTGGCGCAGCATCAGGGGTTCGGCGTAGATGCTCAGCCGCCCGCCGTAGTTGTGGCTCTGGAGGGTCCGGGTGACTGCGGGGAGGTCCCTGAAGAACGGGGCGATGAACCCGTAGAGGTACTCGCCGGCCGGTGTCAGCTGCATCTGGTCCTTGCCGACGCGTTCGAACAGGGTCATGTCCAACTCGCGCTCGAGCTTCTTGACCTGCTGGTGTACGGCTGGCTGGGTGATCGGGTAGGGGAAGGCCCGCGCGGCCCGCGCGTACCCGCCCGTGAACGCGACCCAGTAGAAGCCTTCGAGGCGTTGGACTTGGAGCATTTTATTTATCGATAAGTGCTGCTTATCAAGTGTCCTCGCACAAGTAGCGACACGTCAACCCACATCATGACGAAAGTAGGTGGCGTCCGCAGCGAGCCACGACGCTAAAAAGGAGAGCCCCATCCATGCCGGAAACCACGCTACCCCGTCGCCCCCTCGCTGGACTGTTGACGGCGCAGTTCTTCGGCGCGTTCAACGACAACGCGATGAAGTTGATGGTGGCGCTCCTCGCGGGCGCCGTGGCGGTGAGGGGCATCACGGATCCCGCCGCGAAGGAACTGGCGTTACAGGAGCAGACGACCATCGCGTTTGTCGTGTTCACGCTGCCGCTGATGTTGTTCTCGCTGCCGTCGGCGTTGATGGCCGACCGGTTCAGCAAGCGCACGCTGACGATCGCGATGAAGGTGCTCGAGTTCGTGCTCATGTCAGCGGGAGCGGTAGTCCTCTACTTCGATCCTACGGGCGGAAACGCGCTGTTCGTCGTGCTGGGGTTCATGGGTCTGCAGAGCGCGATCTTCAGCCCGGCGAAGTACGGCATCATGCCGCAACTCTGCGATGAGGCGACGATTACGAAGGGGAACGGTCTGCTGGAGTTGTGGACGTTCGTCGCGATCATCGGTGGCTATGGAGTGGGGGGCGCCCTGTTGGAATCGACGCGACCGGACGTGTATCTCGCGATGGGAGTGTTGGCGTTGTTCGCGATCGTTGGCCTGTCCGCGTCGTTCGCGATACCACGAGTCCCCGCGATCGGATCGCCGGGCAGCAAGCCGATTCGCGACGCGTGGAAGGCGATCCGCGCCGACCGCACGTTGCAGCTCGTCATCGCGGGGCAGACGGTGTTCTGGGGGCTCGCGAGCCTGCTGGGTCAGGACGTTCTCACCTACGCGAAGTCGGCTCTCGAACTGGGGGATTTCGACGCGGGGATCACGTTTGTGGCGTTCGGAATCGGGGTCGGGGCCGGCAGTGTTCTCGCCGGTCGACTCTCGCCGACGCACATCGAACCGGGACTGATTCCCTTTGGCGCTATCGGGTTGGCCCTCGGCACGACGGCGCTCGGCGTGTTCGCGCCGGGCTACGCGTGGACGCTCGCGATGATGGGTTTCATCGGTGTATCCGCTGGGATCACGGTCGTCCCGCTCGAGGCGATGCTGCAGTGGTACGCGCCGGTCGACAAACGCGGCGCCGTCATCGCGATCGCGAACGTGCCGATTTTCTTCGGGGTGATGCTCGGGTCGTTCCTCGTGTACGGCCTCTCGGTCTTCGGTGGATTCTCCGCGGCGGAGATTCTGACGATCGCGGGCCTGATGACAGTGGTCGCGACGGCGTGGGCGATGTGGTTGTTGCCCAAGGCGTTCGTAGGGATGGTGTTCTTGTTCCTCACCAACACGCTGTATCGGTTGCGCGTCGAGGGTCGGAAGAACCTGCCAGAGGAAGGCGGCGCGCTGATCGTCGTCAATCACGTATCGCTGATCGATTGGCTGTTCGTCATCGCGAGCAGTGAGCGCCCGATCCGTTTCCTGGTCGACTCGACGTACTTCCACCACTGGTTCCTCCGACCGTTCATGAAGGTGCTCGGTGCGATCCCGATCTCGGCGGCGAGCCCGCGCGAGTTGATGCGCGCGATGAAGGACGCCGGGAGACTTCTGAAGAACGGCGAGCTGGTCTGCATCTTCGCCGAGGGCGAGATCTCGAGGACCGGGGCGCTGCTCCCGTTCCGTCGCGGGCTGACGCGCATCCTGAAGGGCAATGACGTGCCGGTCATCCCGGCGCACCTAGACCAGGTCTGGGGCAGCCCGTTCAGCTCGAAGGGTGGCGGATTCCTGCGCAGCTGGAACGGGCCGATTCCCCGACCCGTGACCTTGTCCTTTGGCGAGCCGATGCCGGCGACGGCCACCCCAGAGGAGATCCGCACGCAGATCAAGATCCTGGACGAACGCGCATGGGGTATGCGCCAGGAGTCGCGACCGCCATTGCACCACACTCTCACGCGCACCTGCCGCCGTCGGCGCTTCACGATGGCGGCCTGCGACACGACTGGAAAACGTGTCAGCCGAATCTCTCTGTTGGCGGGCTCCCTGTTGCTGGCGCGAAAGCTGCGCGAGGCGTGGGGCGATCAGGAGACCGTCGGCATCATGCTGCCGACGAGCGTCGGCAGCGCGATGGTGAACTTCGCCGCGGCGTTTTCCGGTCGCGTGAGCGTCAACCTCAACTACACGGTCGGTCGGTCGGGGCTGGAGTCAGCGGTGCGGCAAGCGGAGCTCCGCACCGTGATCACGTCGCGCGAGTTCATCGAGAAGGCGGAGATCGAGTTGCCTTCGAACGTCCAACCCATCTACCTCGACGAAGTCATCGCGACGGTGAGCTCGGGCGAGCGGCGGGGGGCGTTCTTGCGCGCGATGTTCTTCCCGGTCCGGGCGCTCGAGCGGTTCGCCGGAGCGATCCGCCGACCAGAGATCGGCGATGTCGTCACGGTGATCTTCAGCAGCGGCAGCACGGGAGAACCCAAGGGGATCGTGTTGACCCACAGCAACATCGACAGCAATAGCGAGGCTATCAGCCAGGTGATCTCCGTCGAGAAGAACGAACGACTGCTCGGGATCCTGCCTCAGTTCCACTCGTTCGGCTACATGGGGATGTGGTTCGCGGCGAACAACGGCATCGGCACGGTCTGCCACAGCAACCCGGTGGACGCGGCGACGATCGGGCCGCTGGTCAAGAGAGAACGCGTGACGCTGATGATCGCGACGCCGACGTTCTTGCAGGTCTACCTGCGACGGTGCAGTCCGGGGCAGTTCGGGTCGCTGCGGCTGGTTCTCACCGGCGCGGAAAAGTTGTCGTCGGCTGCCGCCGACGCATTCGAGGACATCTTTGGGCTTCGACCGTTCGAAGGGTACGGAACGACGGAGTGTTCGCCCGCGGTCGCGATCGGGACGGCCCCGTATCGAGCACCCGGTTTCTTCCAGGCAGGGAGCAAGCGCGGGTCGATCGGTCAGCCGTTGCCGGGTGTCGCCGTGTGCATCGTCGACCCCGACACGTTCGATCCGTTGACGACCGGTGAACCCGGGATGTTGCTCGTGCGCGGCCCCAACGTCATGAAGGGCTATCTCGGGCAGCCGGAGTTGACGGCGAGGGTGATGCACGACGGTTGGTACATCACGGGCGACATCGCGACGATCGACGAAGACGGCTACATTCGCATCACCGACCGGCTCTCACGTTTTTCGAAGATTGGTGGCGAGATGGTTCCCCACGGCAATGTCGAAGAAGCGCTTCACCAGGCTGCTGGCGAGGCAGATCGCCAGATCTTCTCCGTGGTCGGGCTACCGGACCCCAGGAAGGGCGAGCGCCTCTCCGTCGTGCACACGTTGGACGAATCGGATCTGCCTGCGATCCTCGAGGCGTTGCGCGAGACGGGGTTGCCAAACCTGTTCATCCCGCGGGAAGATCAGTTCGTGAGGGTCGATGAGATCCCGATTCTGGGGACGGGGAAGGTCGACCTGAAAGGCGTGAAGAAGCTCGCCGGCGGGTAGGCGCGGTCAGCGGTCGTCGAAGCACTCCTTGATCAACCGGTCGTGGATTGTCAGAGCTTCGTCGTGGGCCGCCTTCGCGGCGTCTTTCTCCGACTTGCGTTTCCAGCACGTTTCCACGCCCTCGCGGCACCACTCTGCGCTGCGCCTCGATGCGCGAACGGGCTTCTTGTCGACCAGGACGTCGATGGCGTTTCGATGGGCGAGGTCCGCGGTGCCCTGCCCAGCCTCGAAACTGATCTTCGCCTCACGATCTCCTGCCGTCGACCGCGCGGTCTGCACGGAGCTACAGGATGCGCAAGCGAACAAGATGACCGCCGAGAGAGCCAGTTTCCGCATGGAGAACACCGTGGCGGAGACGATTCGGAAGAGGTTCGAAGATAGCGATCAGCCCTCGCGAGATCGAGTCTGACAGTTTCGTTCCGCTTTGGGGAGCACTCGGGAAGGGAAACGCGCAGAATCCGTCGGAGTCAGTCCGGTGAGCCGACCGACGTCCCATGGATGAACGCACGCGTATTGCACTGCTGATCACGGAACTCCGCCCGGCTGGCGCGGAGCGCGTGGTGTACGACCTGGCGACGCGGCTCGACCGCGATCGGTTCGACGTGCGGGTCTGTTCGCTCACGAGTCGAGATGATGACGACGGCGCGATCGCCCGGGATCTCGAGGCTGCGGGCATCCCGGTGTTCCCGGCTCGCATGCGGTCCAAGCTCGACGTTCTCGGGGCGCGGCGACTCGCCCGCGGGGTCGCGGAGTTTCGACCGCACATCCTGCATGCCCATCTCTTCCACGCGAACCTCGCGGCGCGGTTGCTCGGGCGTCGCGTCGGCGCCGAGCGCGTGGTGTCCACGATCCACATCGTCGAGCGACGTCCGCTGCGATTGCGACGGATCCTCGAACGATTGGGGGTGCGGCGCGACGAC
This sequence comes from uncultured candidatus Brocadiaceae bacterium, assembly GCA_964469555.1. Classification (GTDB taxonomy): domain Bacteria; phylum Planctomycetota; class UBA1135; order UBA1135; family UBA2386; genus CAYYAQ01. The sequence continues at coordinate 3,041 of CAYYAQ010000165.1, read as the reverse complement.
GTGACGGTTTGTGTCTCCGAAGCGGTCGCGCGGCACGCCCGCGACGACCTCGGCGTGGCGAATCCCCGGGTCGTCTACAACGGCATCGATGTCGATCGTTTCCTGGGTCTTCCCGCAAAGGAATCCGCGCGTCGTGCGCTCGGGTTGCCGACTGACGGTCCGCTCATCGGTTGCGTCGGTCGGTTGTCGCATCAGAAGGGCGTGGATGTGCTGTTGCGTGCATTCGCGACGATGTCCGCGGACAGCTCCGTGGTCGTCGCCGGCGAGGGCGAAGAGGAGTCCGTCTTGCGCGTGTTGGCGCGGGACCTCGGTGTCGCGGAGCGCGTGCACTTCGTCGGATTCCAGGACGACGTGCGAGGCGTACTCGCGGCGATCGACGCGTTCTGCATGCCGAGCCGGTGGGAGGGGTTTGGTCTCGCGTTGGTCGAAGCGCTCGCCGCCGGCGTGCCGGTGGTCGCGACCGGGGTGGACAGCATTCCCGAGGTCATGGGCGACGTGGGCGTTCGTGTGCCGCCGGACGACGTCGCGGCCCTGGCCTCTGCGCTCGACGAAGTACTGCGCGAACCACGCGCAAACGACCCGCTCTGCGACCGCGGTCGCGCGCAAGCCGCGCGCTTTGGCGTCGATTCGATGGTCGCCGCGTACGACGCATTGTACTCCGAGATCTGGCCGGTATCATCCTCGCGGTGAAGGTCTACTGCGGCCCGCGATGAAGTCTACGATGTGCTGCGCGACGCCTCCGCGGCGATCGTGGTCAGCGACAGGGAGACGTGTGATTCGGCGGCAGCGCTGAGCAAGTCCGTCTGGGGCTACGTTCGCATGCGACGCGAGGAGTATGCCGATGCCGATCTCGAGAACTTGCGGGCGCGATTGTGCGAGACTGGGTGGGACGGGGCCTACGTCTTCTTCAAGCACGAGGATGGCCGCGCTGGCCCGGAGCTCGCGATGCGGTTTCAGGCGATGTTCGAGGAGTAGCGTCGGTTAGAGTCGCCGCGATGTTTGAAGAGGAATCGATACCGGCTGTTGTCGAACGGCCGTTCGCGCCTCGGACCTACCTCGCGATGCTTCCCGTGTGGAAGAAGACGATGATCGCCGGCGCGGTGATGATGCTGGTCGCGGCGGTCGTCACGATCTTCGTCGAGGATCCGGTGGAGAAGGTCACGGACCTGGGCGGATTGCCCTCGACGCTCGATGCGGGGCAGGATCCCAAGGCCATTGAGAATGGTCCCGAAGCGCTGACGCCGTGGTCCGAGGCGTTCTTCAAGTTCGGGTTCAGCTTTTTCGTCGGGTTCTCGGTGGGCTACGCGACGCGTGCGTTCCTGAAGCTGGTTCTGTTCTTGATCGGGGGGTTGGCGATCTGCCTGTTCCTGCTGTCGTACTTCGAGTTCGTCGAGGTGAAGTGGCAGGCGTTGGACGACGCCTTCACTCAATTCGGGGGACTGTTCAGGGGGCAGTTCGAGAAGTTCCGGACCTTCATCACCGGCAGTCTGCCGAACGCGGCGCTCGCGGGTCTCGGGTTGTTCACGGGTTTCAAGAAGAACCGATGAGGTGCCTGATCCTCATCGCGGTGTCTGTCGGAGGCGGCGCGTGTGCGCAGGTGGAAGTCGTGACTGCGGAATTCATCTTCGAGAAGGCGGAGTTCCCGCGGTGTCACGCTTCGACGATCGCAAAGGGGAAGGACGGGCTGGTCGCCGCGTGGTTCGGAGGCAAGAACGAGAAGAATCCGGACGTCGGAATCTGGGTGTCCCGCCAGGTCGAGGGGCGGTGGACCGCCCCGGTCGAGGTGGCGAACGGTGTGCAGTTCGTCGATGCGAAGAACAAGGCGCACCGTCACCCGTGTTGGAATCCCGTGTTGTTCCAGCCAGCGCCCGTGCGCGGCAAGGCGCAGCCGTTGTTGTTGTTCTACAAGTGCGGTCCGGATCCCCGGCGGTGGTGGGGGATGATGTCGAAGTCACTGAACGGTGGCGTGACGTTCGAGACGCCGTGGCGTTTGCCGGAAAAAATCGACGGGCCGGTCAAGAACAAGCCGATCCAGTTGCCGGGGGGTGACATCCTGTGTGGTTCGAGCACAGAGTACGCCGGGTGGCGGGTGCACTTCGAACGCACGAGCGATCTCGGTCGGACGTGGCAGCGGATCGGACCGATCCACGACGCCAAGGGATTCAACGCGATCCAGCCGAGCATCCTGACGTATCCCTTTGGCAAGCTCCAGATCCTGTGTCGCAGCCGGGAGGGGAAGATCGTCACGAGTTGGTCCACGGATCTCGGCAAGACGTGGTCGAAGCCCGAGGCGACCGTTCTCCCCAACCCGAATTCCGGCACCGACGCGGTCACGCTCGCGGACGGTCGGCAACTCCTCGTCTACAACCACACCGCACGCCGCGGCGCCTTCCCGAGTGGTCGCGAGATGTTGAATGTCGCGCTCAGCCACGACGGCAAGCGGTGGTTCGCCGCCGCCGTCCTGGAGCGCAGCAAGGGCGAATTCTCCTACCCCGCCGTCATCCAGACACCGGACGGCCTGGTCCACATCACCTACACCTGGAAGCGCCAGCGCATCAAGCACGTCGTCCTCGACCCCACCAAGCTCACCCTCAAACAAATCGAGGGCTCAAAGTGGCCCCGTTAGACGCGCGGAAAGGACCCCGTGTCTTCGAGTTGAGGATATTTGTGGGGGACTCGCGGTAGTAAGCGGTGCGCTGCGGACAGGTTTGCCTTGGTCAGATCTTCGCTAAGGTGCGCGAGACCCCCCAGTCAGGAGTGCAGGACCAAATCAGGTGATCCGGACTCGCGACGTCAGCAAGCGATACGACGAGACCGTCGGCCGCGGCGACGACTTCGACCATCTCTTCCGCACCGCCGATGTCGAGGCCGCGGTGATAGTAGATACCGCGGCTCGACGGCATCTCGCCGCCGTCGACGAAGACGAAGTGCCGGTGATCGTCGGCATCGACTTCGGCCACCATCTGCTGCACGCCCTGTTCGCCCGTCATCGGGTCAGGTGGCCGGTAACCCGCCAGGTCCGACCAGTCCTTCAGGGGATG
>CAYYAQ010000164.1:0-11579 GCA_964469555.1 uncultured candidatus Brocadiaceae bacterium | reverse complement strand
GTCGCGGGCGATGAGGTCTTCGATGTCGCTCGCGGCGTCGCCGACGAGCACCATCTGGCACTCCGGTAGCTCGTCCGCGAGACGGGCCAGCAGGTCCATGTCGACGAGGTGGGCCCGCAGACCGCCGAAGAAGCCGATGCGCGGGTGAGGAATCGATACCAGCTCGCTCGGTTCGGGGTCGCCGCCGGAGTCGAACCACGACGCGTCCACGCCGTGGTCCAGGAAGAACGCGTTGTCACGGCAATCTGGCGCATCCTCGGCCATCAGCTCACGGTTGACGTAGAGCACGTGGTCGGCGTTTTGCATCAAAGCGAGTTCGAGCTCGCGGATCATGGCGGTATTCGCTTCCTTGAACGCGGAGTGCTTGTCGGACCGGTTGTAGATCAAGCAGCGCTTTCGCATGGGTGCGACGATTCCCCACGCGGTAGGTGGCGTGACGCAGATCATCGGGTTGCGTATGCCCAACCACCAGGCGACGAGCGACACCTGAGCCCGCACGAACCACACGGCGAGGAGCCGTAGACCGGGCAGGCCGAAGATAGGAACCGAAATCGGCGTCATGACGAACAGGTCGCGGTGGTCCGGCAGCGGTCGCCGGAGGAGCTTCGTCATGCTGCGGAGCTTGCGCAGGATCTTCGTGAGGAACTTCGACGTGCGCCCGGGCACCGGCATGCGCATCCCGATGCTGTTCACGAGCAAGACGCGCTGATGCTTGGAGATGCGGATCATCAGCTGGAAGTCGGAGTGCGCGCGATTGTGGTACCACCAGTCCTGCCCGCAAAAGCAGATCGCCCCAGAGCGATCGTTCTCGTCTGGGGATGCCTCGGACGGTGGGGCCATTCTCGACTGTAGCATTTCGCGACAGGACGCCGCGTCTGCACGACGACCTAAGTCTACTTCGTCAGGTGAGACGATAGGTCTGAACCTCCTCCGCGGAGGGTATTCGTCCAAAACGCCTCGCCCCTGGACGGGCTAGGATCCGGTGCCGCGGACAACCGCTGGCATCGTCTGCACCATCAGCTTGATGTCCATCCACAGCGACCAGTTGTCGATGTAGAACAGGTCCATCTCCATCCACCTCTCGAAGGACACCTTGTTGCGGCCCTTGACCTGCCAGAGGCAGGTGAGGCCAGGGCGAACCGAGATGCGGCGACGCTGCCACCACGAGTAGCGGGCGACCTCGGACGGAACCGGCGGGCGCGGTCCGACGAGGCTCATGTCGCCGAGAAGGACGTTGAAGAGCTGAGGCAGTTCGTCCAGGCTGTACTTCCGGATCAAATAACCGACCCGGGTGATGCGGGGGTCTTTCTTGATCTTGAAGACAGGGCCGTCCTGCTCATTGAGCTGGGCGACCTCGTGCTTCCTCGCCTCAGCGTCGACGCACATGCTGCGGAATTTGTAGCAGTAGAACCGGCGACCGTCCTTCCCCATGCGGACCTGGCGGAAGAGGAGGGGGCCGCGGTCGTGGAGCTTCACGGTGAATGCGACGGCCACGAGCACCGGCAGGCACAGCGTGATGCCGATGGTAGCGCCGACGATGTCCATCCCGCGCTTGATCGCGAGGTGTGTCGGCGAGCCGAGGGACGGCTGGAACGTGAACGCCGGTATGCCACTGAACGACGTGCTCGTGACCGTCAGGTTGTTGAGGTGCAGGAAGTCCGGTGCGTAGAGGCACTGGATACCGGCGACGTCGCACTTGTCGAGGATGTGCTGGATGTCGGAAGAACTCACACGCAGATCCGGGCAGAGGATGACCGCATCTAGTTCCATCTCGGTGATGGCCTTGGCGAATTGCGCCGCGTCACCGAGGCACGTCACGTCATCCGGAGGAGGACCCATCTCGTTGCGAAGATAAAACGAGCCGACTACGCGCAGGCCGTAGTAGCCCTTGTCCCGGACCGTCTCCTCGATCTTATGAGACATGCGTCCGCGACCGACGATGACGACCTTGCGGAGGTTCTTGCCCTGGTCGCGGAGTCGGCGCAGGCCGAGTCGAATCGAGAGGCGCAGACCGCTGATCCCGAGCAGCGCGGCAAAAAACGTCGAGATGACGTCGAACGTCAGTCTGTTCCACAGCGCGTAGGTGAGCAGGGAACCGAGCGCCAGCGTCACGAGCCAGGTCTCGAGAAACTCGAAGAACTCCCGCGCAAGGCTCTCGGTGCGACGCGACTGATAGAAGTTCGTCCGCAGTGAGACGAGCACCCAGGACATGCAGATGATCGCGGCCTGTTGGAGGACGATCGCGAGCTCCACAGCACGAGTCGCAACGACCAGCGCGCCGAGCCATACGGCAACCCCTACGATCAGGATGTCGAGTGACTGGACTCCACGATGGAGGAGATGTTGATGTGTTCGCAGCATGTGTGTGGTGCTGCAGCAACCGTTGATACCGATGACTGCTTGAATTCCCTTTCGTTCTCAGTGGCGGCCGAGGCTTTCCTTACACCATCAAAACCATACACCACGATTATGAACTGGCGTCGAAGCGTGAGTAGTGAGACGAGGGCGACCCCACAGGGTCGAGACAAAAAGCCGAAGAGTGCGAGGCCAGCCAACCGTAAGGTCCCGGATGCGTTGATTCCACTTGCACGTGAGACAGAGTTCTGATGCGGTGCAATAAGAGGCCGGTTTTTTGCCGAAATGTTCCATGTTCTCCCCGATGTACGGCGCGGCGCGCTGCTCCTCTTGCCCATGGCATGGGCATCACTGTGACGGATGCTGCACGGCCTGGCCAGTCTTCCCCAATCGCGGATCGTAGAACGCGAGCCCTGGGAACGTAGCGAGGAATCTCAGTCGCGCACGACGATCCGGGCCGTTGCGCTCGTGATGATGCCGAGAGCGTTGACCCCCGGATCGCCGACCAACCACTGCGCGTTGAGCACGACGGCGTGCAGCGAGAGCGCCGCGGGTCGCGGAAACGTGATGCTGGCGTGTCCCGCGCTGTCGGTTCTGGTGAGGCGCCGCAGGAACGGCTCGACGCCGATGAGGCAACCCGGCGCACCGAGGAACGCGAGGTCGAATGCCTTGAAGCCTGATCGTTCGATACCAAGGGCGAACACGGCTTGTCGGTTCGGCTTGGTGTCGAGAGTCAGGGCGAAACCCGAACGCTGGCTGCTCGCTCGACCGAAGCTGCCGATCTTCGCGTAACGCCCGTCGCTGTCCGTGCACGCTGCGCCCTTGCGATATATGTTGCGTGGCTTCATCACGATCAGCGAGGGCAACGCGTTCGGAGTGTTGCCGACCGGTCCCTTGGAGACCTTCCAGTAGTCGACGGTGACCGCCGAGGAGGAGGAGCCGTTCGCATCTCTGCCGCCGACGATGTAGATCGTGTCCGTGTCCGGATCCTGGGCCACGGCCCGGGCACCGAACAGCGGCAGCCGGATCTGCTTCAGGACTTGACCGCTGACGTGGTCGAGGAGCAACAGCCGGGCTTGGAGCGTCAGGTCCGACGTTACGACGAGCAGGTCACCGGCATTGTCGATCGCCACGTTCTGAATCTGCTCCGCGGCGTATTGCTTCAGCCTGGCGAACGATTGGATCACTGTCGGTCGAGCGAGATCGATCTTGACGATGTATCGAGGGCCCACCGCGGTGTAGAGGAAACGCCCGTCGCTGGCCATGCCCCGCGGATCCATCCAGTCCGGCAACTCGATGAGTTTGTTCACCGGTCCGCCGACCTTCGGTACGGAGCCGATCGTGCGGCGACCCAGGTAGTAGACCTCGTTGCCGATCGGGATGATCGTCGAGACGTAGTCCTCCGACATGGGTTCGGCGTTCAGTTGCTGGTAGGAGACGATCTTGTCGTTGGCGATGCGCAGCGCGAGTACATGGCACGGACCGGGATCGCCATTCGCTGCCCGCCCGTAGGTGCCTACGTACACCATCGTTGGATCAACGCCGTCCAGGGCCAGGCTGGCCGGGTTCTGGGTGAACGAGAGCGAGGCGGGGATCGCCTGGAACGGCGAAGCCGCGCCGGTCTTCAGATGGAGCAGGCCGCCGGGGACCGTCGTTCCGGTGCGCAGACCAGCGACGAGGATCTGCGTCGGGGCCTCTTGGGCAGCGGACGACGGGTATGACAACAGCACGCTGAGGGCAGCGAACGCCGCGCGTTTCATAGGCTTCGCGAGGAAGAAAAAGTGATCTCGGTTCCAGTCTCGATTACGTCGCGCGCAGCGGCGCGGGTTCGAGTTTCTGTCGGTTCTCGAACGACGCGCGCGCGCCGCTCTTTCAGTCGCGACTGTCTGTCCAGATCGTGGCGCGAAGCACCAGACAGATGGCGTGCGCGGTCGTCAGGAGTGCGAAGACGCACATGCCGCTGAGCATCGCCACGAGGAAGACGCCGGAGCCGAAGAACCCGCTGTCCTCCAGCACGTTCAGGCGGAGGGCGACCAGGAACGCCCAAGCGTTTAGCGCCAACATCGCGACGCTGAACGACATGCACTTCCAACACGACCCAAGTCGTGATTCTCGGATGACGCGACTGAGGCTCACCGGTATGAACTTATCGCTCCCTCGGTCCTCGGGTGCAAGGATCTGGCAGGACTTGAAATCCCCCTACCAAAGGCGATTAGGCCCGCAAGTGTCGTTCCCTGTTGCATGAGAGGTGGCGACGATCTACCGTCGGCGGCACGGAGTGGCTATCCCAAGCTTGGCCAGGGGAAGTCCTCGTTGGTGCATCGTGGCGGACATCTCGCAGTCATTCTTCGTGCGCAAGGTGTGCACAGTCGTCAGCTGTGCGCTGTGCCGATGGTGTCCCGGCGTCATCCGCGAGTTCCTGTATCGGCGGCGCGAATCGTTCTGGTACAACACGTCGCAGTCTCCTGGCCCACAAAGGGTTTGGGGCCACGTGAACGTGCACAGCGTCGATCCCGGCGAGAGCTTCCAGCTGATGTTCTCAACTGGGTCGACACGGGGGTTGACTGCGACAGGACACGTCGAAATCTTCCGTGTCGGCGACTACGGGAACACGGACCGCGCCGAAGCGGTCTACTTCGAATCAGACACGGGCGCGAAGGTCTTTAGTTCCGGCACTAATCGTTGGTCTTGGGGGCTGAACAGGGAAGGCTTCGTCGAGGAGCGCTTCCGTCGATTCAACGAGAACCTGATCCTGGACTTCCTCAACCGATAGATCCGTTTGGCAACGAGCGTAGAAATCAGCAAACGGCTCGTGCTCATCAACGCCCTGAGTTCCGTGAGTACGCGGGCGTTGCGCGTCGGTGTTCTGCTGTGGCTGCACCAGTACCTTCTGGCGAGGCTTGACGCTGACGCCTATGCGCCGTACCCGGTGATCGTCTCGTTCGTTCTCTTTCTCCAGATCTTCATTTCGATCCTGACTGGAGGGATTGCGCGGTACGTCACGGACGCCTACGCCAGGAACGATAGACAGAAGGTCACCGAGATCATCTCGTCGATGATGCCGATGATCGCGTGGAGCATCGCGGGGTTCGCAGCACTGGGTGGGCTGGCGGCGTGGAAGATCGATTCGGTGCTCAACATCGAACCGAGACTCGTCGAGGACGCCCGGTTGATGATGGTGCTGCTCGTCGGGAGTCAGGCGATCGCGCTCTTCCTCGCTCCGTTCAGCGTCGGAATCCACGTGCGGCAGAAGTTCACGTGGTTGAACATGGTTCTATTGGGTCAGGAGGTTCTGCAGCTCGGGATCATGTGTGCCCTCCTGTTCGGCGTGAGCACCCGTGTGTTGTGGGTCGTCCTCGCGACAGCGGTCGGCACGGTCGCGGCCGCGGTCGTCTCCGCCGTAGTGTCTCGCCGGCTGATCCCTGAACTTCGGTACGAGAAGAGTGCTGTGCGCGCCTCGTCGCGGAACGAACTGACCAGGTTCGGTGCGTGGATGATGCTCGGCAACCTGATCTACCGAGTGCGGACGAGCGTCGATGCGATCATCCTGAATCGCTTCAGCGACGCGTCCGAGGTCACCGCCTTCCACATCGGATCGATACCCGACCGGCAGATGACCCAACTTGTGACGGTCGCGTCCGGTGTCTTGCAGCCTGCGCTGACAGCGATGCACGCCACGAAGCAGGAGCACGCGCTGCGGGACACGTATCTCCGTGGGAACCGCTACTACATGTGGGTCACGCTGGCGGTCGCAGTCCCGTTGATCGTCTTCGCGCACGAGTTGGTCATGTTGTATGTGGGCGACGCCTACACCAGGGCCGCGGTCGTCGCTGTCATTCTCTATTCGTCCTACCCGCTGACCTACGGCACGGAGATGCTCTACCGCGTAGCCGTCGCGAAAGCGCAGGTGCGTGGGTTCATGACGATCACAATGGTATCGAGCATCGCCAAGATCGGGCTCTCGATCCTGTTCGTCGGCTCGCTAGGCCTCGGTGCAATGGGGGCGGCGATGAGTACCCTCACGGTTGGTGTGGTCTTCCAGCTGTTCTTCCTGTGGCCGCTTGGACTTCGGATGTTGCAGCTTCCGTTATCGCGCTACTTGCGGGAGACCCTCGTGCCCGGGATGATCCCGGCGGTTTTGTCCGCTGGTGGTTGTGTGGTAATGCGACAGCTCGTTCCGGGCGATACCTGGTTGACCCTGATACTGGACATCGCCGTGGGTTTCGCCATCTACGTTGTCGCGGTGTACATGAGCTTCCGTCCTCAAGATCGGCAGGATTTCGGGCGAGTCCTTGAACGGATCAGGCGTCCGTTCTCGGCACGGCGTGACGAGACAGAAGGAGAATGACCAGTATCGCCATGGAGACCCCGTTGGTCAGCGTCATCACCCTGGCCTACAACCACGCGCGTTGGATCGAGGAGACCATCCAGTGCATCCTCGACCAGAAGGTCGACTTCTCGTTCGAGATCATCGTGGCGGAAGACTGCTCTACCGACGGTACCCGCGAGATCGTGTTCGGCTTTGCGGAGCGCTACCCCGATATCGTGAAAATCGTCACCACCGATGAGAACGTCGGTGGTCGCTTGAACGGACAGCGGGCGCACGGCCCGGTGCGCGGGCAGTACGTCGCCTACTGCGAGGGTGACGACTTCTGGAACGACGATCGAACACTCGCGAAGCTCGTCGGGTTCCTCGAAGCGAACCCCGACTACGGAATGGTCCACACGCACGCCAATCTGTACATGGCGAAGGACGGCTCGATTACGAAGAACGCGCAGCGGATGCCAACCGACCTGGTGGACGACGACGCCTACTTCGAGATTCTGACGAGAAGGCGAGAGATAGTCAGTTCGTCGGTGTGCGCGCGGAACCGCCTCCTGAAGGAAGTCTTCTCGAACAACGAGGAGTGCTTCAGCGAGCGATTCCTGATGGGTGACACCCAGCGCTGGATGGAGATCGCGCGGCTGGCGAAGATCAAGTGTATCCACGAGCCGCTCGTGACGTACCGGCACCTCGAGGAGTCCTACACGAAGTCCAAGGACCCGAACAAGATCCTCAACTTCACGGTGAACGTCCGCGAGTTGCATTACCACTACCTGGACAAGTATCCGTGTCCGGACGAAGTGCGGATTCAGGTTCGCGAGCGGATGTCGCTCAGCGTGTTGCGTCGGGCGTACGACGCCTGCCACGTCGAGCACGCGCAAGCTGCCATGGACGATCTGCGATCTGTGGGCAAGGGTGTGTCTCTGCGCGCGCACCTCTTCTTGTTCGGCAGCAAGTCACCGGCCCGCCGTGCGATCGCGAAGCCGTTCCTGAAGTTGGGCGAGCTGCGATCGAGAATCGTGGCGAAGGTCCGGCGGATGTTGAAGGGCGAGTAGTTACTCGATCGCGGACGTGCCGCGGTGCACGCGCTCGGCGAGGCGCGTGCCGACGGCGTCGCGCGCTGACACCTCGAGATCGACGATGATCATCGATTCGGCGTCGACGCCGTATGGGCCTTCCGCAGCGATCGCGCCGTCGCTTCCCACGGTGAGAGAGCAACCGATGCACTTCCAACCCTCCCATGGTCCGCCGGTCATCCAGCCGACGTTGCTGACGCCGACGACCGGCATCGCGTACGTGCGGGCGAGTTTCGCGTAGGGAGGCTTCCAGTCGTCGCCGTAGGGGTCTCTTGCGTTGTCGTGATCGGCGGGCACGGCCCAGGCCGAGGGGGAGATCAAGAGTTGCGCGCCCATCCTCGCTTGCGCGTGACCGAGATGAATCGAGTTCGCGAAGTTGTCGGCGCAGATGTTCAGGCCGATTGTCCCGAGATCGGTGTGCGCGACGCCGAGTCGGTCGCCGATCGAGTACAGGTCCTGCGCGATGTCCAGGATATTGATCTTGCGGTGGGTGAGAAGGATGTCGCCGTCCGGCCCGATCAGGAGCGCGGTGTTGTAGATCCGCTCCCCGTCTCGTTCCGTCAATCCCGCCGCGACGTGAATCCCCGCCTGGCGCGCGGCGGCGCACAGCACGTCCGAGGTCGGTCCGGGCACGGGTGTGGCCTTCGCTCGCGTCGAGGGGTGTGTCTAACCGACGTCGAGACACTCGGGAAGGGCAACGATTTGTGCGGACTTGTCCGCGGCGTCCCGGATCATCGTCCACGCTCGTTCGAGGTTTCCCTCTACGTCACCGCCCTCGACGCGCATCTGGCCCATGGCCAACTTGATCGAAGTGTGGCTCATCGCTTGCGGGGTCGGAAGGCCATCGATGTCTGCAACGGGTAGTGGCACACGCACGACGCGCTGCCCTCTGGAATGAGAACGAGGCCGCACGCGGGGATGATGTTGATCCAACATCCAGCCCTTGAAGGCGCGAGTTTGACGAAGCGATCCCCGCGCCGATCTTCCGAGAGATCGAGCAGCGTGGGGTTGTTTGCGCGGAAGAAGAGGCAACTCCCCGCGCCGGACATCGTGCCGCAACTGTGTCCAGGACGCTTGATGCTCCACGCCTTGTTACCGCCATCCGGGTTGACGCGGGTGCCGTCCGCGAGGCGATAGACGAACGGCTCGGCGACGATGAGCCCCTGAAGGACCACCGGGTGATGCACCTGCTCGCCGTGGGAGAGTTGCCCCGGTTTCGCGTTGCCGTGGCCGGCGCGCCAGATCTCCTTGCCGTCGTCGGTCGACATCACCCGGAGGTGGTAGTGGGCGTCGCGTCTGGGGTCGTCGCGCGAGCCTAGAAGGACGAGTCGATCGCCGGTGGCCGCGAGATAGAGGACGTTCCGGCACTCCGGAAGGACGAGCGGAATCTCCCAGGCCTTCTTTCCCGTCCTGGCGTGCAGCGCCACCAGCCAGGCGTCCGAGCCCAGGAGCGTCGCGAGCGGGATTCGACCTGTCGCGTGATCCTTGCTCGCCTTGTTGCGAGACTCGACGAAGAAGATCTTGTCGTCGCCCAGAGTGATCGTCGGGTTGACGATCGCGCCGCGCTTCACATTCCAGCGGCGAGTCCAGGACTTGGGGTCCATGCACAAGAGACTGCGACTCGTGACTACTGGTCGTCCGCTTCGATAGGCGGCGTCCACTTCCTTCCGACCGGGCTTCGTCCGGGGCGCCGTCGCGAGCATCGTCGACCCGTAGATGCGTCCGCCGCTGATGCCGACGAAACCCCAGTGTTGTTTCGCGCCGCGCGACTTCGGAACCGGCACACGGCGGCGCACCTTCCCGGTCGCCGGATCGATGACCCAGAGTTTCGCGTTGACCGCTGCCAACACGTGATCCGGACAACAGGCGATGTAGCCGGCGTCATAGGGCATCGCGTAGCGCTGCGAGTCCGGGAGTTCGAGGTCCCACAGTTCGGTTCCGTTGAACGCATCGACGCCGATGAGACCGTTCTCGGCCACGATGAACATGCGGCCGTTGATGGCCAGCGGTGGCGGGCCGCGCATGTGCCGGTCGATCATTCGCCGCGGGCCGGGACCGCCGAACCACTGCAGCGTGAGCTGCCGGTTGACGAGTTGATCCTCGCTCGCGGCTGTGTTGCCGGGGTTCGCGTATTGGTGAGTCCAGGACCCCGCTCCCTCGATTTTTGGCCGACGCCAGACCTTCGCCTCGCGCACGACGGCGCCGCGACCGGGCGCGGCGAGTAAACGCAGATCGGCGAAGGGCCAGCCGTTTCCGCTGAGATCGACGACGAGATTGGCGAAGCCTTCGACGAACGGCAACGCGGCGCCGTGGGCGACGTGGTGCACGACGGCCCGCGAGCCGTAGGATCCGGCGGCACGAAGCTCCGCGCGGAACTGGTCGACCTTCCTTTGGTCGGAGTGCGTGACCACCACGTGCAATTCACTCCTCGCGAGAAGAGCCCCGACGCCCCCGAGCGCGGCAGGTTGGACGATCAACGCGTAGCCGCGGGGAGAATCCAGCGGCTCCAACCACGGACGAATCTCTGCGCGGGCCGCGGCGGTCACGAGCACGCCTTGCTTCGCGACCTTCACGTTCCTCTTGGCTGGCGCACCCTTCCCATAGCAGAGGATCTTGCCGGTCGCCGTCGTCGTGATCAGTTGGCCTTCGGCGACAGCCATCGAAACGATCCTACCCGCGGCCTTTGCCTTCGCCGTCACCGTGCCCTTCTTGACGCTGCGGAACTCCACGCCGCCGTCGCGCCCGAGGCAGACGGTGTCGTCCGCCACGATCGCGCTCGATACGTCGTTGACGTGCGCGATGCGCCAGAGCACGCATTCCTCGATCTCGACCTTGATGGCGGCGGCGCGCGCCACGGCTTTCTTGTCGCGCGGCTTCTTCTTCAGACGGGGAGCGAGGTTCTGTTGTTCGCGTCGCAGCGCGTTCAATCTGGGCCGATCCAACGCGAGCACCTCCGTCTTGCGCAGGAGGATCGAGATCTTGGGGGTTACGACGAGTTCACGGCCGGAGAAACTCACGAACTTCCGGGCCGACGATGCAGTGGAAGAGAACAGTGTGTCGTCGTTGCCTCGACCCGCGACGAGGTGTTCGTCGGCGATGACCGCGAACGTCCCGCCCACGCCACCGAAGCTCGGGCCCGACTTGCCAGAGTCGAGATGGAGTGAGAACGGGTTGGCGCGACCGTGGGGTGCGATCAGCAGCTTCTCGGTCGCGAGGAGGTAGCCCTGCGGAGATTGCGTCGGGAGTTGGCGATGCCAGACGCTCTTCCCGGTCTTGCAATCAAGAGCCGCGGCGTAGACACCCTGCATCGGAAACAGACCAGCGCACGCGTAGGCGATACCGCCTTCGACCAGCACGCTAGTGCGCACCGGATAGGGGCTGATCAGTCGCCCGTTTCCCGGGATCTTCGGTGCGTTGGGTCCGATCGTTTCGCGCCAGATCTCCGCACCGTCGCGGATGGAGAGGCAGCGCACGACTCCGTCGTCCGAACCGACGAAGACCTGTTGTCCGACGACGGTCGGTGCGTAACGCACGGGTCCATCGCATACGACTCGCCACCGCACCTGCCCGGACCGCGAATCGAGGCACACGACTTCGTCTTGTCGCGACGAACCGAACAGAACACAACCGCTGGCCACGACCGGATGGATCGCGCGGTCATCGACGACGCGGGGTTCGATGTTCTCGAGTCTCTGCCAGAGACTCCCGCGTGCTGGCGCCGGCCACGCCGGTGCGGGGGGAGCGGCATCGTGGGTCCATCGGAGCCGGAGCCCCTTCGGCAGTTGCTCCGCGGTGTAGCCAGTTCGGCCGTTGTTGCCGCGATA
>CAYYAQ010000163.1:0-11621 GCA_964469555.1 uncultured candidatus Brocadiaceae bacterium | reverse complement strand
CTTGTTGTTCTACGCGGATCGGAATCGTGACGACGTCCCCGACGGAGACGGCAAGCCAACCGTGCACTTGAAAGGATTCGGACTCGAGGATTCGCACTCGATCGTGAACAGCCTTCGCTTCGGTCCTGACGGCTGGCTGTACGGGGCGCAGGGTTCGACGGTCACCGCGGACATCGTCGTCGTCGGCAAGACCACCACGCCCCTGCACACGCAGGGTGTTCGAGGTGTTCGCCGAGGGGGGCGGCAACGCCTTCGGCTGCGAGATCGACGCGAAGGGTCGCGTGTTCTCCGGCCACAACGGCGGCGACACCCGCGGCTTCCACTACCCGCAGGGCGGCTACCTTCGGAAGGGCTTCAACAAACACGGGCCGCTGTCGAATCCGCACGCGTTCGGGTTCTTCCCACACATGCCGCACAAGAAGGTCGCCCGGTTCACGCACAACTTCATCGTCTACGAGGGGAACTCCCTTCCGGCACGGTACCGAGGCAAGCTCTTCGCGATCGACCCCATCAACCGGTACGTCCCCATCGTGGAACGGGCCCTCGACGGGGCGACGTTTCGGACAAGGGACGTCGGCGCCGCGATCCGCACGGTCGACGAGTGGTTCCGTCCCGTCGACATCAAGCACGGCCCCGACGGCGCGATCTACATCTGCGATTGGTACGACAGCAACGTCAACCACTACCGGAATCACGAGGGGCGGATCGACAAGCAGACCGGTCGCATCTACCGAATCCGCGGCCTGGACTACCAGCCCTCGAAACCATTCGACCTCATGAAGCTCGACGTGAAGAGCCTCATCGTGATGCTCGCGCACGAGAATCGTTGGTTCCGCGAACAAGCGCTTCGCGTGCTCGCCGACAAACGCGATCCAGCTGCCGCCAAGATCCTCGGAGAAGCCAGCGACAGGGAAGGACTCACGATCGGGCAACTCTGGGCGCGGAACCTCTGCGACCTCTTCGACGACGATCTCTCGCGACTTGGATTGCACCACGGCGATCCGCACGTCCGCGCGTGGACCGCGCGCCTGCTCGGCGATCGCGGCAAGGTCTCGACCGCGATCGCCGAGCAGCTCGTCTCGCTGGCCCGCAACGAAGACAACCCAGAAGTGCGCAGTCAGCTCGCGTCCACCGCGAAGCGCCTGCCCGCGGACGTCAGCCTTCGACTCTTCGACGAGCTGACCAAGCGGGACCTCGACCGCTCGGATCGCTACATCCCGCTGCTCCTCTGGTGGGCTCTCGAGTCGAAGTGCGCCGAACACGGGGACCGGATCCTGGCCATGTTCGCCAGCGAATCGCTGTGGAAGCGCCCCATCGTCCGCGAGCAAATCCTCTGGCGGTTGATGCGCCGCTTTGCCGCGACCGGGAAGCACCGTGACCTACTGCTCTGCGCGAGGCTGCTCGAACAGGCGTCCGACGACGAGTCCAAGCGCCACTTGATGGACGGGTTCGAGCAGGCATTCCAGGGTCGTGCGATGACCGGCCTCCCGACCGCACTGGTCAAGGCGCTCAACGATTCCGGGGTCGCGTCGCTTTCACTAGAGGCACGACGAGGCGACGAGAAGGCGATCGCGAAGGCGCTCGAGATCATCGCGAACCCCAACCAACCAATCGCGCGCCGCACGACCTACCTGCGCCTCCTGGCGGAGCTCAAGGAGCGACGTACGGTCTCGGTGATCCTGGGGATGTTCAATAATCCGGACGGTCCCGAAGTGCGGCACATCGCGTGGACCACGCTGCAGGCATTCGACCAGCCGCGCATCGCGACCTTCACCATCGCGCACTACTCAGAAATGCCCGAGGTCGTGGCCGAAGCCGCGCGCTCCCTCCTCGCTTCGCGGCCCGCGTGGACCACGCAACTGGTCGCCGCCGCGAGACAGGGCAAGATCGATCCCAAGACCTTCTCCGCCGAGAATGTAGCCCGGCTTCGATGGCATCCCGATCCGCACCTCCGCGCGGGCATCGACAAGATCTGGGGCAAGCACCGCGAGCCAACACCAGCCAAGCTGCGCCTGGAGATCGCGCGGATTCGGACCCTCATCACGGCGGGCCACGGCGACCCCTACGTGGGCAAGCTCCTGTTCCTCGCCCGGTGCGCCACGTGCCACAAGTTGTTCGCCGACGGCGGCGACCTCGGACCGAACCTCACCGCGTACAAGCGCGACGACCTCGACTCGATGCTTCTCAGCATCGTGGATCCGAGCGCCGAGATCCGCGAAGGGTACAAGCGATTCGTCGCGACGATGAAGGACGGTCGGATCCTCGTCGGAGCGAAGGTCAAAGAGGACAAGTCCGTCGTGGTGCTTCGGTCCGGGGAAGGCCTTTCCGAGACGCTCGAACGCACGCGCATCGCGACAATCGAGGCGGTCGCGGGGTCCATGATGCCGGCGGGGTTGTTGCGAGGGCTATCAGACCGACAGCTGCGCGACCTGTTCGCCTATCTGCGCACAACCCAGCCGCAGATCAAGTAGCTGCCCTGACGCAGCGAAGATCTGGTGAGAGGAGCGAGCTAGGGGTGCCGATCCGCGTCGATGTCGAGCAACTGGTTCGTCGATCCGGATGCGACAACTTCCATCGCCTTCTGCAGTTCATCGCACCTCGTTTTGATCGCGGCTACCGCAGCCGCATTGCTGATCCCTATCTTGGAGAGAATTGCTTCGATCCGGTAAACCCAATCATGATGCCGAAGACAGTGGATAACGCTGGTGCGCCGCGCCTCCTCCCAATCTCGACCCAGAAGTTCCAACATGACCTCGGGCACTTCAGCGGCGCTTCTCGGTAGCTCGATCAGAGCGTCCTGCCACGGAAACAGCTTCCGGGGCGACGCGCCGTGTGGTGCGTGACCAGCCATCTGCGCACCGGAGCTCGCTCCTTCGAAATAGCGATACCCGAGCTCTTCCTGTCCACCAGTCGTCTTCGGATCATTGAACTTGGCAGGCTGCACGATGAACAGGTTCGTGCGCTTCATCATCGAGCTGAAGAGCACACGATGGTGTCGATGGCTCGTGACGTGGTCTGCGTACGCCGAGTTGAATTGGTAGTAGAGTCCCTTCCGCTTCGCTAGCTTGAACAGTTGTTCGTTCAACTCGCTGCCGTGACGACCGACCCAGTGCATATCGATACTGCGCGGCGGGGACGCGGGGTACGGATTGAACCGCAGAGTGTCGATCCCCAGCGGCATGTGCATCACTTCGGTCCCCGGCAGACGCTGCTGCAACGACTCCACGGATCCACCGAAGTTCAGGATCACGAGATCGAACCGCTGCAAGACCTGGAGCAAGGGCTGCGGGACATCCGTGCAGGCGAAGAACTCCTTGATCCAGCACAGCGCGAGTTTGCTGCCGGATCGCCACGCCGGAATCGCCAACAGCGCGTGCAGATCCCACACGGACATCACATTCACGAACAGGAGGTCCTGGGGCCCCGACAGCGGAACCGAGGCGAGGGTGTCCTCGCGGCGCCGGCGGAGGAACGTCCCGGGTTCGGGACGAAGGGGCGCGATCAACTCGGCACCGACCAGGTCGATGAAGAGGTCCTCGAACTCGTAGTCGTAGCAGCGACCGGGATGGCAATCGAGGGCGCGGTAGGAAACGAGAGTGGTGCGCATTCGAAGGGCGAGAGTCCGGGCAGGGATACAGCCTGAGGATAACATAGCAACCCAGGGCCAAGAAGTAGGAAGCGCCGCGACGAGCCGCGGGACCACGACCCTGGCCATCGAGGCAATTCCCGCGCCGGTGAACGAATGGTCGATGCCCGGAAGTTCCACAAACGTCGGCGGATACTCGTCACCCGCTGCTGCCACCATGTCCGCAGAGTCCTGCACACGGACGATCTCGTCTCTCGATCCGTGAACCAGCAGCCACGGAACTGCTATCGATCTGGCGTAACGCAATTCGGATTCGATCGCCGTGAGGTCGTCGACGAGATGTTGCGTAAGCGGACGGTGTGGTCTCTGGAGCATACAGTCCGCCCCAGGTCGCAAGTGACCAAACCAGCGCTCCGCTAACTCGTGCGTGTGCGCTCTCGCGGCGAGTGAAACCAGCGCTCGGATCCGGAGATCCGCGACGGCGCACACGACGTGGGGTGATTCGCTGGCGCCGTCAGTCCAGGATTAGACCAATCATTCTCCGTCCCCGTTGCGAATCTCGCGACGCATCTCTATCAGGATGTCTTCCGACAAAGCGTGATCCCATCGCGCACGGAGAGCAGAACCTGTTCGACGCGATCGTCATCACGAACGTGCGAATTGAAAGCGACGATTCCGCGATCGCTCGCTTCTTTCGGATCGAGCACCGCGCCGCCCCACAGCGTGTTGTCCACGACGATAAGGCCGCCGGACGCGACCATCGGCAGCGCGGCATCGAAGTACTCGACGTAGCTCTCCTTGTCGGCGTCGAGGAAGACGAGGTCGAACACGGCGCGTTCCTGGGCCAGAGTTCGTAACGTGTCCCGCGCGGGTCCGAGTCGCAGTTCGATCTTGTCGGCCCAGGGACTCTCGTTGAAGAACCTCTGGGCGACAGCGGTTGCAACAGGATCGATGTCGCACGTGATCAGTCGTCCGTCACTCGGCAACCCGGACGCCATGCTGAGCGCGGAGTAACCACTATACGTTCCGATCTCGAGCACGCGACGAGCTCCAGAGATCTGCACGATGATACGAAGAAACGCACCCTCAACCCGTCCTACTTGCATCTGTGGATCATCGAGCGCGGCGAACGTCTCGCGACGCAATCGCTCGAAGAGTTCGCACTCGTGCGTCGTGTGATCGTGAACGTAAGCAGCCAGTTCGTCGGCGAGCAGTGTGACCATGCGTTGAGTGTACGACGCGGCGCATGCAAAACCGGCGTAGGAAAAGTCCGATTCGAAGACTCGAGGTCGAGCGCGACTGAGGCGGTGAACGGACTAGAACGTAACTCGCTGCACCTGGCTGACGACGATGCGACCGTCCTCGTCTAGATAGAATCCGCGGCTCGTGAGCTGTAGTCCCTTGGGTAACGTGTTGTTCGGAGCGATGAACACGTAGCTACCCTTCGCGTCGGTCAAGATATGCAGCGGCGGGGTTCCGAGCGGCAGCCCAAGCTGCGCGACGACGTCCGTCCCCAGCCCGAGAATCGGGCCCGACCCCGGGGCGCCGGAGTTGTCGAGTGAGAACAGGATGCGGAGCGGCGTCCGCGGCATGGCCTTGTCAACCGTGATGCGCACGTCGCCGCTGCCCTTGGTCGTCAGGCTGTACGGGAACTCGCCGGTCTCCGTGACGGGGAATCCCATGTCGTTGTAGACGACGAGACCGAGCGGCGCCTGCAGCACGCCCTTGAACGGGCCGACGACGAGGAGCTTCTGCCCGCCCGACGGGCCGGACTTCCTCTTGCGGAACGCGGTCGGCAGCGCGGCGACGAACACCGACTTGCCCGCGCCGATCACGGAGCCGGGCTCGAACGTGAACTCGATGCCGGCGCCGCGCACGCTCCAATTCGAGATGTCGATGGCGACCTTGTTGCTGTTGATGACCTCGACGAATTGCTCCGCGAGATCGTTCGACACCGGACGATCTTCGACGGTGCCAAAAGCCATCCGCAGACCACTCACCGGCTGGGACTTCGGGATGATCCCGCTGGAGTTGGAGCTGTGCGTCTGGAACAGGTGCTTGCGGCGCCTGTCCAGGTACGACGATTCCAGAATGTCGATCGAACTGTGGAAGTCGAGACTTCGGTTCCCGTACTGCGGCACGCCCCACTTCGCCTTGTCGAGCGCCACGGTGGTGGTCATCCGCCGCTCGAGGGTATCGATGCGCCGCTCGTAGTAGCGCTTCGCGACCGGGGTCGACAAATCGTTGAGCAAGCTGTCCATCAACGTGCGAAGCCGACGCAGGTACATCTCGCGGATCACGGGCTCCCGCAGCAGAGCGTTGACGAGCCGGTTGTAGAGTCTGTCGATCTTCTGGTGCGACGAGTCGCCGTAGAGGGGGTGGCTCTGGGGGTCCCGTTCAGCCCAGATCGTGTCGTTGAGGACGCTGCCGGTGTAATTACGACCGAAGACCAGGTCCTTGTCCCAAGGCAGAAACCGCCACTCACCGTCTCCGTACGAATCGCGGTAGAGGTAGTAGTTCTTCGCGACGCTGTCGTTGTCGTGCATCAGGACGGTCCCTGCCCAGTAGTTGATGCACGCCGGGATGTCGATGTTGTCCCACAGGTAGCGGTCGCGCGCGGCGCCAGAGAACGCGATCGAACTGATCAACAACCGGATGTCGGCGTACCCGGCCGGCGTCGTGATCTTCTGCTCGAGGCGACCGGATGAAAACCTCTCCAGCTGGTTGTAGACCTTGTAGAGCGCGCCGGTCGAATCCAGTCCTTGACGCTCGAGATACTCCTCGTCCACCTGTTCGGTGAAGATCGAGACCATGAAGAACTTGCCGTTCTGCTGCTGCCGCACCGGAAACGTGACGCTGTAGTCCGCGCCCGAATCGCGAAACGTCTCGTACGCGAGGATCTGCCGGATGAACGCCTTGTCGGCGTACGTCGTGTTCAGATTCACTTCTTCGACTCGAGGTTTCTTCGGGTCGTAGAGGAGGTGGTAGCCCTTGTTGAAGTCGAACTTGTAGGACTGCTTCGGGTATGTCTTCGACGTGTTGCCACGGATGCGGACCATGACGTTGTCGTAGAACTCTCCGTCGAAGAAGACCGAGCAGCGCGTTCCGGTGGTGGTATTCGCTCGCCACGCCGCGGCGACCCACCAGTGGAACGTCCGCAGGCCGGTGTTCGAGGCCGGGTCGTCGACCATAGTTCCGAAGTACGCAGGCGAGTTGATCGACGAGAGATTGACCGGAACGGTGGCCGATGCTCCACCCTGGATCGAGGTCTTGATGCGCCAACGGACCATTTGTCCGGTCGCATACTTCGACGCAGGTATCAAAGCCGTCCATCGATCGTCGTTCGCAACCCGGTCCGGCGCCTTGCCATCGTCCCTCATAGCCAGCCCGGTCTCCGCGGCGAAGTCCACGCGATAGCTGAGGATGATGCTGTTGACCTTGGCGCGATTCGGATTGACCACCTCAGCTGTGACAACGCAGTCATCGGCTCCGCTGAGCTTCAACGGTCGGTGGAAGACATCTCCAACGACCGCGGCGCCCAGACCATTCGCCCGCCCGGGGCTTCCCCAGGGGAAGTAGACCTTCTTCGTGGTGAGCGTCGGCTTGAACTCGAGGCCGTAGCTGATGTCTGGATACTGCCGCGGGTACCCTGCGCCGAGGTCGGAAACCAACTTGCCGGTGGCGTCCGCCAATCCGACGTACTCACCCCCGCGCTTTAGACTGAAATTCGTGTGGAGCTGCTTGCCCGCGACCGATCGGTTCTTGGCCGAGGCAAACACGACCAGGAACCCACTCGCCCCGATGCTCGTCGGCTTGGGAAACGACCACTTTCTCGGGCTTGTGTTGTCATCGGTCAGAAACCAGCCGCCCACATCGATGGCGTTCGTCGTGGGGTTGTGGATCTCAATCCAGTCCGACGAATGGCCGTCCTCGTCCGCCAACGTCACGATGTTGGCAGCCATGATCTCGCTGACGACGGGACCGGACTGGGAAACCGCCGGGGAAGCGAGCAACGAGAGCGTCACAGCGAGGAGTCGATCGAGTCGATTCAACATGGAATCCGGTCGGGGGATGATCGGGCTGGGTAGGCGATCGACACGGTAGCGCATCTCGCGTCCGGCCGGTGCGCGGAGCGATAGTTTTGCGCCGGGAGTTCATCACCACGACGCCGTAGCGAACCAGAGGAGGCCCCACAGCAGATTCGCGATCGACACCAGCGCCATCTTGATCTTGAAGCTGGTCTTGCGGGTCTTGTGTCTGAAAACGGCCATGCCGATCCACCCACCGACGAATCCGGTCGCCCACGACAACGCGACCAGGGTGCGCTCCGAGATGCGCCCACCGCCCTTCCTCGCGCGTCGCTTGTCCCACCCGAACACGAAGAAGGTCACCGTGCTCATCGTCAGGGTGAGGTAGATGATGAATTCTGGCATGTCGAGTGGTGCAACACTTCGCAGACCCAGTGTCGGAGCCTGGAATAAAATGTCGAAGTTCTTCTCTCCAGGCCAACGCGATATCCACGTTCGGCTAATCAATCCCCCCGCGGGGGGGGCACCGATTCCTTGGACCGCTTGGTGTTTTGGGAGACCGCAACATGACCCACGCTAGTCGTCATCAGGGGACCTCGCGGGACATGGTGGGCTTCAGACTCATCGAGATGGTCGCGGTGATCGCCGTCCACCGCCTC
Organism: uncultured candidatus Brocadiaceae bacterium; assembly: GCA_964469555.1. Classification (GTDB taxonomy): domain Bacteria; phylum Planctomycetota; class UBA1135; order UBA1135; family UBA2386; genus CAYYAQ01. The sequence continues at coordinate 3,348 of CAYYAQ010000163.1, read as the reverse complement.
GCAAAGAAACACCCCCCCGGACTCCAAGCCGATCACAACGCGGCGGGCCGACGGGCATGGAACCGATCGCGCCACCGAAGTAGTGGGCTACGGGCCGAGCAGTCCCTCGCGGATGGCGAGACGCGCGATCTCGGCGCCGGAGCGGCACTCCAGTTTCCGCTGCAGATTCTCCCGGTGCTTCTTCACGGTGCCGAGCGACAAATCGAGGACCTCTGCGACTTCCTTGTTGGCCTTCCCCAGGGCGAGGAGCTGAAACACCTCGCGCTCCCGAGGCGTGAGCCTATCGAGCATCGAACTCGCGGGAGCGTCCGTCCTGGACTCGCCGGCGAGTGCGTTGGTCACCTTCGGCGAGACGTAGGTCTCCCCAGCGAAAATGGACGTGATGGCAAGCCGCAACTCTTCGGGCTCGGAGTCCTTCGACAGGTAGCCGTCGGCTCCGGCCTGCATCGCCTGGATCACGTGGAACGACCCCTCGTGATTCGAGGCGATCAACACCTTCGTCTCCGGTGACACCTTCTTGATCGGCGCGAGGATGTCGAGGCCGGAGATGCCCGGCATCGTGATGTCGAGCACCACGAGGTCGGGCCGGAGCCTGCCGACCTCATCCACGCCGTGACGTGGATCTCCCGTCGAGCCCACGACCTTCAACGACTCGTCCATCTCCAGGAGGGCCTGAAACCCGGCCCGGATCATCGCTTGATCATCGATTAGGTAGATGCGAATGACGGTCATTCTACAGATCTCGAGGATCGTAGTTTGCTGAACCAATCACGCAATCGTTTCCTGTGCTCTCTCGCATCTCCCCCACTACCCTCCAGCTGAGAAGTCACAGCTCTTCCTGATTCGAATAAATCCCCAGCGACGAACTCGCTGATGTGCGGGAACCGTCCACAGTGTGGGGCGATCAGCCCCCATGTCAAGCCGGTGAATCCGCGCGGCAGTTCGGCACAAGCCGCACTGGCCAGAAAGCCGAGATGAGGTGGGGACGCACCCGACGTGCGGACCGACCAATATTGGCTGGGGAATGACCGAGGCACAACGATGCTCGCTACGCAATGGAAACCGATTGAGAAGAACTGGGGCGACCTGGCACACCAGGAGGTCATGACCACGTTCGACGGTCAGCTGAAGACCCGCGCCGTCGCGTTGTGCGTGTGGTACCTGTCGGTGCAGCCCGACGCGACCCCGTACGAGATGGAAACCCTCGCCCGTCGCGACCCAGATATCGAGAAACGGGCAGACGGTACGAAGATCAACCCATACTCCGTTCGTCAGGCGCGGAAGATCCTCGTCGGCGACACGGGTGCCAAACTCAGAAACGGGCGTTGCAGCAGTGACCGCCGCAGAGTGGCCCGCAAGAAGAAGGTCATGGCCACGGCCCTGGCGAAATCTGACGAGGAACTCGTGGATCGACTGCACGGCAGCGCCGAGGTCATCGACAACTACCTGCACATCAGCACCGAGATGGCGATGCTCCAAGCGTCGTTCGCCAAGACGCACCGCGCCCTCCTCCAAATTCCGCACGAACATGCGATTGAACTCGCGGGCATCGAGCCCACGGTCGCGCACGTCCTCGCCCGCGAAGGACTGCTCAGCCCGCCCGCAGAAGAACTCACGGCTATCTGGCCGGATGATGCGGGCGGGGACAAGAACCCGAGCGAACCCGTAAACTAGCGGTTGCCAACCTGATTCTGGGTCGGCGGCGTGGACGTGCCTATCGCGGAAGCCTTGCGCTTTTTCCGGTCGATGAAGCTCGGCGCATACTGGATCTTCTCCCGATCACGCTCGGCGTAGGGAACGCCTTCCGTCATCCACTTCGGCGCGGGATTGCCCCGCAGGTGATGGTCGAAGAACTCCGCCATGCGACGCGTCCAGTCCTTCTTGTTCTGCGTCTTGCGAAGACCGTGCGGCTCGCCGTTGTAGTTAAACAAGTACGCTTCCTTGCCGAGCCGACGCAGCGCCATGAAGAACTCAAGGCCGTTCGTCCACGGCACGGCGCCATCGTTGTCGTTGTGCAGGATCAGCACAGGGGTCTTGACGCGGTCGGCATAGAACAGCGGCGAGTTCTGCCAATACCGTTGCGGGTGCTGCCACGGCGTGCCGCCGATGCGACTCTGGGTCCGCTCGTATTGGAATTGGCGTGACATCCCGCTGGAGTAGCGGATGCCGCCGTATGCGCTGAACATGTTGCTCACCGGCGCGCCGGACTCGGCAGCCGCGAACAGGTTCGAGCGGGTCACGAGGTGGGCGGTCTGGTAGCCGCCCCAGCTGTGGCCAGCGGTGCCGATCGCCTTGCGGTCGACGAAACCCTGTGCGATCAGGTGCTGGACACCGGAGATGATGCACTTCTCGGCAGACTCGCCGGGATAGCCGATCGTGTAGACGATGTCCGGCACGAACCACAAGTAGCCGTTGCTCACGTAGTACGCCGCGTTGGGCGACGTCCCCGCGGAGGGCTTCGTGTAACGGTGGACGTTGTCCGAGTTGCGCTCGTAGAAGTACACCATCATCGGGTACTTGCGTCTCGGATCGAACCCCTCGGGCTTGATGAGGATTCCCTTCAGCTGGACGCCGTCGCCGTTCGTCCAGTTGACGACTTCGGACCGACCCCAGCGCACCCGGCGTTGGAGCGGGCAGGCGTCGGTGAGTTTACGACGTTGGCGGAAACGCATGTCGGCGACCCACACATCGGGGAACTCCGCGAACGTGGACACGGTGAAGAACAGCCGATCCGCCTTCTTGGCCCGGGTCAGACCACCGATGGAGCGGTCGATCATCAGCAACTTCTTCGGGCGGTCGACTCCACTGACCGTGTCCGTGTAGTAGCCGCGCGCCTTCGTGATGTCGTTCTTGGCCGTCAGGAGAATCGTGTCCGGCAGATAGAGTTTCTCGTCGGGACTGAGAGTGTCGTCATCGCCCTCGAGATCGAATCGTGAGTAGCGCAGGACGATGCGGTTTTCCCTGCCGAAGCCATCCGTCACGCAGGTCGTTTCGCCACCCAGCATGCTGATCTTCCAGATGTCGTAGCGGTCATTGATCAACACGTGCTCGTCGCCCTTGGTCCAACCGACGATGCCGTAGGCCGAGGACGGTTGGGGGCGATCGTCGAGGACGTTCTGGAACGAGACGTTCAGACCGCTCGTGAGGCAGCGCTGCTTCTTCGTCACGACATCGACCGAGTACCACTGGTAGTCCTGTCCGAAGTAAAGCACGTAGCGCCCACTCGGTGAGGTCGAAGTGCGCCCGCGCAGCTTCGTGATCAACTTCCGGCGGCTGCCGTTGCGGGTGTTGACGACGTAGACGTCGCTGTAGCGCCCGTCCCACGTGACGAGTTTCTCGTAGGGCTTG
>CAYYAQ010000162.1:0-11706 GCA_964469555.1 uncultured candidatus Brocadiaceae bacterium | reverse complement strand
CGACATCTACGGACCGACGACCGACGGGAAGAACTTTGCCATCCACACGGCGAACTACGAGAAACACTTCGGGCCGCTGTGGTACTGGTTCGAACACAAGAACTCCGCATTCGTCGTGCTCTATTCGGATGAAGGAGATCCGAAGACGGGACGCGCCTCGTACAAGGAACCGGCACTGCAGAAGATGAGCCCCGCACAATTCGCGTGGCTGAAGAAGACCCTCGAAGCCAACAACAAGCGCGACCACGTGTTCGTGTTTCTGCATCACCCGCGCTGGCACAAGGGCAACTACGGCGACGACTGGGACAAGGTGCACAAGGCTCTCGTCGCCGCCGGCAATGTCAGCGCCGTGTTCGCGGGCCACATCCACCACATGGTCTACGCCGGCAAGAAGGACGGCATCGAGTACTTCACCCTCGCGGCGACCGGGTCGAACCTGTCGAAGAAGTACCCGAAGGGCGCCGGCTACCTCCACCACTTCAACATCGTCACCGTGCGCAAGGACGGCATCCGCGTCAGCACGCTGCCAGTGGGAACGGTCATCGATCCCAAGCTACTGACCCAGGAAGTGATCGCAAACGTACGAAAGCTGACCAACGCACCCAATGGCGCGGGGCACAAACCCCTCGCACTCGAGTCGGAAGGCCGCGTCGACGACATCTACACGCTCGTGATGCGCAACCCCACGACTCGACCCGTCGAGTTCACCCTGATCCCGGAATCGACCGATCCCCGGTGGAGTTTCATCCCGGACCACATCCACCTCACCGTCGCGCCCGGAAAGGAAGGAAGCGCGCCCTTCTCCGTCGCCCGCGCCGCGAACACCGTCGACAGCTGGTTCGCGATTCCGCGGATTCGTATCCAGGCGGACTACCTCGCACCGGGCGTCCGCATCGCCGTCCACGACCGCTCCGTCATCATGCAGGTCGTGCCCCCTGCATCCGCAGGACGCCCGAAGACGCGGGGCTACATGACGCTGGCGAAGGGCGCCTACCTGGAAACACCATCCGCGAAGCTCGGCTTGTCCGGAGAGGCGCTCACGGTCGACGCCTTCGTCGGGCTCACCCACCTCGACGGTCGACACGTGATCGTCAGCGACCAGGACTTCCAGCTATTCATCGTGGACGGCAAGCCGACGTTCCGCGTCACGACCGACAAGGGCGCGCAGACGGTGATCGCAGAGGAGACGATTCCGCACAGCGTCTGGAACCACATCGCCGGTGTGTTCAACGGCCGCGAGTTGCAGATCTACGTGAACGGCAAGAGGATCGCCAGCGAGGCGCAAACCGGTCGGATGCAGCGCTTGGGAAAGAGGACACTGATCGCCGCGAGCGTCGACGCCAAGGGCCAGGTCACCGACTTCCTCTGGGGTCGAATCGACGAAGTCCGGATCGCGGATGGCGTTTGGTACCGCAAGAAATACGAGCCGCCGATGTCGAGGAAGACCGGATTCGAAGCCAACGACGGGACCGCGCTGCTCCTCCACCTCGACCGCCCATTCGGGCCGTGGACCGTGGACGCGTCGACAAATCAGGCCCATCCTCGGCGACACGGCATCGCGGAGTGGGCACCGGATCGACAGGAATAGTAGAGTGGGTGGTGTGATGCGCTTCCTCTCCATCCTGCTGATCAGCGCCACCGGCCTCGCGGCCCAGGAGCGACCGTCCCCCGAAGAGCTGCTGAAGACCAAGCTCGCCTCGCCGTTCCTGAAGAAGGCGGACTGGATCACCGACTACGACAAGGCGCTGACTTTGGCCAAGAAACGGAAGACGCTGATCTTCGGCTACTTCACGACAACCGGCCCTTGAACCCCGTGCAAGATCGCGGAGAGCGGTCCGCTCTCGGAGAAGTACTTCGCGGACATGGGCGAGGACTACGTGCTGTTTTGCAGCATCGACTCGAAGGCTGCGGGCTGGAAGCACGGCGAGCTGCGGAAACAGAAGAAGCTCACTGGACTGCCGAGCATCGCCTTCCTCGACGGGGAGGGCCGCGTGCTGATCAGGCTCCGCGACCGCGCGACAGGGTAGCGACAGTTCGGAGCCTTCGGCAGGGAGGCTGAGCGGTACGTGCGGCTCCGTAGCGCCGCGGCCAAGGGCGACAAGAAAGCGAAAGCCCGATTCCTCCGCATGCAGCTGAACCAGCGCCAATTGACCCTGGCCACGGCCCTCGAGATCCGGAAGGAGATCGCGGATTCCGTTCCGCAGCGCACGGCCGAGATCCTCGACCGCGAGATCCTCCACCTGCGCATCTCCGAGGAGCTACGCGCCAAGGACCAGAAACGCCGTCACGAGCTCGGTCCGCGCTTCTACAGAATGTGGAAGAAGGGCCCCAAACCCGGCGAGTGGGTCGGTCGGGGCTTCTGGTTCGCCATCCTCGAGTGGGCCGAGCGGGAGAAGAAGATCGACGAGTTCGCCGAAGCGATCGAGGGCCTGCGCCGATCAATCAGGTGGAACGACGGGGACCCGGCGTGGGCCCCGAAACTGCTCGGTCGGTACCATGAGAAGCTAAAAAAGCTTCGTGAACGAAAGTGAATCGGGGACATCCCGCCGTAGCATCTCCGCCCGTTCATGGCGGACTTGCAACACGAAATCGCCCGGCGCCGTACGTTCGCCATCATCTCCCACCCAGACGCTGGTAAGACTACGCTAACGGAGAAGCTGCTGCTGTACGGCGGCGCGATCGTGAAGGCCGGGTCGGTCAAGGCGAAACCCGGCAAGGGCGCCTCCGCGACGTCGGATTGGATGGAGATCGAGCAAAAGCGCGGGATCTCGATCTCGAGCTCGGCCCTGCAGTTCGAATACCAGGGACACTGCATCAACCTGCTCGACACCCCGGGTCACCAGGACTTCTCCGAGGACACCTACCGGACGCTCGTCGCCGCGGACTGCGCGCTGATGTTGATCGACGGCGCGAAGGGCGTGGAACCCCAGACGATCAAGCTGTTCAAGGTATGCAAGGAGCGCGGGCTGCCGATCGTCACCGTCGTCAACAAGATGGACCGGCCAACCCGCGACGCGCTCGATCTGATCGAAGAAGTCGAGAAGGTCCTCGGCATGACCGTCGTCCCGATGACGTGGCCGATCGGATCAGGGCCTGACTTCAAGGGCGTGTACGAGATGAGCACCGGCCAGGTGCACCTCTTCGAACGCACCGAACACGGCGCGCACCGCGCTGGTGTCAAGGTGACGGGCCCCGAGGACGCCGAGCTCGAGAAGCTGCTGGGCAAAGCCGCGCACGAACACCTCCTCACCGAACTCGAGATGGTGGGAGAGTGCCTCATGCAGTTCGACCGAGACCTGTTCCTCGACGGCGAAATCTCCCCGATGTTCTTCGCGAGCGCAGTCACGAACTTCGGCGTCGAGAACATCCTCCAGAACTTCATCGACCTCTGCCCTCCCCCGGGACCGCTCCCCACTCTCGACGCCGAGATCCGACCGGACGAGGACTTCTTCTCCGGATTTGTCTACAAGGTCGCCGCGAACATGGACAAGCAGCACCGGGACCGCATCGCGTTCCTTCGCGTTGTCTCCGGACGCTTCGAACGCGGCATGGCTGCGAAGCACCTGCGCTTGAATCGCGAGGTCCGGCTGTCCCACCCCCACCGATTCTTCGGACAAGAGCGCATCACGATCGACGAGGCGTTCCCCGGCGACGTGATCGGGTTGATCAACCCCGGGCTGTTCCGAGTCGGCGACGTGGTGTCGTCGGGTCGCCGCATCGAGGCGCGCAACTTCCCGCGCTTTGCCCCGGAGATCTTCGCGCAGGCCGGGCCGATGGACCCCTCCATGAGCAAGGGCTTCCGCAAGGGACTCGCCCAGCTGGGAGAAGAGGGCGTCGTGCAGATCTTCTTCCCGCGGGCGGGCGTCCGCGATCCGATCCTCGGCGCCGTCGGAGAGCTGCAACTCGAGGTCTTCAAGCAACGGCTCGAGTCCGAGTATGGCGTCGTCGCGCGCATGGACCGCAAGGGCTACACCCGCGCCCGGTGGATGGTGTCGACTTCACCAAACCTCTTGACGATGCTGCCGATGGTCGTCGTCGACGAGGCCGGCCGCCCCGTCGCGCTGTTCAACAGCGAGTTCGAGATCACGTACGCACTCGACCGTTACGACGACCTGCAGCTCCTCGACCACCCACCGACCGAGGAAGAGGGGTAGCCCGCGCGAGACGCGGACTACTTGCCTGACTTCTTCACCGGTGGCGAAGCGGGCTTCTTGCTCTCCTTCAGGTCCTCGTACTCTTCCAAGATCCGATTGATCTGCGCGCGCGATGATCTGTGGTCCATCACCGGGATGAACTTCGTCCCCTCCGGAGCCTTCAGTTGGAATGACGCCGCTTCAATCTTCGGATCGAGCTTCAGGTTCTTGATGTTCAACTCGAACGCGACGGCCTCCACGTGTTGCGGCACATCCTCACCCTTGTCATCCTTCACGTACAGGACCTTGCTCTTGTTGTACTGCACCATCCGGATCGGGATGCCGTCCGTAGCTCGCAGAAACACTTCGACGCGCTGCACCGCGCGGGGAAAGTCCTTGTCGTCGATCTGACTCTTGGCGAGCCCTTTGAAACCCCGCCACTGGCCGCTGATCACCTTGCACTCGACTCCTGCGAACTTCCGCGATTCCTTCTGGATCTCGAGTTCGAACTGCAAGTCGAGCGCGGCGAGCATCGCACTGCCCAACGGTGCGTCACCCTTCCCCGCCATGGGCCCGGGGTTGCGCATGGCGGTGTCCTTGTCCGCGGCGAGGGCGCGCTCCGCGAACTTCAGGCGCTCCATCAACTCCTTGTCCATGTGGGTGTATTTCTTCTCCATCGGGCCCTCCTGAAAGGTCCAGGCCCCGTCGGGCCTGATGACCTTTTCCAGCCTGCTGCTCACGTCAGCGGCGACGAAGCGGGTGGTGACGTCGATGTGAAAGTGTGTCGTACCCAGGACACGCAGGGTGCCGTCCGTTCGGAAGGTCAATCCACTCGGGTAGGAGCCGATCGTGGACATCTCCAGCGTGACCGACTTCAGGGCCTTCTCCCGGCTCCTTAGATTCTCTATAACCCCTTCTATCGCAGGGTTTTGCGGAGTTTTGTAGGTCTTCCCCTGAGGGCTCCTTTCGGGGCACCAACTCCCCGGCGAAGTCAAGATCAAGAGAACCGTCGCGGCGGTATGGATCATGCGTGCGCTGTGCTCCAGATGGTCGAGTGGACTAGGTCGAGTAGACGCTGCCGAATGGACCGGTACGATATGCCGGGGGAACCGTTTCAGTCCCCTCGACAGTGTCCCTCAGAACCCGGTGCCACACCAGCCCGACCGTCGAAGGCCCCCGAGTTCTTTCGCGTGACCACTCCCAAACGAGGCTCGTCCTAGCATGACTCGCAACCGCTTGTTTCCGGTATTCCTGCCCGCGTCTCTCGCTTCCCTCCTCGTTGTCCTCGCGACGACCGCCGATGTCGCCGCGGACGAAGTCGTGTTGAAGAACGGGAAGACCCTCGTCGGCAAGACGAAGAAGATCGGCAAGACCATCCTCGTCGTCACGACACTCGACGGCACCGTGCGCATCAAACAAACCGACGTCGACTGGCAGCGGACGCGCAACGACGAACAGTTGCGCAACGCTCTCGAGCGCATCGCGGTGCGCAGTGGTGCCGGAAGCTGCCACGCCCAGCTCGAACTCGCGCGAATCGCGAAGACCTGGGGACTGCACGAGGAGATGTGGGGATACCTCGGCAAGGTGCTGCGGAGCACCCATCACAGCCAGGTGATGAAACGGCGCACCCGCGAGTTCATGGCAGGACTCGAGAAGATCGTGCTCCCCAAGAAGTGGCGTACCGCGAGGCCGGAGATCAAGGTCCGAGAGCTGCTGTACCGAATCAAGCGCAGGGTCCCGAAAGCAAAGCTCGCCACCGTGAGTGCGCTGCTCGCCCACGTCCCCGAGTCCGACGTCCATCTCAAGAAGCGTGCACGCCGGGTCGCCAACAGGCTCCAGCGCGCCGCCTCGGTCAAGGCCATCGCACTACGACCGACGAAGGGCAACGATCGATTCGTCTACCGAACCGCCATCCTGGACAGCTCCCCGGACGTCCGACGGGAAGCGATGCAGATCTCGAGGGACCTCGGTCGCACGAAGGCCGCGATCGACTACCTGGCGCCGCTGCTGCTCGACGACAACGCGAGATTCCGCGTGCGCACCGCCGAAGCGTTCGGCGAGCTGCGTGATCTGAATGCGCTTCCGTTTCTCATCGCCGCCGGCCCGACCGCCGGGATGATGCGAAGGGCGATTCCCAGCGGCGCGACCCGGGCGCACATGGCGGTGATCCAGCAGATCGCCTACATCCGTGACTTCGACGTCGAGGTCGCCATGGCATCGTTCATCGCCGACCCGAAGGTTGACGTCCTCCACGCAGGCGTGGTGCTCGACGTGACCGTCATCGCGGTCAAATCCCACGTCGTCGAGGTCGTCAACGCCTACCGCGGCGCGATACGGCGAATCGTGAACGCGGATCCGGGCCCCGACACCAAGAAGTGGGACGCATGGCTGAAGCGACGAGAAGAGTTGGCGAAGGCCAGCACTCCGCCTCCCACTCCGTCTCCGAAGTCGGGCAGCATCGAAGCGAAGAAGCGCTGAGGCGACGAGAGAATCCGGTCCGCGCTTCGGGCACAATCCGCGCGTGACCGGAACTCAGAAAACATCGGAAATCGGCCTCGTGGGTCTGGCCGTAATGGGCCAGAACCTCGCGCTCAACATCGCCCGCAAGGGATTCCCCATATCCGTCTTCAACCGGACGTTCGCGAAGACGGAGGAGTTCCTCGCCCAGATCGACGACGAGCCGGTCCAGGGTTTCGCGGAACTCGCGGATTTCGTCGGCAGTCTCGCCCGACCGCGTCGTGTGTTGTTGTTGGTGAAGGCGGGGGCGGCGACCGAACAGACGATCGAGAAGCTCCTGCCGCTATTGGAACGCGGCGACATGATCATCGACGGCGGCAACGCGCACCCGGACGACTCGCAGCGTCGCAGCGAGGAGCTCGAGGCGAAGGGCTTCCGCTACGTCGGCATGGGAGTGTCCGGCGGCGAGGAGGGCGCGCTCAACGGGCCGAGCCTGATGCCCGGCGGACCTCGGGATGCGTACGACGAACTCGAACCGATCCTCACGCGCATCGCGGCGCAGGTCGACGATGGGCCGTGCGTGACCTACATCGGACCCGGTGGTTCTGGTCACTTCGTGAAGATGGTGCACAACGGGATCGAGTACGGCGACATGCAGTTGATCGCCGAGGCATATGACTTCATGGAGACCGTGCTCGGCAAGGACGCTCCTTCCCAGGCAGAGGTGTTCGACCGCTGGAATCGCGGCGTGCTCGAGTCGTTCCTGATCGAGATCACGGCAGAGATCCTGAAGCAGACGGATGCGGAGACTGGCAAGCCGATGGTCGACGTGATCCTCGACCGCGCCGGACAAAAGGGCACGGGGCGTTGGACCGCGGAGCTGGCGCTGGCACACGGCGTACCGCTCCCCACAATCCACGCAGCTCGGCGAGCTACACGACGCCCTCTACGCGAGCAAGATTTGCAGCTACGCCCAGGGCATGGACCTGTTGCAGCAAGTGAGCGGCGAGAAGGGTTGGGAGTTGGACCTCTCGACCATCGCTCGGATCTGGAAAGGCGGCTGCATCATCCGCGCACGCTTCCTCGACCGGATCAAGGTGGCGTTCAAGAAGACGCCTTCACTCACGAACTTGTTGCTCGACGAGGAGCTCGGCGGCTTCCTCGTCGCCAATCAAGGCAGCTGGCGACGCGTCGTCGCGCGCGCCTGTGAGCACGGCGTGCCCGTGCTCTCCATGGCCGCCAGCCTGTCCTACTTCGACAGCTTCCGCCGAGCCCGGCTCCCACAGAACCTCACGCAAGCCCAGCGCGACTACTTCGGCGCGCACACTTTCGAGCGCACCGACAAGCCGTCAGGCGAGCACTTCCATCACGACTGGTTCTGAGGCGACCAAGTCCTCCCCGCGGGCCGGCGCGCTACACCGGTCCGTTCCGCGGGGAAGAACGGGCGTCTACTCTGCTACTTGACGCAGAGGACGTGGAGGCCGTTGCTCAGGTGCGGGCCGCCAGCGCCCAGGTCGGCTCCTTGGATCTTGATGTCGGCTTCGGTTCCGGTCGGGAATGAGAAGGACCAGGCCGTCTTGCCCTGCGCGTCCGTCTTGAACGGGACGATGATGCGCGGGTCGGTCAACAGAACGCACCTGCTCCCGTGGATCGGGATCCGCGTGAACATCGTGCCGAGGACCAGCAGACCACGCGCGTTCTTCGAACCGTTGCTGTAGGTCAGCGCGAACTTCGTCACGGTCGTCGATCCCTGCGAAAACACGCCCGACAGGCGCGGGCCACAACTTTCCCCGTAGGCCAGCGCCGCGCAGTGCGGACCGGGCGTGAAACGCAAGCTCGCGCCGGTCTTGTAGCGCACTCCACGACCGGTCGGAACAGACACGACTACTGTCGACGTGATCTTGACGAGGAGACGATTGGAGCTCGGAATCCTGACCTTCATCAACTTGGACGCGTAGTGCGAAGTCGACCAGGCAAAGTCCACATTCCCGTTGTTGCCGACGTCGAACGCGTACTTCACGCCAACGCCGCGATCGGTGATGCCCGTCGCGAAGAACTGGAGCATTCCAACCTCACCCGCACGCCCGCCGATCGTCAACATCAGTGAGTGAGGTCCAGGGACGATGTTCGTCACGTTGGCCGAAGCAGTGCTTCCTCCGACGAAGAGCCTTTGGTTCGAGCTGACGGACACGGCGCCCTGCTCGGAAACGTCCACGGTGACTACGTTGCCTTTCCAACGGTTCCAGCCAACGATCGTGTCGACGCCGCCGGAACTCGTCCTGGCGCCGATGGCGAGTTGTTTTCCAGCAGTGAGCTCGGTGTTCGCCGGCACGGTCCTGAACGACGTCGTGTTGCCTTGCCGGGCGTAGTTTCCGTAGTTGGTATGAGTCGTGAGCGAACTCTTGCTGGTCGTCTGAGCCGAGGCCGCGACGGACAGCACGAGGATTGAAATGAGAGTTATCGAGGGGATCTTCATGCGCGGTTGGGTTCTATGGTGGGTGTCGTTTCCGGCAGAGGGCCTCCACGTGGTGCCGGGATCGACCGGAAGCGACGGGGTAATCGCCCCTTTTCTCGCCCAACAGAGGGATAGGCCTACAAGAGTTGTCCGTAACGCACAAACAATGATCCGCCCCCCCTCGACCACGCCCTTGCTCGCTCTCGCTCTCGCCCTGGTGATGTCCTCCGAGACGGCCACGGCCCAGGAACCCGATCGCCCCAACATCATCCTGATTCTCGCGGACGACATGGGCTACTCCGATCTCGGCTGCTACGGCGGCGAGATCAAGACGCCCAACCTCGACCGCCTGGCGCAGCGCGGCCTCCGCTTCACGCAGGCATACAACACTTCGAAGTGCTTCCCTTCGCGGGCCTGCCTCCTCACCGGCGCCTACGCGCAGCAAGTCGGCATGGCGAACGGTCCGGGGAACATCCGCAATGGCGTGACGCTCGGTGAAGTCCTCCGCTCGGTCGGCTACCGCACGCTGATGGTCGGCAAGCATCACGGCAAGCAGAACCCGTTCGACCGCGGTTTCGACCGATACTTCGGACTGCGCGACGGCGCGTGCAACTACTTCAATCCCGGGAAGCCCCGCGAAGGGGAACCCAAGCCGACGCAGAAGCGGAAGAACCGCGCATGGTGCATCGACGGCGTCACCCACCAACCGTACACACCGCCCGAGAAGGACTTCTACACCACGGACTACTTCACGAAGTACGCACTTCAGTACCTCGACGAGTACGAGAAGGAAGACAAACCGTTCTTCCTCTACATGGCTTTCAACGCACCCCATGACCCACTTCACGCGTGGCCCGAGGATATCGCGAAGTACGAAGGGAAGTACGACGCGGGCTACGAGAAGGTCCGCGCTGCCCGTTACGCACGTCAGCGGAAGATCGGACTATTCGGCGCCAATGCGCCCAAGTCCCCGAAGGACCACGCCGATTGGGGCAGCCTCCCCGACGACGCGAAGAAGATCGAGGCGCGGCGGATGGAGGTCTACGCCGCGATGGTCGATCGGCTCGACCAGAACATCGGTAAGGTGATCGCCAAGGTCCGCGCCCAGGGGAAGCTCGACAACACGTTGATCATCTTCGCGTCCGACAACGGCTGCTCTTCCGAAGTCGTCCGTCGAGGCAAGGGCAGGATCGGGGCGATCGACCGCTGGGCGTCCCTCAAGCGCGATTGGGCCAACGTCTCCAACACGCCCTTCCGCCGCTACAAGAACCACAGCCACGAAGGCGGCATCTGCACGCCGCTGATCGTCCATTGGCCGAAGGTAATGAAGAACCAGGGCGGCTTCGTTCGATCCCCGGTGCATCTCATCGACTTGATGGCGACGTTTGTCGACGTCGGCAACGCGACCTACCCCACGGAGTTCGGCGGCGAAAAGATCGTGCCGATGCAGGGCGTCAGCTTCGCCCCGTTGATCCGGGGGGAAGAGTGGGAGCGCGGCAAGCCGCTCTTCTGGCAGTGGCGCAAGGGGCACGCGATCCGCGACGGCAAGTGGAAGCTCGTCACCCACAGCAAGAAGTGGGAGCTGTACGACATGGACGCGGACCGCACGGAGATGACCGACCTGGCCACGCGACACCCCGATCGCGTCGCTACCATGTCGAAAGCCTGGGACACTTGGTTCGCGTCGACGCGATGAGTGCAATCGCGGACGCCGCATACGATCCAGACGGCGAGGTTGGACTGGGGCCCCGGCCTGGATTAGGGAACCTCGGTCATCGGATCACTCGGTGACCTCGACGTCCTTCCAGAAGGCGATGGAGCCTTCGATGTTCTTCGCAGCCTCCAACGTGCTCTGGTAGTACCACGCTGCGTCGGCGTTCTCTTCACCGCCGACGACGACGTTGTAGTAGCTCGCGTCGCCCTTCCAACTGCAAGTCGTATGCGTGGCGCTGTCTGCGAAGTGCTCGCGATTCACCGAGTCCGAGGGGAAGTAGTGAGCGCCCTCGACGACCACGGTGTCGTCACTTTCGGCGAGAACCGCTCCGTTCCAGACCGCCTTCATGCGTTTTTCTCCGACTCGATCAGGCCGATCAATCGATCGACGCATTCCTTGACGAACTCCGGGTCCTCCGCGTGCGTGTCGCGTTCGACAATCTCGATCGTGTCAGGCAACTTCGCCTTCAACTCTGCGAAGAACGCTTCGTCGCCCTCCGGGTCCCGCAGCACGCCGCCTTCCATCGCGTACGAGCCCGTCCCGCCCTTGGGCATCATGAACACGGCGTTGCCCTTGGTGTGCGAGAGCCGGTCCGCGATGTCCTGGGCGAGTTCGACCATCTCGGACTTCCGCAGCCGCGGCACGAAGACGATCGAGTTGTGGAACACGTACTGGTGGTCCTTGTACTTGTCGGGCACGGTGTTGGGCGGATCGACCAACACGCCGAGGTGCTCCGCGCCGCCGGGACACAGCACCTGCGGCAAGCCGAGCTTGCCCGCTACCGTCAACCGCTCGGGACCGCCGGCCCGAAGCCCTTCGAAGTGCTCGTCCGCGATCTCGCCCATCGCGTAGTCGAAGACGCCGCCGATGATGCCTTCCTTCATCATCTGCTCCATCGCCCGACCACCGGATCCAACGGCGTGGAAGACGATGACCTCGTAGCCCTT
>CAYYAQ010000161.1:0-11785 GCA_964469555.1 uncultured candidatus Brocadiaceae bacterium | reverse complement strand
GCGCCGAGTACGATCGAGTCGAGTGACTTGCCCGGCGAGGTGGGAATGCCTGCGGCGAGCGATCCGCTTCAGGATCCTCGAGAATTCCTCGGGTAGTCGCCCGCGGGCGTTTCCAGCGTGGATCCCGAAACCGCCGCAACGTGGGCTCGATCTTCTTGGCTAGCCAACGTTTCGCGTGTACACGTCTGAGGTAGCGTGTTCGCCTTCCTCGTGTTTCGCAATTCCCTGGTCAGGATCGTCTCGCCATCTGCCGCGAGTCTCCTCCTGATCCTCGTCGTGGTATTCGCGATCTACGCGCCTTCACTGTCCAACGGCTTCGCCATGGATGACCGGTTGGTGGCGATGGGGTCAATGGACAGGGGCAAGACAAACCTCATGGTCGTCGAGCTCGCTCCGATCAGTGAGTACTTCGGTTCGCACTACTGGGCGGGAACACAACTGTCGGGCGACCTCTACCGCCCCGTGACAGTCCTGAGCTACGCGGCTCGACACCAGATGTTCGGCGATTGGCCACTGCCTGCCCACATCTTCAATCTCGCCTTGCACCTGGCGGCGGTGGTGCTCGTGTTCTGGATGCTGCGGCGACTCGGCATGAAGGTGATCGCTACAGCGGCGGGCACCGCGACGTTCGGCGTCCACGCGATCCACAGCGAGGTTGTCGCGAACGTCGTGGGTCGAGCCGAACTGTTCGCGTTTGTCTTCGGCGCAACGGGACTGGCTCTGTGGAGCGGGTCTCGCTGCCGGACGGTGGCGGTGCGGGTCACGTGCATGGTGCTGGCCGCGTGCTGCCTGTTTCTCGCGTTCTGTTCCAAGGAGAGCGCGCTCGCGTGGTCGCCGTTCCTGGTCGTCTTCGGGGCGGCGGTGCACTGGGAGGAGCACCGTGCCGCGATGTCGTTTCGGGTCTTCGGTCGACTGTGCGGAGAGGTCGCCATCGTGTGCGCCGTGCCGGTCGCCATGTTCCTCGTGCTGCGGGCGAATGCCCTGGATGGCATGCCCACTGCGGCCCCTCCGGTCGCGTTCCTTCTCAACCAACTTTCCGGAGAGAGCTTCGGGGAGCGGCTTCCCACCGCTCTCTGGGTGTGGGCGCATGGGGTGTGGCTCACGGCACTCCCGTTCTGGCTCGCGGCGGACTACAGCGCATTCGTCTTCACCTCGATCGAGAGCTTCTTCGATGTGCGGGTGGTCGGTACGCTGCTCGTGTTTGGTGCGCTCTTGTTCTTCGCGGCAAGATACCGCACGCGCGCGCCGGGCTTGTTCGTGGCTGCAGCGTGTTTCTTCGGGTTCTCGTTCATCACGTCGAACGTGCCGCTGACGATCGGGACGATTTTCGGCGAGAGGCTGTACTACGCCCCGAGCTTGGCGTTGGCATTCGTCGTCGCGTGGGCGATGCGCGCATGCGTCTCGCGTCCGAAGGCAAACTGCGCCATGAGCGTCGGTGCCGCGATTTGGTGTGTTGTGAGCATGGTCGTCGTCCTCTTGCGCGTCGGTGTGTGGGAAGACAACGCTACGCTGTTCGACCACGAAGTCGTGAACCAACTTCGGTCTGCGCGCATGCACACGGCGCGAGCTTCGATCCTGATAGATCGGGGGGACCACGCCGGCGCCCTCGCATCTTTCGAAGCGGCGCTAGGGATCGATCCGGACAACAAGCAAGCGTTGAACAACAAGGCCGCGATCCTGCTCAACCGAGGTGACCCCGCGGGGGCCGAGCGACTGCTGCGACGCGGCATCGCCTCCACGCACATCGGAGGCCTGGCGGACGACTTCAGCCTGCAGGTGAACCTCGCAGTGGTTCTGGGCCGTCGCGAGCGCATGCAGTTGGCGATGGCGCAGATCCAGCGATGTCTGCTTCAGCGACCCGGACACCTGCCGGCGTTCGTCGAGCCGCTGAGGTGGTATGCGGAGGGGCTGGTCCAAATGCCGCAGATCGTGGCGATGCTCCGAGCTGTCAGTCAGGCAGGCTCGAGGCATCGTCCCTACACCGAAATCTACAGGGGTCTGTTGCTGCACGACGTGCGCCATGGCCAGCGCGCGCAAGCGGATGCCGTCCTTCGCGGCGCGTTCGACCGGCTTCCTTCGCACGAAGATCGGGTGGAGTGGATGGAACGCATCGGGTTGCACCTCATAGCGGCTGAGGCTCCGGAGGCCGCCGTGTCCTGGTTGCAAGCCGCGCTCGAGCGGCGACCGTATCTGATTCGGATCTTCCAGAAGTTCGTCGAGCTGACGGCAGACGGAAGGCTCGCGCAGGAGTCGCTCAGGGATTGGCTTTCAGCGCGCGGCGACGGGGCGATCTGGCGGCTCTACCGGGCGTTGGCCACGTTCCACCGGAGCCGGTCGCGACCCGGTGGGGGGCTGGCCAACGCGCGCTCCGAACTCGAGGGCGTCCTCCCCGATCTGTCCCGCTGGCGTTATCGGGGTGATCTTGTCGCCGAGTGCCGGATGCAGCTAGGGAACGCGTGCCGAGCGCTCAACGACGAGGATGCCGCGAAGCTGCAGTTCCAGGCGGTCGCCGACGACCCGGCGATGCCGGCAAATGCCCGGGTGGCGGCGCGCAAGAAACTAGCTCGGTAGCATCGGAGATACACCCATGAACCGGTTCCTCCCCAGTCTGCTCTTTCTCCTCCCCGGCACGATCACAGCGCAGGCAGGGACCTGTACGTAGATCAGCAGGTTCTGGAGACGTCGAGGAGCACCGGGATCCGCCGCCTGAGTCGCGGTGTCCTCGGGAAGTAGGCGGAATTGCGGCTCAGCACGGAATAGTCGTGCTTGACTGCACAGGTCACCAGGCCCCTTCTGTCGATAAGAGGGCTGATGCCGGAGTTGACCAATTCGACTGCCAGCCAGTGTGCCGTGACACTGCGCGACGAGTTTCTTGCCTACAACGAGGAGTTTCGCAAGATCACGCAGCGGGCGAAGCTTCGGTTCGAGATGCGCGACTGGCACGGGGGACAGCGCGACTCAGACGAGCGGGTTGAGTTGTACACGCAGCACATCATCCGGGCGACGAAGGGATTGTCCGATGCGCTCGGTGAAGAACTGTTTGATCACGAGTTGTGGATTCAGGTCAAGGCGGAGTTCGAGGTCCTGATCGAGGACCTCGCCGACGCCGAGTTCGCGAAGACCTACTTCAGCTCCGTGACGCGCAGGCTCTTCAAGATCGTTGGTGTTGAGCCCGAAATCGAGTTCGTCGGCGAGGAGACCACCCCTCTGCGCAACAGCGACGGACCGCTGGTAGGCAACAACTACACCCAGCGTGGGTGCCGGGTCGAGATGTTTCGGAGACTGCTCGACGACTACGCGTGGGTGGTGCCCTACAGGGACATGGATGCGAGTGCTGCATACATCGCGTCGCAAGTCACTGAGCACTACCGAAAGATGCACAAGTCCGACGCGGTGTTGTGTGTCGATATGATCGGGCCGGTCTTCTACCGGCTGACACGTGCGTACGCGATAGGTCGTGTGACGGGTTGGACGCAGTCGACGCCGATCGTCATTGCGTTCGAGAACACCGATGACGGAATCGTCGTCGACGCCGTGATTCAGACGGACCGTGGCGTTCGCGTGATGTTTGGTTTCGCTTGTTCCTACTTTCACGTGGACTTGGACCCGGTCGGTTCCGCCGTGCAGTTCCTGCACGGACTCATGCCGCGGCACATGATCCACGAGCTGTTCACGGTGCTCGGTCGCGCCAAGCAGGGGAAGACCGAGAGGTATCGGGAGTTTGCTCGCCACCTGCGGTTCTCGAAAGACACGTTTATCACGGCGCCCGGCAAGAAGGGCATGGTGATGGCCGTGTTCACCCTGCCTTCGTTGAACATCGTGTTCAAGCTCATGCGTGATCGCTTCGCGCCGCCGAAGAACATCACCCATAAAGAGGTCAGGAAGCGCTACAGCTTGGTGGCGCGCAGCAACAAGTCCGGTCGTTTGGTCGATGCCCAGGAGTTCCGATTGCTTCGCATCGGCAAGCGACGCTTCGATCCAGCGCTGTTGGAGGAACTGTTGGCCGAGGCTAGCCACACGGTATTCGTGGACGGCGACTCGGTGGTGTTCCGCCACGTCTACGTCGAGCGGCGGCTTCGACCCCTCGACCTGTATCTCCGCGAGGTGGAACGCGAGGACTCGCTGGACGCGGTGATCGACTACGGCAACGCGTTGCGTGAATTGGCGGCGACCAACGTGTTCCCCGGTGATCTCCTGACCAAGAACTTCGGCGTGAGTAGCACCGGTCGCGTCATCTTCTACGACTACGACGAAGTCGAACTGCTGTCGAACTGCAACTTCCGCGACATCCCAGAGGCTCAGACCTACGAGGACGAGATGAGCGCGGAGCCGTGGTTCTCGGTGCGGGGAAACGACATCTTCCCCGAGGAATTCGCCCACTACTTCGGGTTCTCGCGCGAGCAGATGGACGTGTTCCTGGAAGTGCACGGTGAGTTGCTCACCGCGGACTACTGGCGTACGCTGCAGGCGCGGCACCGCGCGGGCGAGGTCATCGAAGTGCTACCCTACCGACGCTAGGGGGCTGCCCTCACCAGTGTCGTCACCGGGGCCGACCGAGAACAGGTGTGTCCTGGTCGAACTCGTCCAGCCGAAACACGAGGCGTTTGAGTTCTCCGGCGTCCGGGTCGAAGCCTTGCATCGAGAGGACGTACGCCCCCGCACCGAGGCCGACGAATGTCACTTGGCCCTGCGCATCGGTCAGAGCGACGCTCGAGGGAGCGGTTTGGTACCGCCACTTCGAGTCGTCTTGACGGCGAAGAATGACGGGGATGCTCTCGATGGAATTGGCCTTCGCGTCTTGTGGGGATCTGGCGAGCTTCACGCGCAACGATCGCGTTGCACACAAGATGGTCACCCCCCCTGGTTCTCTTGCGACGGTCACTTCGACGTCCGCGCGGGCTAGATAGCCCGACATCGCGCGGTGTTTGTCCCGCGCGATGCGCACGTCGTGTCGACCGATGGGGATCGAGTCGAACGTCAGGGTGTGGGGGAGAGGAGCGTTGACAGCCTGTCCACCGATCCACGCGCCAGATTCGCCGTCAATGATCGCGACGTACAGTGCCGTCTGCGGATTCTTACCCTCGATCTTCACCCGGCACGGGGCGCGTTGTCGTTCGGGAGACGGTCCGGCGGCGTCGACCGCTTTGAGGCGGGGGCGCAGGCGTGGTGCGAGGTCGGGAATCGTGTCCTTCGGAATCGACAGTTCCGATCGGCGCGGTGCCACGTCCTGCTTGACGGTCTGGAGGGACCAGAACGCGGTGATCGAGCCGGCCCATGCCAGGAACGCGACGAGCAAGCAGACGGCTATGGAGATGAGTGCGCGGATGGTAATGACCTTGACCAGAACAGAGCGAACGGCGTCGCCCACAAGGTTATCCCGTCGCGAATCGGACGGAGGGGGGGACCCGGCGAGAATCCCCATGCTGAGGGGATTTTCGGCGCGGACTTCTAGCGTCCTGAACCTGGGCCTTTCGCGGCGCCCTTCGTACCACCCTTTGCACCGCCCTTGGCGCCTCCCTTCGCGCCAGGGTTGACGCCCGGGCCCTTCGGGCCGACGCCCGCTTTCGGCTTGGGTTGGCGTATCTTGCCGGCCGTCAGTTCCACTTTCGTGGACTCGCCAGCGCCGACGTAGATGGTCTTCGTCGTCGCATCACGACCGCTGAGTCGCAGTTGCAGCAGGTAGTTGCCGGTAGGCAAGGTCGCGAACTCGAACTTCCCGTCGCGGCTTCTCGCCGAGAAGCGGAGGACGTCTTCGCCCCCCGGCTGCATCGGGTCGGGCACGATCGTGACGTCCTTGTAGAGCGTGATCCGTCCGCCGCGGTTGCTTCGCGCCTCCGCGGGCACGGGTGCGGCCTTCGTGGTCGTTTCGTCGTCCTCCACAGGAATCGTGATCGTCCCGCTGAGGGATCCGACGTTGAACGCGATGCGTGGCGCCTTCGTGACCTGCTCCGGTCTGACGTAGACCGTCAACTTCGTGAACTCGTTGCCACTACTTGAGCCCCTACGTCCGCGGCTTCGCCCGCTCGAAGGTGAGACCGACAGCGTGTACTGACCCATCTCGACGTCTTGGATTCCGTAGTTGCCGTTCTGGTCGACGCTCGAACTGCTGCCTCTGCCGAACCGTCCGAAGAAACTTCCGCGCTCTTCCTGACTGCCGTCGTCGATCTTGCGCAGGGATACCCGGTAGCCGGTTGCGCTCTCGCCGTTCACGAGAACCTGGCCTTTCACGGATCCCGTCGTGTTCTGGGTGACGGTGACATTGAACCGATGCTTGCCGCCTTCGCGGACCTCCACGTCGACGTCGGGCTCGAGTGCGTTCGGATCCTGGGATCCCATCGTGCGGAAGATCTGTCGCATCATGAAGCGACGGGCGTCGCCCATGAATGCCCTGACGATGTAGCCTCCTGGCTCGAGGCCCGTGATCTCATACGTTCCGTCCGGATTGACTTCGCCATTCCGATACATGCGCATGCCGGCGTACGCCATCACGCGGGCTTCGGAGATCTTGTCTGGGGGGATTCCGGAGACGCGACCGTGGAGAATGCCCAGGGCGCCGAGTTCCATCGCCAAGCTGATCTGAGCCGCTTTCAGTTCGAATGGGTCGGTGTTAGCCGGCGTGTAGCCCTCGGCTTCCGCGCGCACGACGTACTTCCCTGGAGGAGCGTTCTTGATCTCGAACGTCCCGTCGCGCTTTGTGCGAGTGCTCAGGACTCGCGTGGTCCGTGGTCCGTCCCCGCGGAACTGTCGGAACATGTCACGCTGGCTGCGACCGTCGTTCCGTGAGGACCCGCGGTTGTTGTCGGTCGACTCCTCTGTGATCAAGCGCAGCTCCACATTCGCGTTGCGGAGAGGAGCCTTGTCGGTCTTGGACAACACGGAGCCCTGCACCACAAGTCCTCGCTGGACGACGAGGTTGAGTGAAGGTGACGCGCCGCCCTTACGGAGTTCGATTCTCGGCGAGCGAAGCTTCTGGTGATCCGGCGATCCGACGTCGATGACGTAGACGCCCTCTTCCAGACCCGGGAAGCTGAAGAGACCGTCTGGTCTCTCTTCGACATCGCCGGTATCTCCCGGAAGGTTGGTGTTTCGCGATCGACCGAAACTACTGAACCCGCCGCGACCCCGACGACCGGAGTCTCCGTCGCGTCCTCTTCGACTGCTGCCGTCGCGACTCCCTCGCCCACCACTGTCGCTGCCACCGCGTCCGCCGCCATCGCGACCGCCACGTCCGCCGCGATCACGCCCGAAGCCGCTGAATCCACTGCCGCCGCGCATCTGCTCCGCGAGCTTGGTCATCCTCTCGCGGACCTGTTTTTCCTCTTCCGGGGTCAGGTCTTTCTTCTCCCTGAGTGCGCGGATCTCTTCCCAGGCCTTCCGGGTTTCATCGCGCCTGCGGTCCGCCTCCGGATCGGGCAACCCACCGACCCTCTGCACTCGGATCCCGTAGCTGGTGACCGGAGCGCTCGTCGCGGCGTCCACGACGACGCCTTCGATCCGCAATCCGGATTCCATCGTGATCGTCAGCGGAGGCGATTTCGTGACCTTGATGCCCTGGTGTTCGTTGTTGGTCAGATACCCCTTGGCGCGCACCCGCACGGAGTAATCGCCAGGCTTCAGGTGATCGAAAGCAAACTCGCCCCGCTTGTTCGTGTGCTGGTCCTGTTCACCGCTTCGCCGGTCGGTGCCGCGAATGCTGACTTCCGCGTTCTCGAGCGGTTGGCCATTGGGTCGGAAGACGATTCCGGTGAGTTCAAAGCCGGGTCCGAGCTGGATGGCTGCGATCCGCTCGGTCTGCTCGTCGACGACCGTGACGGGGCCTTCGCTCTGCCGCTGACGGTGCGGTGCGGTGGCGTTGATCCGGTAGCGTCCCGGAGTGATGTGCTCGATCTTGAAGACGCCGCTCGTGTTTGCCGAAACAGTGGGGAGATTTCCGCCGCCGCGCCACCAACGGTTACGACGGTCCATCGAACTGAGCCGAGCTTCGGCGTTCGAGATGATGTTCCCCTGCATGTCCGTGACGCTGCCGATGATGGTGCCGCCGACGAAGACCTTGATGTCTCCCATGTCGAGTTCGCCCTTGGCTTCGTCGAAGTTCTTGAACGCCGAGGCCAGCGCGTACTGGTTATGGGCTACCGAGAGAGTGACCCACATCCGCGTGAATCCCTTGCCGGAAAACGCAAATGTCCCGTCGCTCTTCGTGATCACATCCTTGGGGGTGATCCGATTCCGTCGACCGCGGCCTTGTGCGGACAGGCTGACCGTAGCTCCCTCGATCGGATCGGAGTGCTTGTTGACGACGCGACCCTTGACCGTGATGAGTGGCCGCGGCTCGTCCGAGTCCGGATTGCCGTCCTCTCCTTGGAACTCGCTGCGTTGCACGTTGCCGTCTTCTTCGTCGCCCTGGAGCTCGTCACCGGCGAACTCATCTTCGAGGACAACGACCTCGTCTTGCTCGTTCCACTCGACGACTCTCGCTGCGTCATTCCCGCCAAAGACCATGAAGCCGAGGGCCCCGGCGAGTAGGAGTGCGGGAATGGCGATCAGTGCTTTCTTGGAATCCACGGTAGTGACCTCTGTGACCCGTAGGTCACGATGCTCGGGTTTTGGGGTTGTGGGATGTGGCAACGCCCTAGGGCAGCCCGAATGAATGTCTCCTATTACGACTTCTCAGCGGCCTGTTGAGCAGCGGGTAGCTGTAACTAAGCTGCACTAAGGGGGTGCCGTAACGGGCTTGTCTCCTATCGTAACCTTCTCGCCCCCTTGCGAAGGCGGGAAGGTGCGGCGCGCTCTAGCGCAGCGTGATCACGAGCGGTTGGCTGGAGCCGATGTCGATCCCTGCCCGGTCCGAGAAGAACGCCTGCACGGTGAGCTGCAGCGGGGCGGTGAATCCCGGGTTGTAGAGCGGCAGTTGCGCGGCGCCATGACCATCGAAGGAAACCTGACTTAGGAAGATTGGCGAGAGCAGGACATCGGCCCAGAAGATGGTCTGTTCCAAGGCGAGTCGCACGGCGACCTCGCGGTTTGGTATGCCCAGCCCCAAGGCCACGAACGCCTGTGAGCCAGCCGCACCGTTGGTGATTTTCACGCGGAACATGCGTCCCACGGGCACCGGGTTGGTCGTATCGATCGAGGTGGTGGGGCGTCGGGAGGCGACCAGGCGCAGTTGGCTCACGCCCGCGAAAGCGTTCTCGAGGATCCACATCGTCCCGCCACCGGTCGGCTGGAATGCTTCGAACTCCTGTACGCCAAACCCGCGGTGATCCCCGGGGACGAACTGCAGGGAGGCCGCGGTCACGTTGGCGTGGGAATAGGACGCGAACTCTCTCTGCTGCGGGCTCGCCGTCTGCACGTCACTGATCTCGACGATCGTGCTGTTCATCCAGTCCGTGATGAAGATGTCGTGATCATCGTCGATCGCGATGGACCCGGCGGCGTCGAGACCCGTGAACACCGTCGCGGCGTCCGTCTCTCCGAGCGTGGTCGTTCCGAACGCGCCGGCGACCTTGGCTGCGCCGAACCTGTAGATGTTGACCTTGCCCCGGGGCGACGGGAAGGAGGCGATGGAATTGGCGTAGTAGAGGTTGCCGAACGGGTCCATGACCACGGGGCCGGAGGCGCCGGGCATGATCGCGATCGGGTCCAGGGCGCCGGTCGCGAGGTTGATCGCGACCACGTCATTGTTCTTGGCAGCAAAGCCGCCGGTCTTCGCGGACACGATCGCCCACTTGTCGTCGTACAGTGTTGCCGAGTAGTTGAAC
Source organism: uncultured candidatus Brocadiaceae bacterium (assembly GCA_964469555.1). Taxonomy (GTDB): domain Bacteria; phylum Planctomycetota; class UBA1135; order UBA1135; family UBA2386; genus CAYYAQ01. The sequence continues at coordinate 2,027 of CAYYAQ010000161.1, read as the reverse complement.
TTCAGCGTGTTCAGGAGCTTTGGCGTTCCCGTACCGGTTGGCACGAGCCAGATCCCTCCGTTGCTGCTCTCTCCGAACAGGAGCGCGTCCTTCGCGACTCGAATCGTGAACGAGCCAAACACGCTCTTCGAGAACGTCAGCAGCTTGCGCGTCGACGTCGAGTTGCGGATGACGAGGTCGGTCCCGGTGAAGTACACGGCTCCCATCTCGGTGACGAGGGTCTGTCCGGTGCCGGACGGCAGCGACGTGACCGCGGAGGAGTAGCCCTCCCGAATGGACTGGCTCGAAAGAGTGGAGGTGATGGCCAGAAGGGCGACCGAGCAAAGACGTAGATTGGTTTTCATTTCTGGAACGTTTGGGTTCGGAGCGGATCGAAGATGATCAGTGTCCGATCGACGCTCCAGACCATCGTGATCTCATCGAGACACGGAGTCGGGATCGGTAGTCTTCGCATCGTCATTCAGCATCCTCGTGCCGCTCGGTGACAAACCCGACCGCGGCGTCGCGGTCGACTGCCGACAGGATGTTCTGGCTCCCGAGTCGTCCTACTCGCCACACCTTCCCAAAGGCCCGCTCTCGCGATGCTCCGGTGGCTTTTGTGGCTTTCGTCGTCGGTTACAGATGCGGGACAGCGCCGGATTCACACCGGACTTTCCCCGCCGACAGGCAGGGGATTCTCGTCTTCCTGTACTTCCTCCGCAAGCGAACCTTGCAAGGAATCGGATGGTGAGCCATGAGTATGGTCATCGCGTCCCGTAAACCTCCCCCGTCTCGAATGGCATCCCCTTCGCACCCGATGGCCGCAGCACTCGTCTCCGAGGCGATGACGCGTGGATTCAACCTCATCGGCTTTGTCGGCGCCCAGCAATTCGACGCTTGCCAGCCTCCGGGGCGTCGAGCCTCCGATGTCCTGCCGGACTGCGGGACGATTTTCCTTCTGGGCAGCGGCGGCAGCGGATTCTGGAGCCACCTTCTCGCGCAGGGCCCGCCGATCCCGGCGCCGGCGCCTGGCTACCACCCGGTGGACGACTACTGCGCGAAGAGTTGCGGTGAGCTGACGGAGTGGTTGGGGGCGCGAGGCGTCACGTCGCGGACGACGTTCCCGGACGATCCGTCGGCGTTCAACTTCATGCATCTCGCGGAGGAGGCAGGTTGGGGCACGATCTCGCCCGTTCTCGGCATCCTCCTGCACCCGGAGTTTGGACCGTGGGTCAGCATGCGGGCAGCGGTGCTCGTCGAAGGACTGCCGTTCAGATCCGTCGAGGGCGAGGAACACCAACCGTTCCAACCGTGTCTGAACTGCAGCAAGCCGTGCGTGAAGGCTTGTCCGGTGCACGTGTTCGACGGGATGGGGTCAGTGGACCTCCGGGCGTGTGCTGACAATCGACACGCCGGCGAGTGCGGCTACGGCTGTGATGCGCGCCGGGCTTGTCCGGTTGGCGCGGAGGAACGCTATGGCGAGGAGGAAGAGCGCTTCCGCCACGCCTACAGCGTGTTCACGATGCGTCGTCACTTCGGGTTGTGAGTCTGCGTCGCCTCGCCCGCAACTGGAATGAGTTCGCTGCACGGGATCCGTTGTGGTCGATCCTGACTTTGGATGACAAGCGCGGCAACCGTTGGAATCTCGACGAGTTTCTTGGCACCGGTCGGTCCGAGATCAACGCTGCGCTGCGATGGGCCCGCGAGTGCCGACCGCAGTTCGGGGCGGGTCGAGCGCTGGACTTCGGTTGCGGCGTGGGGCGATTGACTCAAGCGCTCGCCGCGTCGTTCGCGGAAGTGCACGGCGTCGACATCTCGGAGAACATGATCGAAGCGGCGCGGCGTTTGGACCCCGAAGAGCGGGCGACCTATCACGTCAACGGTTCGGCGGACCTGGCGCTGTTTCCCGATGAACACTTCGACTTCGTCTACTCGAGCATCACGCTTCAGCACATGGAGCCGTGGTTGATGCGCGGCTACTTGCGCGAGTTCGTGCGGTCTTGGATGCGAGCGGGTGCAGGGTGCTGCGCGTCGACGAGAGCACTCTG
>CAYYAQ010000160.1:0-11879 GCA_964469555.1 uncultured candidatus Brocadiaceae bacterium | reverse complement strand
CTCACCATGCCGGCGGATACAGGCAGCAGGAGATCAAGGAAGACGGTGCCGAGGCGGGTCGTTGGGTTGAACAACTCCTGCACGCCCACGACCACGACGGCCATCACCGCGCAGGCGACGATCGTCGCCCACAGGCTGCGCGGCGTGCCGTCGGAAACTGGACACAGCTTGCGGATCCTGTGGCGCAGCGTCGCCGCGTTGACCGCCGACGCGATCGTCGTGGCAATCGCGAGCCCTGGGACACCGAGGTCGAGCGTCACCACGAATACGATGTCGAGGACCGCGTTGAGAACTAGCAGCCAGAATGCCATCCACGCTGGAGTGCGGTAGTCGCCGACCGAGTACAACGCCCGGGCATGGAGCTGCGCGACGCCGATCATCGGCAAGGACGCGACGAGGCAGATCGTCGTCACCGCTGCCGTCTCGATGTTCTGGCCTGTAACCAGACTACCGCCCAGCATCACGTCGAGGAGCGGTTGCGCGACCAGCATCATCCCTACTGCTGCAGGCATCGCGACGAGGATCGTGTGGTGCATCGCGAGATCGACCGTGTGGCGAACACCCACGCGATCGTCAGTCGCGCCAGAACTTGCCATCCGTGGAAAGATCACAGTGGCGAGAGCGAGGCTCGTCAGGGCGTGTGGGAACAGGAGTAGTCGGTTTGCCTGGTAGATGAACGCGGGCGCGTTGGCGTCGACGAGGTACAGCGCGAGCACCTGGTCGAGCACGGAGTTCAGCTGCAGCAAGGACATCCCGATCAGGGTTGGACCCATGGTGCGGATGACGGCGCGAGCCGGGTCGTTCCGACGGGGTAGCGTCGGCTTCGCGAGGAGTCCACGTCGTGCCAGCGGAACGAGGGACAGCGAGAGCTGCCCGAGGCCGCCGATCAGCAACATCCACGCGATCAGCTTGACCACCGCGACGGGTTCCGTCATGCCCGTGGCCCACGCGATCACCAAGCCGCCGATCCAGAATACGTTCAGTACGATCGGTGCCGCGGCGGGCAGCGCGAACGTCCCATGAGCATTCAAGGCGCCGGTCAGAATCGCGGCGAGGCAGATCGGGATCGAGTAGGGGAAGAGGATGATCGTGAGGTCGAGGAGCAGTTGGCCCTGTGTCTTCGCCTCGACCGCCTCACTGCCGTGACCGATCCATTCGGCTGGAACGAAGAGGCAACCCACGACCACGACGACACTGAAGCAGGCGAGCACCGCGAGCAGCAACCCCGAAACAGAACCCAACAACACGCGAGCTGCGTCGGCGCCTTCACGTTCCTTGGCTTTGGCGTATGCCGGGATGAAAGACGCGGCCAGCGCGCCCTCGCCGAACAACCGCCGCAACATGTTCGGGATCATCCATGCGAGGGCGAACGTTCCGACCGCCCACGTGAAGCCGAGCATCCGGAACATGATCACGTCACGAACGAGTCCGAGGACGCGCGAGCCGAGAGTGACGGCGGAGATGTGGGTCGCGGCTTTGAGCGAACTGGTCACGTTGTTCGGAACTTGTTCCGTAGCTTGCGTCCGATGTGCCAGAGGATCATGACGCCGAGGACTACCGCACAGCTCCAGTGCAGCCAGTTGAGATGGCCGTGATGGAGATGAGCGGTCGGTTCTGAATCGGGGACGAGGTCTCGCCAGAAGACATCGACCAGAGTTCCGAAACCGTAGCTCGTCACCCCGACCGTCGTGACGTAGATGATCGCCGCGCGCTTCCCTAGCGTGTTCTTCACGGCGCTGATGGTCACGATGTTCGTCGCTGGCCCGGCGAGCAGGAACACGAGAGCGGCACCTGGGCTGAGGCCGGCGACGATCATCCCCGCGGCGATCGGCGTCGCGGACGTCGCGCACACGTAGAGGGGAATGCCGGCGACGAGAAGGACCAGCCGTTGCAGCCACGGCTCGACACCGATGACGGCGAGCTGGTCCGGTTCGATGAGAACACCGAGCAGCGCCGTGAGGAGAAGCGCCGGGAGGAGGTACGGCGAGATCTCACCGAGGAGGTCTCCAAAGGCGTACCGCACGCCCCCGACTAGACCGCGTGCTCGCCCCTTGGCGTTCTCTCCCGCGTCGTGGGCGCAGCAGGATTCGGCCTGCTCCTCGTCGTCGGCTTCCGGCTCCGGCGAGAACCGCTCCACCGCGAGTCCCACGATCACGGAGGTGATCATCGCGGCGATGGGCCGAGCCACCACGAGCACGGGATGCAGAACGGCTACGGAGGTCGAGATCGAGTCTACGCCGGTCTCCGGGGTGGACACCATGAACGCCGTCGTCGCACCGCGACCGGCGCCCTGCCGTCGGAGTTCGGTCGCGACGGGGATGACGCTGCACGAGCACAGCGGCAGGGGGATTCCCATGAGACTGGCCCGGGAGATGGGGCCGATGCCAGATCCCCCCATTGCACGGGCGAGTAGGGACCGCGGGACGAAAGCGTGGAGGAGACCCGCGATGACGCACCCGAGGAGGAGGAACGGGGCCAACATGGCCAGCGTCAGCAAGAACTCGTCGAGAAACCTCTGCATCGCGGCTCTGTCAACATGGGGCACCGGGCAGCGGATACCAAGAGGCGAGTGCTCGAATCCGGGCGCCGGCCCGGTTTGCCCGAGGAGGCACGTTGCCCCGCCCGGGGCGTCCCGCTACGCTCCCTGCGAGCGGTCGCCGATTCCGGACTGGCTCGAACATCCGGATCAGAGTCCCTCTCGGTGTCGTGGCGCCCCCTCTCGACGCCGCTCTGAAGGTTGTTGCCAATCCCCCCCCCATTTGACGTACGCCGAAGCCATCGCGACAAAAGGCGCATGGCGCCGAAACAGTATTGTGCAGAGTTGACGCCTTCCATGGGCGTCGAAGGGTCCAGTAAGTGCCCGCAGACGAAACGAGAGAAGCAGAGATGACACAGAGCAATGTGGCGCCGAAGGGCGGACTCGAGGGCGTGACCGCGGCGGACTCCGCGATTTGCATGATCGACGGTAGCACCGGCGAATTGCGATACTGCGGCTACCTGATCAGCGATCTGGCGGAGCACTGCGACTTCGTCGAGACCATCTATTTGTTGTGGTACGGCGAACTGCCCACCAGCGCCGAGCACGCGAAGCTCCGAGCCGATCTCAGAGCGCAGAGAGAACTGCCGGAGACGGTGGAGGCTTCGCTGCGCACGATCGCCGACAAGCAGTCGCCGATGGACGCGCTCCGGACAGCAGCTTCGCTGCTCTCCATCGACGATGTCGAAGGCCCCGACACGGATCGTGAAACGAACCTGAAACGCGCAGTGCGCATCACGGCGCGGTTCCCGACGATCGTCGCGGCATACGATCGGTTGCGCGACGGGAAGGAACCGATCGCGCCGAACTCCGATTTGGATCTCGCCGCGAACTTCCTCTACATGCTTACGGGCGAAGAGCCGGATGTCGAGGTCGCGAGGATGCTCGACGTGTGCCTGGTATTGCACGCGGAGCACGGGTTCAACGCTTCTACTTTCGCGGGCCGAGTCACGGCTGCGACTCTGAGTGACATGTTCTCCGCCGTCACTTCGGCCATAGGCGCCCTGAAAGGTCCGCTGCACGGCGGGGCGAACACGGCGGTGATGCACACGTTGCTCGAGATCAGCAACGTCGAGGGTGTCGAGGCCTACCTCGACGACCAGCTCGCCCGTCGCGAGAAGATCATGGGCTTTGGCCATCGCGTCTACAAGGTCGTGGATCCGCGGGCGCTGATCCTCCGCAAGTTCTCCGAACAAATCGCGAAGATCACAGGTGAACCCCGGTGGTTCCAGATGTCCGAGAAGATGGAGACGCTGATGAAGGCCCGCAAGGGCATCGACATGAACGTCGATTTCTACTCGGCTTCGACCTACTACTCGATGGGGATCAAGCCCGACCTGTTCACGACGGTCTTCGCGATTAGTCGAGTGAGCGGATGGACTGCGCACGTCTTGGAGCAGTACGCCAACAACCGCCTGATCCGGCCCCGCGCGAACTGGATCGGGTCGGACGCCCGCGAATTCGTGGCCATGGACAAGCGCTGACGCGCGGCCATGCGACGGATCTTTGTGGGAGATATTCAGGGCTGCCGCGAGCAGCTTCTCGAACTTCTGTCCTGCGCGGGATTCGTCAAAGGTGTCGACGAGCTCTACCCGGTGGGGGATCTCGTCAACAAGGGGCCGGACAGCGAGGGTGTGTTGCATGAACTGCGCGAAATTGGCGCCAAACCGGTCCTCGGCAATCACGATGTGAGCTGGTTGCGCAAGAATCGGATCGATGATTCGGAGAGCGAGGTGTGGCTACGCGACCAACCGTTCGTGCGAGTCATGGATGACGTCATCGTGGTGCACGCGGGGTTGCATCCGAAGTGGACACAGGACGATCTACTGGACCTGTCGGACGAAGACGCACGATTCGCGATCACGGTGCGGTACTGCGATGCCGACGGAAACAAGCCGCCGACCAACTGGCCTCCGCCCGCCGAACCGTTTCGTCCGTGGCACGAGTTCTACCGCGGTGACAAACGCGTCGTATTCGGCCACTGGGCTCGCCAAGGTCTGTTCCAATCAGATCGCGTTCTCGGGCTCGATACGGGCTGCTGCTACGGCCATCACCTCACCGCCTGGATCGCCGAGGAAGATCGCATCATCCAAGTCCCTGGTTGGACTGGCTGACCCAGAGGGCTAAAGGAGGCCGCACTCGTGGAGGACACGGGAGACGATGGGTTGCATGCGCGCGGCCAGGCCGGCGTTGGCGTAGGCGGCGAAGGCGACGTTCGTCGTGATGTCGAGGGGCGGGTTGAATGGTGAACCGTCCGGTTTGGTGACGATGACGCCTGTCTGTTCGGCGATCAGGGTTGTGCACAAGTCGTAGGGAAGGGCGCACAGCGATGACTCCGCACCGAGCTTGCGGAACACGAGCGGTCGGATGTCCATGACGAATCGGTCGCGACCGAGGATCAGCTCAGCGAGTTGGCCGCCGCTCGAGATGTACTGATCGCTGAACACATTGGCCTTGTTCGGATTCCAACCGCCCATCTCTTCCGTGAGGATCTTCTCCGCCACCCGACCGATGATCTCCTTGCCGCCAGGAAAGAAGTCTGCGACGGTGCCGAATCCGTTGTGCAGCGTCGACTCCTGGGACGGTTGAATGCTGAGCGCGCGGACGTCTCCGGTCGCGAGTTCCTTGCGATGGCCCTGCACCGCTTCGCCGCGAGACGTCCACAGGCGGTCGATATACCCCTGCCTGGTCGTGGGCAACTCCGTCATGCACGCGGCGAACACGTGTTCCATCCGCGTGTCCTCGCCTCGTTCTGATGCGATAGCTGAAAGGCACCACGCGCTGCGCTTGTCGTGCATCAAGCCCCGGCTCCCGTCCACCGGGTCGACGATCAGCCGAAACTCCGGGTCACCTGACCCGAATCGCCGCCCCTCCGGTTCAAGCCCTTCCGCCATCAGGAGGAAGCTCTGCGCGCGGCCCCACTCCTCACAGGCTGAGATGAGGATGTCCTCCGCCAGCACGTCGATCCCGAAGATGGTGTCGCCTGCGTCGTCGCGCACGGATCGGCTGAGTTCATCCGTCGTTTTATGCGCGAGTGCGCCTCGCACAGCGTCGAGGACTCGATCTTGAAGATCGAAGAGCCTGGATAGGAAATCGTTGGCCACGGGCTCCTCAGCTTTGGGATTGCAAGGTCTCGGGGATTCTATAGGTTGGCTCGGCAGGGCCCTTAGCTCAATGGTTAGAGCAGTCGGCTCATAACCGATCGGTTGCTGGTTCGAGTCCAGCAGGGCCCATTGATCCCCGCCTTCGGCGGGCAAACGCATACCCAGGCTCCGCAGACAGTTTTGTCCGGATACCCCCCCGATCCTGCCGATACACCTCCCATGTCTCGGCCCGTGATCGTCATCGATGACGACATCCTTGGTGTCCTTCTCACCCGCTACCTCCCCCTCGAGGAAGCGGACTACCCCGACGGTCTTCAGCAGTCGACCCTCGAGCAACTGCTCCTCCGTGACATCCAGGAGAGTGACCGCCAACACCTGGGCGCAGCCCGCGAAGACTCAGGAGTCAGCCTGTTCCAAGAGCGAGTCGAACCCCGGGATTCCTCGCAGTGACTCCAGGTCGGACTCCCCGTCGAGCATCTTTCGGCATTGAGGGTCAATCCCACACGCGATCGCGATCTCGTCGAGAGCTCGCGCCGAGTCGCCCTGCAGCGCCAGATAGCAACCCAGGTTGAAGTGACCGATGGCGCTGTGCTTCGTGCGCTCGAGGAGCCGCTCCATGCACACGATCGCCCCGGCCAGGTCGTTCATCCTCTTGCGGCACCACGCTTCCATGATGTCGGCCTTCTCCGGGTCGTGATCGAACGACCGCAACTCGTCGATATCGATGATGGCGTCGACGAAGCGGTTCAAGTCCATGTAGGCTCGCACCCGGAGCGTCAACGCTGCCGGGCGAGCGCCGGGCACCGCCAGCAGGTCCTCGAGCTTGGTCAGCGCGTGCTCGGGGCACGACAGGTCGAGCCACCCCTCGATTTCGACCGCGACGCGTTGGACGGACTTGGGCACGTGAAACACGCCTGAAGTGTCTCGCCGAAACCGATGGGCGGCAAGGGCCGTGGCTTTTCAGAGCAGCCCGCGCTCGTCCAGGAAAGACTCCACGCGATCCAGCACCATTCCCACGTCTTCGTTGAGGCTGTGGCTTCCGCCCTCGATCAGCCAGAACTCCTTGTCCCGGTGGGGGACATCCCGGCAGAAACTCTCGCTTCGGGCCCTGGGAACGGTTCGATCCGCCCCGCCGTGGATAACGAGAAGGGGCACGTGGATGGCCCGCGGCAGCATCGACTCGTCGTACTTCTTTGCGTCGCGCAGGGTCTTCTCCTGAAGCGTCATCAGGGTCTCGTCGCTGCGGCGGAGTTCGTAGGAGTCGGTCTTCCTCGTCATTTCGGGGAGGTAGCCGAGCGCGGGGGACAACAACACCAAGGCGGCGACGTCGCCCGCCGAGCCCGCGGCGCGATAATCCGTGGCGGCGAACCACGCGGCTGCCAAGGCTCCCATCGAAGACCCGATGAGCACGCAAGGTCCGACGTGTGAGACGACCGCGGCGATATCCGCGATGAGGCCGGATATGGTGATCGAGTCGATGTTGCCGCCGGAGTCCCCGTGCCCGCGAAAGTCAACTCGGGCGAACCCCTGGCCGCGGCGCCGCGCGCGGGCGAGGATCTCGTCGCTCTTCGTTCCGTTGCGGGTGGACTTCATCCCGTGCAGGAAGACCAGAGCTGGACTCTTCCCCGGGAGCACATCGACCGTGATCTGCTGGCCAGAATCGTCCGGCAGCAGCTCGATCGTCGTGCCGTATTGCGAAGTCAGAGCTTTTCGACCGCGTCTACGCGCAGTTCGTGTTCGTTGCCACCGAGGTCGATCGTCGATGCCTGACCAGGCTTCATCCCCAACAAGGCCTGTCCGAGCGGAGCCTTGTAGTTCAGGATGTCATCTGCGGTCGTATCCCACGGCCCGAGCACCCGGACAGTGCGCTCCTCGTCGTCGGTGTGGAAGGTGACCCGCGTGCCCGGCGAGACCATGTCGCCCGGGATTGCCTGGTCATCGATAAGGCGCGCGAGTTGGAGTTCGTCGTCCATCACGCGCGCGCGGTCTGTCAGGTTGCGCTGTTCTTCGACCGCCGCATCCCACTCGCTGTTCTCGCTCAGGTCGCCGTGCGAGGCGGCCACGCCGATCGCGGTGGAGTTTGCGGGGATCTTCTCTTCGACCAGGACGCGGTACTCCTCCTGGTGGCGAGCGAGTCCGTCCGCCGTGACGTAGTTGAACTCGGATTCCCAGAACGGCTTGTCCGGTTTCGCGGTCAGGTCGGGGTATTTCTTCGCGACGGTGCGGAGGACTTCGTTGCTGATCTCCTGCGGGAAGTCCGGACCGCCACGTTCCGTGATGCCGAAGAACGAGGCGAGGTCGTCCTTGGAGATGCCATCGAGGATCCGCTTGAGGTATTCGCGACGACCCGCCATCAAGCTGACCAGTCGCGTCAGCAACCGGCCCTTGGTCGCGTCGCCCTTCCGGTCCTCGGTCAGGGTCCGCACGAGATGGAGCAATACGCGTCCCACCGTGACCTTGTCGGGTGCTTCTTCGACGCCGTCGAAGGTCCCGTCCGCGAACAGGCACCCCATCATGTAGGTCATCATCGGGTGACGCCTTGGGTAGGGGGCGACGGTGTCCCACAGCCCGAGCAGTCGTCCACCCTCGCCGGATTCGACGATCTTCTCGACGACGGTCTCCACGACGTCGGCGGGGAAGCGCGGCAGTGACTTAGCGCACTGCTCGACCCATCCTTCGCCGAGTGCCTCGGGGAGCAGCGACGCGGCGTGGTCTCGCGCGTCGGCTGTCGAGAGCTTGTTCATGTGCTCCGGGTGGAACAGGCCGTCCTGCGTCAGGAGGATCTTCAGCTCCTGCGCTGGCGTGACGGTTGTTGCGCGGTTGTGTTCGCCCAGGAGGAGGATGCCGTCCATCAGGTGTGACGGATCCGGCGCATCTTCACCACTCGGGTTTGTTTCGGGGTCTGCCTTCGCGAGCGCGGCCTCGACGGATTCCTCTGCGAGGTCGAGGATCGTGTTCGTCGCGTGTTCGTCGTGACATCGACCGATGTAGTTCCGGCAGATCTTGATCGCGTCGGCGAGGTCGTCAGCGTACTTGACCTCACGCCGCGCTTCGTCGGCGAGGCTCACCGGCTTCTTGCGCAGAATGAACACGGGCCGCGTGGCGCTGCCTTCGATCTGCAACCAGGGGTCGTGGGCGGCGGCTGCCTTCGCGCGCTTCCAGAAGCTGGTCCATTTCTTCGTGGGGATGACCGAAGGGCAGAGGGTCTCCTTGACCTTCGTGCTCGTGATCTTGCCGCGGAAGATCACGGCGGCCTTGCGTATCAGGATCGAAGGATTGTCCGCTGCGAGTTCGTCGAGCTTCTCCTTTTGCAGGATGCGCATGCAGCGCAGATCGTCATCAGGCAACGGCGTGAGGCTCTCGATGGCAGCCTTCAACGGCATGTCGCGTTCCCGACCGTTGACGAAGTCGATGACGATCTCCCGGCTGGCCGTGCGGAAATCCGTGACCACGCCTTCGCCCCATCCGGCCCGGTGATAGAGGACATGTCCTTGCGTGAAGCGGCGGTACTTCTCGTATTCGGTCAGGCTGTGCGCGGAGATGTTTTCACCCGTCATTCCGGCCATGGACTTGATCTCTTCGTGCCAGTCCTGGGCTCCGTCCTGAGTTTCGATGAGCTCGAACAAGCGTTGTGCCAGCTTGTCATTGTGGGCACCCCTCTGGACCACGACGGCGGCGAGCTTTCGAGCGTCCGGAACGCGGTCCGCGATGGCCAGGGCTTCGACCATCTGCGTAGCGAGAGTGAGAGCCTTGCCCGGCAGATCCAGGTCGCAGAGGGCCTCGATGGCCTCGCGATACTGGGAAGCGTCGCCAAGACTTGAGGCGGCTTCATTCCAGGCCTGCTCCAGGCCGGAAATATCGTTGGAACGGGCGAGTTCGACTAGATCGGTTTGGGCCAATGCGCGCAACTGGACATGTGTAGACCGGTGAAGGGCGCAGAACCATAGCGAGACCGGGGGTCCGGGCCAAGCGGGGTTTCTGACGGACTGCGGCTTTCCGATTCTGAGACCGGCGAGGGGGGGGGCTTGCCTCCTCTCGCGGGGAGTGGCGGACCGAGACCGGGAGCACCCTGGGATTCGCGGTTTGACGAACCAGGCGCTTGCGGTGCTGAGCCTGTGCGACCCCACGGGATTGGCAAGGGCGGCTCGGGGGAGTCCTTGCCTCTTCGGACAGGGAGGCGGTGGACGGCTAATCAGCCAGGCGGTTGATCAGGGTCCCCAGATCGGTCGTGACGCTGGACTCGTCGTAGGCGGCCAGAGGGATGAGGTCGAGAACCTCCTCGGGGGCGATGAAGATCACGTAGAACTCGGATCTGAACTTCTCCCGGAAAGCGACGATCTTGTCGAGGAGCGGGGGGTCGATCTCGTCGGCGCACTCGATCACGACCGTCTTCCCACCGCGACCGCGACCACGGAGGACCACCAGCGGGGCGTAGGCACCCACGGCGTCTTTGGTTACCGGGACCTCGAAATAGCGAGGCGAGTGGCTGTGGGTGAGGCCGGCGTCGGACAGAAGACCGCAGATCGTCTGCTCCAGCTTGCTGCTGAGTATGCGGCCGCCGCAACGACCGAAGCCCTGGCCGAGAATCGAGCCGCCGCTGACCAACACGTCGTCATCTTCGATTCCGGTGACGAATCGGCACAGCACGGACGAGCGGAGGGACGCCTGCTTCGCCTTCTGACGCTTGGGGGAGGGCTTCTTCTTGCCCTTCTTGGGCTTTGATGTCGGGTTTGGTGGGGTCACTGGGTTCCTGTCAGGCGCTTGGGGGCTACGCCGGGCTACGTGGACGATTAAACGGAAACACCGGGCATAGCTCGGCTGCACGGTTGAATTCGAGGTCTAGGTTGACACCCGGATGGATGGCCGATTCCTCAGACCTACCTAAAACGGAGGCTGACGCCCTCCCGAGGATGGCACAGCGGAGATTGTAGCAGGAGTCGGGTTCGCGCATAAGAGGGCATCCTCGCCGCGCCTCGGTCGAGAGACCCGCTTGCGGAGGGGAGGGTGGTGACCGCGAAGCGCCAGTCGACGGCGCCGTCATGCCGACGACGATCTCCCGGAGGTGATGCCGGTCCGGTCAGCCGTCGGGCCGTGCTTCGCAACTCGTTGCCACTGCGGCCCCTCGCTCTCCTGACAAGCCGGGAAATCTACCGTATGCGTGATTCGGCGGCGGGCCCGATCCCTGCTGCAGCCGTGGTCGGCGGCCCCGGGGAGGATCCGTGCGCGAGATTCCTGCGGGCTGGTGTAAATCTCGAGATTCGGGTGGGACGGGATATCGGACCCTTGAGGAGCAGCCGGCGACGAAGCCGAACCCCGGGCGTTCGCGGACCCGCGTGACATGGGCGTCCCGGGCGAGGGGAGCGACGCCTCCATTCCACGGTGTATCATCACGATCGGAGGATGGGGCGGGCGTGTTGACCGTCTACGCACGAGTGCTGAGGCTTCCCCGAAGCCTCGAGTCATTCCCCGAGTGGCGTGGTCCGTCGTGATGCGACACTCCCGGGGACTGAGTATGGCGTTCCATCGGATTCCTACGCGGGGATTCCGGACTTCGCCGAACTCGCCTTGTCGCGGCTGCTCGCCGGGTTCAGCGGCTTCAACAGTGGCCTCATCGCAGTGACCGGGTTCCTCGGCTCCGAAAAGAGCACGACCGTGGCCGCGATGATCAACCACATCAACAAGGCTCGGGCGAGGCACAGGATGACCGAGCCCGGCTGGCGACGTCGCTCCGCGTCATGATGGCGCAAGCGCTGCTCAACCAACCCGATGACCAGCCCGGATCATCCGCAGCGGTCATCTCCACGAACTCGAAGAAGCCATGGTGACGTCCCGCGGTCTCGGTTCGCAGACGACCGACATGGGGCTGCGCGATCTGCTGACTCGCTACCTGATCAGCGAAGAGGAAGCGCTGTTCCACGCGACGGACCGCGAAGCGGTTCTTGCGAACCGCGGGCTGCCGACTAGGGATCGACTGCGGCGCTAGCCGAACTCAGCGACGGTCGCCGGAATCGGTTCTTCACCGCGATCCAGGTCTTGCGACGCATGCCGACGAGGTAGGTCTCGAGCTTCGATGTCTCGCGTCCACGCATCGCGTTGAAGACGATGCGGAATACGCGCCAAGGCCGGCACAGGAATGACGTGCCGTAGAAATTGAGCAGGAGCTTGTATTTCCACCGGGTCAACTGCTTCGCGCTCAGGTGATCGCAGTAGTTGTTTTCCGGGAGGAGCTTTTCCTCGTT
>CAYYAQ010000159.1:0-11970 GCA_964469555.1 uncultured candidatus Brocadiaceae bacterium | reverse complement strand
AAGGTTACCCATTGGGATTTTGCTGGCGCCAGCCGCGACTGCCAGGATGACCTGGTCTCCCGCGATGCCGAAGTGCTGCATGGTGAGCTTGCCAGGCGAGGCGTAGCCGGGTTTCACTGCCAAGCCACTGAGCTGCCCTAGTCTCAGATGCTCGTAGAGGAAGGGGAATATGTGGGGGGACAGGTATGAGCCAAAGACGATGGCCCACTCTGCGTGGCCCTTGCCCGTGAGCGTGTGGAGTTCGGCTGGGACGCCGACCTGATCCGCCCGTTTCTTGAGCGCGACGGCCTTCGCGTATGGGACGACGGGGTCCTGGTCGCCATGAATAATCTGCACCGGCGCCTCACCCGTTGTCATCTCCGTAAGGTCAGCCAGGCGTCCCCACATGTCGATCACTGCGTGCACTTCTGAGGAATAGCCTTGGTTCCCGCTCTGCCCCTCGTCACTGGTGTACGCCGCCTGGAGGCAGGTCACAGCACCGGCCGACGAACCAATGCAGGAAATACGATCGGTATCCAGACGCAGCGACGTCTTGTTCTTGCGCAACCAACGGACCGCCGCCTTCATGTCATGGCTGGCATCAACGATATTTACAATGGAGGTCTTGATGTTCCGGGGGCGGAGCCGGTAGTCGATCGAAACACTGACGAAACCGCGTGCCGCAGCTGCCGTGCAGACCTGTACGTAGTTCGAACCGCCTTTCTGACCGGTGTAGAAACCACCGCCGTGTACCATCATCAAGATCGGTCGAGCGGCGACGCGATCGCCTTGCGGCTCATAGAAGTCCAGCCGCAGGATCTGCGTTTGATTGGTGTAACGATTGACCGCGCTGCCGAAACTCACGTCCTTGGTAACCTTCACCTGGGAGAATACCGGGTCGCGGTAGCGAGTCTGTTGCGCACCAAGGTGAGGCAGGTGGGTGCTCAGTACCACCATGAAGAAGACGATGTACTTGTGCATTTGGCGAACTCACTTGGCAGGGGCGAGCTTCTTGAGCGAGCAACGCCAACGCTGCCCCGCCGTCCACACGGTAACGGCAATTCCCACCGCGATGGTGAGTCGAAGGACTCCACCCTCCTCTTGGGGGAACATGGCGGCGCCGATGCGCTGTCCGTCGATTCCAGCGGGGTGGTTACGGTGACAGGGTGGACCACTTCCATCAACTTCCCGACCACGAGTGGCGGCAAGCAGACGCTGACCGTGAACGCGGGCAAGGCGCACGCGAACAGCCTCTACTGGATCTTCGGGTCGGTGACGGGAACGAGGCCGGGCGTCAACCTGCTCGGTGTACATATACCGCTCAACCCGGATCCGTACACCGACGTCCCGATGGCGAACGTCAACACGACGGTATTGGGGTCAGCTTGAACTCCTCGATAGTCCGCCCTTGTCCGGAGGTCGGACGGTCAACTGAAGAGAGTTCCTTCCCTTGCGCAGTGCGATCGTCACGGGCTTGCTCTGCCCCCACCTACCGAGCGTGTAGGGCACCTCGACAGAAGTGAACTCGTAGTTGGTTGAACTTCAGGAGTGGGGATTCCACGGGATGGCGTAGTTCGTCGACGAACTCGAACCCCAGCGCTCCCAGATCATCGCAGAGTTGCTCCTTGGTCCAGTAACGCATCTCCCAGGTGTCATCTTCAGAAGGGTCTTGTGGGGTGGTGTCCGATGCCTCTGGCACCTGGAAGACGAAGTGTCCCCCTGCACACAGGGCACGATAGGTATCCTTGAAGTACGAGCGAGCGTACTTTCGAGGCATGTGTTGGAATACAATATGAGAGAAAACCAGATCCTGACTCGCGTCGGAGACCGGCAAGCTCTCGCCATCACCCTCACGAAATTCGACGTTACTTAGTCCGGAGAGCCGATGACGGGCCATTGCGACCATTTCGCCTGAGACGTCGACGCCGATGAGGCTTCCTACGCGCGGAGCGACGTGCTTGTCCATGCGGCCGATTCCGCAACCGATGTCCAGTGCGCGTGTCTGAGGTGTGAGCAGGTCCTCTAGGCCCGCGAAAAACAGGCTTACATCGCGCCGGCCGGATGCATCGAACGCTGCTTCGGATTCGTCTTCGGAGCTTGCGATGTAATAGCGAGCGTTCTCACGCGCCCGTTTGTTCCAGTCGTCTTTCATCTTCGCGGGCATGCCAAGATCCTAGTCGGGTGGGGTGGCGGCGGGCATCTATCAACCAGCAATCTGAGAACGGTCGGTGTAGGCGCCAGGAGTTTCTCGCCTTGCGCGGTGAGCGCGACCTCTCCCTGCGGAGCAGCGGCAACTCGCCCCACGCTCGCCAGAGCAACACGCAGCACACTCAGTATCGCTCGCTCGTTCATGATTCTGTTCGGAATCTAGTTCTGGCGGATCCTCACCTGTCTCAATCTACCGTGAAATATCTCGTAGGGCGTCGTGGCGTAGGGCGAAGGCTTCATGGCGGCGCGCTCACGCGCCTGTTTGGCCTCCGCGTCCTCGACAACCGGCTTCGAGAACGCCAGGACCAGGAGCAGCACGGCGAGGCAGCGGAGGAAGAGCAGCAGCAGGTCACGCAGACGGATCTGCCTGGAGCGCACTCGCACGGCCCGACTCAGGAACTGCATCGCCGCCCAGGGTGTCTGCTTGTAGTCGTGCTTGTTCAGCAGATGAGCGAGGATCGGCAGACCGACTCCCAACGCACCGAGCAGCAGCAGCGGATACATGAAGCTCATGGTCGCCCTCCCATGGACGCGCCCATCAGGTTCGACGAACGCCGCTGGAGGAACTCGGTGAGCACCGTGTCCAGAGGACGTGACGTACTCACCATGGTGTAGTCCACCTGGCCGCCGATGCAGCCCGCGCGAAGACTCTCGAGGAAGGCACTCAGGTTCTCCAGATACTCATCCCGAATCCTCTCCGGCTGGGTGACCACCTCCTCGTCGCTCTCCAGCCCGTCAAACCGCCACGTGCCCTTGAAGGGAAACTCCAGCTCGTGGGGATCGAGCGTGTGAAAGACAACCACGTTGTGTCCATCGAATCGCAGGTGATCCAAACCGCGCTGGATGTCGTCCACATCGGAGAGCAGGTCCGAGATGACGATCACGAGGGAGCGCCGCTTGATCTGGAGGGCGATATCGTGAAGCTGCTTGGCGATGCTACTCTTCGGGGTCGGCTCGATATCCCGCAGGAGTTGCTCGATCTGGACGATGACCCCCATCGTCGAACGAGGCGGCAAGTAAGCGCGCACCTCCGAGTCGAACACGCTCAGTCCTACCGAGTCCCTTTGGTTGAGAATCAGATACGCGAGGGTCGCGGCGAGATACTTCGAGTACTCCAGCTTGCTGACTTCACCCGAGGCGTAGGTCATCGAGGAACTGGCGTCCATCAAGATGTAGCAGTCGAAGTTGGTCTCCGCCTCGTAGAGCCTCGTGTAGAAACGGTCGGTGCGACCATAGACGCGCCAGTCCAGATCCCGGATGGCATCGCCGGGTGCATACGGCCTGTGGTGGGCGAACTCAGTGCTGAAACCGCGCAGAGAACTACGGTGACTACCCACCCGCAAGCCCTCGACCACCTCTCGAGCGATCAACTCGAGGTCGCCCAGCTTCTGGAGTATCTCCGGCTTGAGGTACCCGAGTCTTGGTAAGCGCTCTGGCATATCAGGCGGGTTCAGCGGCTGTACAGCTTCTCGTCAGCGGGAATCTCCTCCAGCAGCCTGGCGATCAACGTGTCCGCCGTGATGCTCTCGGAACGAGCCGCGAAGTTGGGGATGATCCGGTGCCTCAACACCGGCAAGCAGAGCGCCTGGATGTCTTCGATGGATACATGGACACGCCCGCGAAGTGCCGCGCGAGCCTTGCCGGCCCCGACGAGGCTCAGCGATGCGCGTGGACCTGCTCCCCACGCCATGAACTGCTTCACGAAACCCGGCGCCAGGTCTTCATCGGGTCGCGTCGCCCGCACCAAGGTAGTCGTGTACTCCACGATATGGTCCGCCACGGGAATGCTTCTGATCGTGTCCTGGAACGCCTTGATCGTGTCGCCATCCAGGACCTTCTGGATCTCATCGCCACCCACGCCTGTCACGCTCTTGACGACTTCGATTTCTTCTTCGTGGCTGGGGTACTTCACCAGGACGTTGAAGAGGAAACGGTCCAACTGGGCTTCAGGCAGCGCGTAGGTGCCCTCTTGTTCGATCGGGTTCTGCGTGGCCAGGACGAAGAATGGCGACGACAGTTCGTAGTCGATACCACCCGACGTGATCCGCTTCTCCTGCATCGCCTCGAGCAACGCCGCCTGCGTCTTCGGTGGCGTTCGATTGATCTCGTCGGCCAGGAGCAGGTTGGTGAACACGGGACCTTCTAGGAATTTGAACTTCCTCTGGTGAGTCTCGGGGTCTTCTTGAAGCACCTCCGTGCCGGTGATATCCGACGGCATGAGGTCAGGCGTGAACTGGATTCGCTTGAAGGAGAGCGACAGCGCTTCGGCGAGCGAACTCACCAGCAGGGTTTTCGCCAGCCCAGGCACGCCGACCAGGAGCACGTGCCCCTGCGCGAACACGGCGATCATCATCTCGTCGATGACATCATCCATGCCGACGATCGACTTGCGTATCTCCCTCACAATGCTGTCTCTGGCTTCGCCGATCTGCTGCACGGACATTGCGTCGGTAGGCTCACTCATGCTGGTTCTCTTCAAGAAATGGGTCTATGAAAACTCCGCCGTGATCCGCATCTCGCTGGCTATCGGGCTGCCAAGCGCGTTGACCTCCACCCACCCGATCCAAGACGGTCAGGACAACTGCGGTAGCTGGTGGTCGATCGATCATCACGCTCCTGTTTGCCCCCGCGGTAGGGGGAGATCGCGAATCGGATTCGAGTAGCGACAACCCGACCACGGCCAAGCGGCGTGAACACGCAGGCAGCGGTGAGGAAGGGGGATAGGGTCGTTCAGCGACATCACATGAGCAAACTTCAGCGGCGCGGATCATGCGGACCCTACCTGCGGTCAGTCCACCGTGCCACCCTCAGCATGACCGTGCCACCCTCGACACGACCGTGCCCCCCCCCTGATTCAGAAATCCGATTCAGGTAGAGCGGATAGTAGACGGAATGAGACCACCAGCCCCCTTCGACGAAGCCCCGTGAGGTGGCTGCCGAGCGCCGGGAATGCTCTCGGTGTCGAGCCAGTCCCGGTGCCGTATGGACAGGTTGTCGATCATGGCCATGCCGCCAGTGCCAATGGTGATGGCGAACCGGAGCGGACCAGAATTCACGGGAACAGGGGAAAGTGTGCAGCGGGCCCGGCGCTCTGGAGCAGAGTGCCGACAGGAGGCTCCATGGCAGCAAACTGTGGGACGCCAGCAAACGCCTGGTCTCCCCGCCCTACTTCGACAACACACCCGCGCCGGTCGAGAGCTATCTGCGCTTGATCGCCGACGGCACGCGCAATGCTTCAACGATCGCGCACCCGGTCGACGTCTTCGTCATGCAGCGCTCGCCCACCCACCCATGGAGATTCCCGGCCACGGCAAGTTCGCGATCTTCATCCAGGGCGGCATCCAACACGCACTCTGGCAGGTCTGAGGTCACGAGCACCTCCGGCGGATCCTAACTCCGCCCTGGTTTCAGGGCATCACCGATGCGGGTGCGCCTTCAACAACTTCTTGGGGTCGTAAAAGGCCGTGTTCGACTTGGTCGCGTCGCGAACCTTCTTCACCTCATCCGCGGTGACGATCGACGCGCGGTTCCCGAAGGAATTGCGGGTGTACGTCAGCACTGCCGCGATCTCCGAATCCGTCAGCAAGCCGCGGAACGGCGTCATCGGCACGAAACCCGGGTACACCTTGCCCTTGACCTTGATCTTCCCGTACAGCCCGTTGAGGGTGAGCTTGATCAAACGCTCCTTGCTCTGTGTCGCCCACTTGCTGCCGGCGACCGGTGGAAACTGCGCCGCGGCCAGACCCTGGCCATCAGCCTGGTGACACGTCGCACAGTGACCTTCACGGCTATAGATCTCGGCGCCCATAACGTAGAGCTTCGCTGAGTTGCCGACGAGATGAGCTGGCACCTTCACGACGTGCTTCTCTTCGATGGCCTGGTTGTTCAGGTGAGCCTTCGCCGTGCGATACGCGCGCTTGACCCAGTCATCGAACGGTGAGTCTTCGCCGCCCGCGATCCGGACCTTCAGTTTCGCCACCTCCTTCTTGCCACGACGGAATATCACCAGGCCACCATCGAATCGGCCTTCATATCCCTCTCGGTTGCTGATCACGACCCGATCGATCGAGATGGGACTCTTGAAACTCGCGGTGATGGTGGGATTCTTTTGGCTCTGCCTGGTGTGCGCGAAGTTGCCTTTGTCACCGTCGACCAGGTTCTTCGCAGGGTACCTTTCGCCCTGGAATTGCGAACTCATGGACCATTTCGCATGCGCCGCGACGTTCTTGCCGCTGCTGTAGATCTCGACTTCCGCGAGGTTGATGATCTTCTGCCTACCCGGCACACGAAGGATGACGGTATCGACCAGGCTTTTGGCGAGGGCGAGATGCTTGACCCGGATTCCCATTCCACCATCCGACACCTCGACGTTCTTGTTCCGTTCCGGCTTCTCCAAAGGCTTGCCGCTCCGCACACTCTTCTCGGCTCGCGCCAACACGGCGAGACCAGCCGCCCGGTCGAGCCAGGAAGCCGCGACGATCGCTTCGAGTCTCACGCGACCGTGAAGATCGGCCGCGGCTGTCTCGAGGAGCGCGGCCTGATCGGCGATTCGGTGGCCATTGTAGCGCAGCACCCGCACCGCCGCTGCCCTCGCGCGGTGATCCCTGGCCACGAGCAACCGCCGAAGCACCGAACCGTCGACGCGATTCAGACCCCACTTGACCCAGAGTGCCTCGAGCAAGTGGTGTTCGAACTTCGGATCCTCTCGGTCGAGACCAGCGACCCAGGTCTTGACGGCTGCGAGCACCGTGCCGGAATCCCGACCGCGAAGCTCACGCCGTGTGCGGTAGCGCGTGCGATACTCGTGAAGTTTGAGGTTGTCGAGCAACTCGTTGATCGTCGCGCCGTGCACCGTCGCACGCTTGACGAGGGGACGACCCGGATAGGTGATGCGATACAGCCGACCGTGCGCGTGGTCACGGTGAGGGTCGCGGGCGTTGTGCTGCATGTGACCGATCAGCGGGTTGTGCCAATCGACGATGTAGAGCGAACCGTCCGGCGCGATTTCCAGATCAACGGGCCGATAGTTCCCGTCGGTCGAAGCCGTCATGTCCTGCCGCCACTTCGAGGTGTAGCCGGTCCCGTCCTCGGAGAATCCGTGCTGCTTGGTGCCGCGGAACCCAATCGAGTTGTTGAGCATCATGTCGCCCTGAGTCTCGTCGGGGAAATGCCGAGACGACATGAACTCGATCCCAGACGTTGGACGCACACGATGACGGGGCTCGATCAGATGCTTGCTACCCGGCGTCTTCACTCCGTACCGAGGCCGCACCGATCCCGGCAACATCCACTCGACGGTGGTGCCCGACGTGTGAAGAAAGAAGTGCTGCCCCCAATCGTCGAAGGCGACCCCCCACGGGTTGGGAATGGAAAGTTGGGCGTGGCGCTCGAGGCGCTTGCGTTGGGGTGAGTAGCGATAGAAGCCGCCGTCGGTCCCGCGCACCGGCCCGTAGGCAGTCTCGACGTTCGTGCGCAGGAAGACACCCTCACACATGATGAACGCGCCGGATGGATCCGCGCAGTAGGCCCCGATGGCGTGGTGCGTGTCGTGGTCATCAAAACCGCTGAGGATCACTTCCCTCTCGTCGGCTTTGTCGTCGCCGTTGTTGTCCTTCAAGAGAACGAGGTTGGTGCCCTGCGAGAGGTAGACACCTTCGGGTGCGAATTCGAAACCCATCGGCAGATGAAGCTTGTCGGCGAAGATCGTCTGCTTGTCCGCCTTGCCGTCGTTGTCCGTGTCTTCGAGAATCAGCAGCTTGTCGTTCGGCCGCGGGTCCCCCGGGCGGTAGTGCGGATAGCTCGGCATGACCGAGACCCAGAGGCGGCCCTTGTTGTCGAACGACATCTGAACCGGGTTCTGCAGGTCGGGAAACTCTTTCTCCGATGCCCAGAGGTCGATCTTGTAGCCCTCAGGCACCTTGATCGTGGCGAGTGCCTCGTCTCCTTGGAGAAAGGTGAGGGCGCCGTTCTTGCCACTCGGTCGGTAGTTGGTCTTCACCTTCGGCAGCTGCGACGTCGCCTTGTCCAGCTTCGCCACATCGATCCGTGCGCCTCGGTTGGCCGCCCAGATCGCGGAATCTCGAATGGCGGTCATCTCGTGCATCTTCTGCAGTTCGAATGGATAGTTGGCCGGTCCGAACGGGTTGTAGCGACGGCCAAAGACGTGGACACCATTGGGGATCTTGAAGTAGTTGGTCCAGAACCAGTTCTTCTCCATGACCGCCGCATGCACGAGATCGCGATGCGCCTCGGCCTTGATCGGCGCCTTGCCGAACGCGGCATCGACCAATGCCGTGGAGAATGCCGCGTAGCCTTCGCCATTGAGAAGCACACCGTCGGAAGTCAGCGGTTTGCCGGCGCGCTCGAACCACGAAAGCGACTCACTGAACGCGTTGATGAACAGCACGTCATTCGCCGCCGCCACGGCTTCCATGACCGCGGTGTAGGCAGCGAGGTTCCCATTCTCGGTCTCGCCGCCCGGCACATCGAGTGTGGCCGTCAAATCCTGATAAGCCGTTGGTGAAACCAGCGCGAGTTGGGGAGCTGACGTGCCGTTGTACTTCTGCACCAGCGTGTGTTTCAGGAAGGCGTCGAGTTCAGCACGGTAGTTCGCCAGACCCTTCTGCCCCTGGAACGATTCGTTGAAGCCAAAGAAGGCGATGATCACGTCCGGTTTCAATCGTGCCAGCCACTGTTCTTCTGTTTCGAAGTGACCGACTCCATTCGCAGTGCGACCGTCGGAATAGGGCTGATGGAACTTCTCCGAACCAGGGAATCCGAGCTGGTCCTTGCGTCCCGAGTGCGGACGAAAACTCGGGGTGTTGCCCTCATCGCACATGTTGCGGATGAAGAGGTTCAAGTCCGGATACCGCAGGTGCATCCCGGTCTCGAACTGACCGAAATGGATCATCCGCGAGCCGAGGCCGTTGCCGATCAAAACGATGCGACTGCCGGGCTTCAGTTTCAGAGTTGTCGGCGAGTCGACTCGAACGACGGGCGAGGCAAATGCCAGGGCGATGACGGCGACACCACAAACAACGATCCGCAGGTTCATACGAGCTCTCTTGGTCAATCGGTCGGAACTGAGCCAGCGAGGCTAAGATGTCTCTCCTCGGCGCGCGAGCCTGGGATTTCCTCCGGAGGAGATGAATTCTCGGGCATACCGGTTCGGCGGATATTCGCAAGCGATGCTGCATCATCGGCCCCGGCGTCCTTGACGCATGGTTCGAGAGCGAAGTCCGTCCACGCTTGCGAGGTCAGGTATTCCTGGCCCGCTACGCGGATGATGCCGTGATCGTCCTTGCGCGAGAGGATGACGCGTACATGGCGGCGATCACCTCATTTCCTTGTCACACGGAGAGATACCATGCGTTTCATTGCTACCATCGGGTTGGGCCTCGTCAGCTCCGCTCTCTTCACCGTTCCCGCTTCGGCGCAGACCTTGACGACGATCTTCGCCGGCGGCAACAGCCTCACCTCGCCGTTCGCTAACACGATGGACATCACCGTCACGAACAAGGGCGGCATCGTGATCGAGTCAATAGACGTCAATTGCGAGAACACCCGCCAGGGCGGGGTCGGCACGAAGTTCGACGTCGAGGTCCACTTCACTGCGAAGGGCGTGACCTACCTGGGCAACTCCAACACGCCCGCGTTGTGGTCCGGTCCTTCCGGTACGGGAAGCAGCACCTCGAATGCCTCGGGCACTCCAACGAACGTCGACATCACCGACGTGTTCGTGCCTCCGGGCCAGTGGGCCATGGGGATCCGCTTCGTGATCCCGAGCGGTAGCAGCGGCACCGCGATCGCGTACACCAACGGCAACGGCCCCAACCAGACATACTCGAATGCCGACCTCAAGCTCGACCTGGGTTCCGCGGTGACCGGGCTGGTCAACGGCAGTGTGTACAACCCTCGGGTCTGGAACGGCACGATCTACTATCGGGCCGGCAAGGACACAGGCAAGGTCGCGGCGCTGGGTGCGTTCGGAAGAGGTTGTGATGGCGGCGTGGCCAACGGTGCGCCGACCCTCGCCGGTGGAGCCAAGAACCCGGTTCCGAAGCTCGGGGGCCTCTTCGACTTGCAGTTCGACAATCTCCCGGCGAGTGCGGGTGCGGGATTCCTGTACCTCGGCTTCTTCTTCGAGAAGTGGGGCCCGATGAATCTGCCCGCGGACCTGAACATAATCGGACAGCCCGGTTGCCTGACGTACACCACGCCGGATGTGTTGGTCCCGTTCGGCCACCCCGGCAAGTCCCATCTCCTGATCCTCGGCGTGCCGAATACCCCGAGTGCGGCCGGTGTCGCCATCGGCGCTCAGGCGCTGATCGTGGATGGTGCTTCCAGGACCGGGGCGACCGGGACGAACATGGTTGGCGGCCGGATCGGCAACTAGCCCGATCCACGTCACCGGGTTCCATCCCGTCGAGGAGCCCGCGGCCGATCTGGTCGCGGGCTCTTCTCGTCTCCACCGGTGGCGAACGCGCCGGTGCCACCTCAGGCAGTTCCACAGGCTCTCCCAGGCACAACAGGATCCGCCCAGTCACGTCGGGATCGATGAGGAACGTCAACACCTTGCGCCGGCCACCGCAGCGGTCGCACAACAGCACGTCGATGCCGAGAGGCAAGGCATGATGAGGGCGTTCAATCGCGTGCTCATGCCGCCCGCCTGCTGCGGCGCAGGCCGCTGATGAGGTTTTCGGTAAGGACAGTGGGGCGAGCGCTCGCTCCGCATCGCCTCTGGTCAGACCTGGACTACTTGCCCTTGCCAGCTAGCGGGTTCTTCAGGGTCTTTCGCTCGCTCTTGACGTAGTTGTCGAGAGCGGTCCTCGCGCCCTTGCCGTAGTAGCTATCGCCATACCTGTCGACGAACTTCTCCAACTTGCTGGCAAGCGGCTTGAGCTTCGTCATGTAGTACAGCGACGTCTTCTCCACAGCCTTGGCCCGGCTCCGAGTCGACTTGATCTTGTTGTTGCTCGCACGGATTCGCTTGAATTTCGTGTTGGTATCCTCGAGCGATTCAAAGATCGCAGCGTAGGCCTTGCCTGCCGCATAGTTCCTCTTGGTTTCGGCCTCCTTGTATTCCCGATTCCACTCCTCGTTGGCCCGGTCAAACGCAGGGATCTTGGCGAGCTTGGTCTTCACCTCTTTGATCATTGTAAACTTGGCGTAGACATCACCGATCTCGCCGAGAGCTCTGATTTCTCCGATCGACTTTGCAACCAGAGCGTTCACGGCCGCAATCTCTTCGTCAGCCTTGCTGACGTAAAACGAGTCAGGGTTCTCCACTCTGAGGTTCGCGAGCAAGCGAAAGTACGAAGCAGCCTTCACGCTCTCCTTCTTGGCCACGATCGCGTAAAACTTCTTCCCAACAGCCAACTCCTTGATCCCGGTCTCGCTGCCCAACTCCGCCGCGCACTCGGCTTGCTCGGTGTCGTACGCGGCGATGCCGGCAAATCTCTTGTTCTTTGCGAGAGCCTGTTTCAACTGGCAGACGTCACCGCTGTCCGAAATCGCCTGCATCTCCTCGACCGCCTCGGTGACCATCGATGTCAGGTAGTCGTTGAGTTTCTCAGCGTAGCCCACCTGCTCGGCATCCTTGCCGGTTTGCCCCCCCAGGTAGGGTTGAACAGCCTTGTCGGCCTGAGCGAGTCGGTTGTCGACGAGGAGCTTCAGAACCGTCTTCAGACCACTGTCCAACTTGTCCTCGTCGACCAGGCTTCGTACGGCGCTTCCGGGCACCGCCTTGCTCAACAACTCGGCCATGGCCCGACCCATCGCCTG
>CAYYAQ010000158.1:0-12002 GCA_964469555.1 uncultured candidatus Brocadiaceae bacterium | reverse complement strand
AACCTCGACCTTCACACCCGGGGGTAGCTTGGCATCCAGTGCGGCGAGTCCAGTCTCGTCCAGGCGCTTCAGCCCGAACATCACCTTCTGCCTATCGTCGGCGACCGGCAGCAGACTGAGTTTGTGCGGTCGAGGTATGTCCTTCTCCGCGTTGCTGTAGTAGCCGGGCTTCGCGTCCTCCGCGAACTTGCCCAGCCAACCGGGCAGTTCCGCCACCCACTCGGCGCGACGATCCGTGTTCTCCTTGGCCCAGGCCGTCATCGCCGAGCCGTTGAGATGCAGCACCATGAAGAAGGTGCCGCCGGCCACGTAGATCGCCAGCAATGCGCCGAGCCCCGGTCGTTCGTGTTCCTCCGCGTTCCTCGCCATGTTGATGAAGAAGATGATGATCGGAATCGCACCGACCAGGAACCCGATGTCCGAGGGCTTGACGAGATCGGTAATCCCAGACGGGAGAAGGAAGGCCAGGAAGTAGGCACCGACTCCCAACACGCCGGCGGGGAGCAGGATCTTGAGCATGATCTCGGAGAACGGCGTGTCCTCTGGCTTTGTGCCCGGCTCGAGGTCGGCGCGTTCGAGCACCTTCCAGCTGACGAGCAGGATCATGATCCCGATCAGCATGCCGACACCGGCACTCAGGAAGGCCGCTTCCCAGGAAACCTCGTTGCGCATGTACGCCGCCAGGAACGGCGCGACGAACGCGCCGATGTTGAT
This sequence comes from uncultured candidatus Brocadiaceae bacterium, assembly GCA_964469555.1. Taxonomy (GTDB): domain Bacteria; phylum Planctomycetota; class UBA1135; order UBA1135; family UBA2386; genus CAYYAQ01. The sequence continues at coordinate 11,288 of CAYYAQ010000158.1, read as the reverse complement.
CCCCATGTAGAAGATGTTGAACCCGGAGTCGCGCTTGGGGTCCCCCGGCTCGTACAGGTTGCCGACCATCGCGGAGATGTTCGGCTTGAAGAACCCATTGGCAACGATCAGCATCACCAGGCCGAGCTTGAAGCTCCAATCCTTGCCCATGGACAAGGTGAAGAACCCGGCGGCAAACAGGATCCCGCCGATCAACACCGCCCGGCGGTAGCCGAGAAACCGGTCCGCCAGCAATCCGCCGATGTAGGGCGTGAAGTAGACGAACGCGAGGTAGATACCGTAGATCTCGTTGCCGTCCGCCTTCGACATGCCGAGACCGCCGGTCTCATTGTCGATGGCGTAGAGCAGCAACACCGCCAGCATCGTGTAGAAGCCCAGGCGCTCCCACATCTCGATGAAGAAGAGGCGGAACAGACCTTTGGGGTGACCCTTGAACACTGATTAGCTCCTTGAACTTGTTCTTCGATGAACGCTACTTGACGCCGTGTTGCCACTTCTTCAGGAAGGGCGCTGCTAGCATCAGCAGCACACCCGCTCCGACCGCAATCCAACACAGGATGTTGTAGACACCCAGGTAGGTGTCCAATGTCTGCCTCGTGACCTCTGCCTCAGGGCTGGCCAGCAGCTTCGTGAGCGTGGCATGAAGGTCCTTGTCTGTACCAGCCGACTTGGTAACCAGCTCGGCGGTCTTGTCAGCGTACTCCGGCGACTCGGCGACCAGCTTGTTCTCTTTCACGAGCTTCTTGAGCGCGTCGAAGATCGCGAGCGCATCTTTCAGTTCCGGCTTCACTCCGGCCAGAGCGTTGACGTAGCCAGCGATCTTGTGCCCCGCTGAGATCGAGAGGAACCAGGCACCCATCACCATGCCGACGATTTTCTGCGGCGCCAGCTTGGTCACGGCAGAGAGCCCGACCGGCGACAGGCAAAGCTCACCCGTCGTGTGCAACAGGTAGCAGAGCACCAAGAACCCGAGCGGTACGATGCCGTCCGCGCCTGCGGCCGCAGCCAACACCAGCACTCCATATCCGGCACCCAACTGGATCAGGGCGAGGCCGAACTTGCCCGGGATCGACGGGTCGCGCCCCTTGTTGGCGAGCTTCACCCACATCAGCGAGAACACGGCACCGAAGATCACGATGAACGCCGGGTTGAAGAACTGCCCCCACGAGGTGGGCATGGTCTGGCCGAAGATCTCGCGGTCGACGTTGCGGTCCGTAAACAAGGTCAGAGACGATCCAGCCTGTTCGAAGAAGGCCCAGAACAGGGCGTGGAAGACCCACAGGATCATGAGCAGGAACAGCTTCTCACGCTGGGGGCGGTCGCTGCGGAATGCTACGACGAGGATCGACCCCATGGTGAGGACGATGCCGCCGAGCACCAGGGCCGTGACGAGCGCCTCGTACTGCAACAGCATGAAGACGACCGGCGCGAGGACGACGATGCCGGCAATGACCATCGCGAGGTTCTTGGAGTACGCCTCCGGCTTCGGTGGTTCGCCGTGACCCTCGAGCCTCGCCTTCCCGAGCGTGAACGTGAGTATGCCGGCCAGCATGCCGACGCCCGCGAGACCAAAGCCCCACGTATAGCCGTACTTCTCACCGATCCAACCGCACAGCAGCGTCGACGCCAGAGCGCCGATGTTGATGCCCATGTAGAAGATCGTGAAGCCCGCGTCACGACGTGGATCGCCCGGGGCGTACAGCTTGCCCACGAGCGTCGAGATGTTCGGTTTGAACAGTCCGTTGCCGAGGATGATGATCGCCATTCCGGCGTACACCGCGAACTCACGTTCGACGAGGAGGGTGAACTCGCCAATCGCCATCACGATGCCACCGAGGATGATCGCACCTCTATAGCCGAGCAGCTTGTCCGCGATCATGCCGCCGATGATCGGCGTCAGATAGACGAGGGCGTTGTAACTCGCATACACGTGACCGGCAGGGCCGTCCTTCATCAGGAGGAAGCCCTTGGTCAAGTACAGCATCAAGAGCGCGCGCATGCCGTAGAAGCAGAAGCGCTCCCACATCTCGGCAAAGAACAACATGTAGAGGCCGCGGGGATGTCCCTGCCTCGTGGGGTCACCCTGTACGACTTCCGAATGCTCGAGATTGCTCAATTCAGTCCTCCGACGGCTGCGAAGTGGGTTCTCTGGAGAATGGCGGGCAAGGCTAGCTGGGGGCCATCCTTACGCCACGGAAATCCTCTCCGCCGTGCACAAAGCTCCGGTGGAGGACACAAACGCGCAAATCCCCCGCAATGCGCAAGTCGCGTGCCCTCCGCACGGCCGTGAGGTGGCGCGAAAACTCAGCTCAGCACTTCGTCCTTGCGATCCCTCGCCATCAGGGTCCGCAACGCGTTCTGAATCGGCACGCCGTCGAACAACACTTCGGCCACCGCGTTGCTGATCGGCATCTCGACGTCGAGTTCCTTCGCGCGCTTGCGAACAACCCCGGAAGTCCACACACCCTCGGCGACCTTGTGCGTCGAGGCGAGGATCTCGTCCAGGGTCTGACCCTTGCCGATTCGTTCACCGAAGGCGCGATTGCGACCGTGTCGGCTGAACGCCGTCACCGCGAGGTCACCCATCCCGGCGAGTCCGAAGAACGTGTGCAGCTGCGCACCTTCGGCGCGACCGAACCGGGACATCTCGACGATGCCGCGGGAGAGGATCGCGGCCTTCGCGTTGTCGCCGAGGCCGTAACCCTGCGCCATCCCCGCGGCGACCGCCATCACGTTCTTCAACGCACCGCAGAGCTCGACGCCCAGCAGGTCAGAGTTGCCGTAGACGCGGAAGTCGTCGGTGCTCAGCGCTTCCTGCATCTTCTCGACTGCCGCGTCGTCGTCGCCGGCCAGCACGACCGTCGTCGGCAAAGAGCGGGCGACCTCTTCAGCGTGGCTCGGTCCGCTGAGCACGAGCACGTCGTTGTCGCCATCGAGAACCGCGAGCAGGACCTGGCTCGGACGCAGGCTGGTGTCCTGCTCGAGTCCCTTCGCGAGAGAGATCACCGGCACGCGCTTGGGAACGTGCGGGCGCAGTTGTGTCATCACGGAGCGGACGTGCTGGGTCGGCACGGCCATCAACACCGCGTCGACTCCCTCGAGCGTCGCACCCGCGTCGGAGCCGATCGCGATCGCGTCCGGGATCTCGACCCCGGGCAAGTAGCGCGAGTTCGTCCGAGCCTTCGCCATCTCAGCGGTGTACTCCGGGTCGTGCCCCCACTGCCGCACGTCGTGACCCGCGCGCAAGCTGACCATCGCCAGCGCCGTGCCGAATCCTCCGTTGCCCAAGACCGCGATCTTCATTTCTTGTCACTCCCTCTGGCGAACTCTGAGATGTTGCTGCGGTGCGTGTAGAACAGGAACACGACGAGCGCGAGAGAAAACACAGTCAGCGGCAAGCGTTCTTCGCCAAACGGTAGAGGCTTCTCGATCAGCACGCCGATCGTCAGCGCTGTCACGAGGGACAGGCTGCCGATGAACGCCATGCGGCAAAGCGCCATCATGACCAGGTAGGTACCGATGCCGACGAGGATTGGGAGCCAGGCGAGTACGAACGCGACTCCGGTCGCAGTAGCGACTCCCTTGCCGCCCTTGAACCCGAGGAACGGCGACGTGCAGTGTCCCAGGATCGCCGCAGACCCGAGCAGCACTCGATACAGCAGTCCATTGTCGGGCCCCAACCCGAACCAATCTGGCAAGCACTGCGCCGCTACGAAGCCCTTTCCGAAGTCGAGGAAGAAGACCAACAGAAACACGAGGTACTTCGTCTTCTTTCCGAACGCCCGCGCGGCGTTGCTGGCCCCGACGTTTCCCGACCCGATCTTGCGGATGTCCACCCCGGCGAGAGCGCGCACGGTCAGGAGCGCGAAGGGGATGCTGCCGAGCAGGTACGCAGCGAGGAGTCCGAAAGTGAGGGGCATGCAGGCGCGAATTGTAGAGACGCGGTGCCCACTGACACGAATTCGAAAAGGAACTGTCTCCGAATCTCCACTATCCTCCCACCCGAATGGCACCTCGACGCATCGGCATTGATACGGGCGGAACCTTCACCGACGTCGCGGCCCTGTCTCGCGGGAACCTGTCCGTACACAAGGTCCCCTCGACACCAGCCGACCCCGGACGCGCGGTCCTCGACGGTCTGGCGGCAGCGCGCCGGGAAGACGAGGAGGTCGACGTGGTCCACGGCACGACGGTTGGCATCAACGCCGTGCTCACGGGGACGCTGGCCCGAACGGCGTTCGTGACGAATGAGGGGTTCGAGGATCTGATCGAGATCGGCCGCCAGGAACGTTCGGACCTCTACGACCTCACCGCCCATAAGTCGATCCCCCCCGTCCCGCGCAAGCTGCGCTTCGGCGTCCGCAGCCGCCGATGCGCAGACGGTTCTCGCGCAAAGAAGCCGACCGTAACCGAACTCAGAGCCCTGCGGGAACGCATACGGAACGCCCGCGTCGACGCCATCGCCATCGGCCTGCTACACAGCCACGCGTCCCCCGAAGACGAGTTGGAGATCGCGAAAGCGCTGCGCCCCCTCAGGATACCGATCACTTGCAGCTCCGGATTGCTGCGCGTGTCCGGCGAGTTCGAGCGGTTCACCGCGAGCATCCTCAACGCGGCCATGCGCCCGATCGTGAGCGCGTACCTCGACCGCCTCACCGTCCCGGTGCAACCCGGGCGACTCCGTCTGATGCGCAGCAGCGGCGGCATCATGGCGAGTGACGAGGCTTCCGAATTCCCCGCGCGCGCGATGTTCTCCGGTCCGGCCGGCGGTGTCATCGCGACCCGAGCGTTGGCTCGCCGCGCGGGTTTCAGTGACGTCGCGGCCCTCGACATGGGAGGCACTTCGACCGACGTGTGTCTCGTGCAGCCGAAGACCGTCGTCAGCGACAGCACGATCGCCGGCCTTCCGCTCGCGATTCCCTCCGTCGAAGTCCACACCGTCGGCTGCGGTGGCGGCAGCATCGCGCGCGTGGATGCGGGTGGCGCGCTACAGGTCGGGCCCGAGAGCGCCGGCGCCGACCCCGGACCTGCTTGTTACGGCAGCGGCTCGGAGCCGACCGTCACCGATGCGCACATGGCGCTCGGACACATGGGGGCGGACACGCTTCTTCAAGGAAACTTCCCGATCGATCCAGACCGGTCGGTTCGTGCAGTCGAGAAGCTCGCGCGCCGACTCGGACTGACCACGCGGGCCACCGCGACCGGCATCCTCCGGGTCGCGGAGATCAACATGATGCGCGCACTCCTCGTCATCACCGTGCAGCGCGCCGTCGATCCAGCTCGGGTTCCTCTCGTCGCGTACGGCGGCGCTGGCGGCCTTCATGCCGCCGGTCTGTGCAAACTGCTCGAGATGCCCCAAGCGATCGTGCCGGAACATCCGGGGGCGTTTTCCGCAGTCGGACTCGCCCTCGCGGGAGAGTCCTCCGAACACGTGCTGCCCGTGATGCGAAGGATCGAAGATCTCACGACTCGCCAGATCGAGCGCGTCGTCGCGGAAGTGACGAAACGGACCCAGCGCGATCTTCCAGAGAAAGCGCGCGTCCACGTGACGCTCGGCTTGCGCTACTCCGGTCAGGGACCACCCCTCGCGATCCCGTTCCGCTTGCCCCTCGAACGCACCATGGCGAGAGAACATCGTCGCCTGTTCGGGTTCGTGCCGCAGGATCGACCACTCGAGCTCGTCGAGGTTCGTGCTCGCATGGAAATGGGGATGCTTCCGCTGCCCGTCCGAAAGGCGGGAAAGCAGGGACGTCGCCGTGTGAAACCGCAATCCGTGACACTGCGCAAGCCGCCCGTCGGTGGAAACCCCTGGCCTGTCTACCGGCGCGAGCACCTCGAGGTAGGCGACAAGTGCCCTGGTCCGTGTCTCGTGGAGGAGTTCACGGGCGCGATTGTCGTTCCTCGTCAGTGCGAAATCGCGGCCCAAGACTTTGGTCTGGTGGTAACAACAGGACCCTGAAAACCTTGCGCTTCAGATACGCTTTTGCGCTAACCGGTTGAAACATCCGGGATCTGGGCTAGATTTTCCCATGCCGGTGGCAGGAAGAAGCACATGGAAGAATCCGTCGCGGCAACGAATCGAATATGGTGATCCTGGGACACATTTAAGCGCCAGGACCGCAGCAAGAGCACTTTTGCCGGGGGTTGTCCGCCAAGGACGTAAAAACTTGACTCTCCTTCTTCCCCTTTTCCCGAAGTTTTTCCTCCGGCGTTTATCTCTTGCAGCGTAGCCGCGATTCGCGGCTGGTTTCTGGGCCGGTCAACTCTTGGGGGGCCGTCGCTTACGTGCCGCGAGTTCTGTCTTCGCCGCGCGAATAAACGCTTCGACCTGCGCGTTGTCCTTCTCGAGTCGAACTACCTTCTGCCAGTCGGCGATCGCAGCTTCGAGTCGGCCTTGGCCGTACTCGAGCATCGCGCGCTGGTGCAGCACCCCCGCGAGTTGCTGAGCGATGTTGCGATCACCCGGCGCCTCGTCCCAGAGATCTTCGAGAATATCGAGGGCCCGATCCATGTCGCCGCGAATGAGCAACCATCGCGCCTGGCCCAGTAGCTTGCGTCGGCGCATGATCTTCAGGCGTAACGGCTGGGTCGAGGCGGAACGCGATCCGACTTTCTCGACCGGACCGGTCAGAACCGTGGGATCAGCGTTTCGAGTACCCATCCCTGCCTTTGCCCGTGGATCGTAAGCCTCGCCTCGCACCACATCAGCTTCGGGTTCCCCCTCGAAGCCCGGTGCCGACCGCACTTCCTCGCCTGACCCGACGGGTGTAGTCGTGACTTCACCGATCGGTGTCGTAATCACCTCGCCCACCGGCGCATTCTCGTCGACGTTGTTGGTGCGCACGTCACGGTCTGCCGCGAACGCCGCGATTCGATTCTCCGTCGCGGTCTTGAGTCCACGCGCTGCGACAACGTGCGACCAGATATCGAGCGCCTCTTGGAAACTCCTCACCGCCTCCTCGTCACGCCACTGCGTGCGCAGAGCGAGGCCCTGAAGCACCTTCTCCTGGCTCGCCCGGATACGACGCTCGAAGGCCTGTGCGAGTGTCCGCGCTTGGGTGTACTGCTCGTGCGAGGGCGGAAGTTTGTCGAGGATTCCAAGCGCCTCGAGAAAACGTCCGTCTTCCGCGTGTCGACCTGCCGCCGTGAGCGTGTCGACGTGCGCGACCTGGCAACCCGATAGCGCGCACGAAACAATGATCCCGCAAGGCCAAACTGAGCGCCTCATCCGCTGTCTCCTCCGACGGAATCGTCGCCGAGGACTTCGATCTCGCTGTCGAATTCTTCGGTCCAGTACAACGTCGCGGCTTCCATCGGATCCTCTTCCTCTTCCGGATCGACCTGCGTCAGCTTGTACGGCACCGCACCACCCGCCGAGATCGTCACCGTCTCGGAGTCGCCGCGCGGCATCGGCGACCGGCGGATCTCTTCCTCGAACAGATCGACCAACCACGGATCGAACGTCTCTCCCCGATCCTCCCGAATCGCGTCCAGGGCATCCGACCACCGCAACGGTTTCCGATGGCGACGGTGCACCGTCGTAAGTTGATCGTAGGCGTCCGCAATGCCGAGGATTCGTGCGCCCAACGCGATCCGCTCACCCTGCAGACCCGCAGGAAAGCCGCTGCCGTCGAACTTCTCGCGGTGGTGCCGGACAATCTCCGCGACCTTGCGGAGGTTGCCGATCCCTTCGAGGATCTCGGCGCCCCTCGAGGGCGTGCGACGCATGCGGCTGACCTCAGCGGCATCGAAGTCCTGATCATCGTCGGGACGGGGCGGCTCGTAGATCTCGCCGAGATCGTGCAGACGAGCTGCCGTCTCTACATCCCAACATTCATCCTGCGCCAGCCCGAGTCGGCGGGTCAGCAACGCGGCGTAGGTGCGCGTGCGCTCCCCGTGACCAACCTTGCCGCGACGCTCCAGCACTTCGACGGACTGGAACGCGAGTTCGAGGAAGCTCTGTTCGACTTGCTGCGCGCCGGCACCGAGAACCGAGCCGAGGTCGTGCAGGCTGTCCTGGAGTTCCAGGATCACTCCCGATGACTTGCGCTCGCACTGGGCAGTCAGGTCGCCGTACGCCAACGAGTGCGCAGTCGTCACTGCTTCGCGGATGTGTGACGTCCAGTGATGGCAGAGCAGACCGACGACGAGCAGAAGCGAACAGCAGGCGAGCAGACATCCGCCGAAGAGGGACATCGAGAAACCAGCTGCCGCCTGCGCGGAGTAGCGGATGCGAACCTCGCCGACGAGACCGGAGAGTCCCAACGCCGGGGTCAGGAACTCGCTCTCCTCCTCGTCGAGTCTCCTGTGGAAGGAGCCCTCCATGGTGAGCAGTTGCATCTTCTGACCGCCGAACGCGAGGCCGGTGTCCAAACGCACCTCACCCTCGACGTCGATGAGAAGCACGCGATAGCGACCGAACTGCGCGGCGGACGCCCCCATCATCGCGAGGCGAAGATCGTCCTTCGCCTCGAGAAGCGGCGCGGCACAGCTGGCCAGACTCCGCGCGACCTCGCACACGCGATGGGTCTCGCGCGCCTCGACGCGACGCGTCGACTCTGCACCTGCGAGGTGCGTCACGACAAAAGACACGAAAACGGAACCGAGACCCAGGGCCATCAGGATCCGCGGGGTCAGCGCGAGGTTGAAACCGGGATGACGTCGGCGTTTCTCACCCATGGAATGGGTTATCGACCAAAACAGCCATGCGTCTCCTCCCAAAACCCCCCGGTCCGGAGGCGGGACCGCCCCACGAAAACGTGGTGTCTGACACCGCTGGGTTCGTGTTGCATTCCGGTACACAAAAAGGGCGCCACCTGGGCGCCCTCTCGTGGTCGCGACTCCGCCGCTGGTCTACCGATCTACTTGATGACCTCGACGCTCGTCGTTTCGAGCTGGTAGATGTCGACGCAGAAGCCGTCTTCGATCGTCGGCTTGATGCGGAACGTCCCGATGACCTTGATCGGCTCGAACTTGTAGTCGATGCGCTTCTTGCCCTTCATGACCACGCGCACGGTGCCGTTGATGTCCGGCGGCTGGCCGTAACAGCAACTCCACAGCGACTGCACGAGCAGGAATTCCTTGATGTTCTCCACCTCGTCGATGGGGAGCATGAAGCCGGTCATCATGACCTTCTTGCCGTCAAGCGCCTTGAGCTTCTTGGGCATGCCTTTCAGGCCATCTTCGTACGGCCACGAGGCGATCTCCTCGAATGGCAGGACCTGGTCGATGCCCTTGATCTTGCCGGCCTTCAGCATGGCGGCGAGTCTCTTCTCGGCCCGGAGCATGTCCTGGGCACCCTTCATCGCTTTGAGGTCTTCCGGGTCGGTGCCGCCCGGCAGCGGGCCGTTCTCCTCCTCGATCTCCTCCTTGGTCTTCTCCCGGTAAGGAGGCGCCTTCTTCTTAGGGTCCTGCTTCTTGGTCGTCTTCTTGTCGGTGCTCTTCTTGCCGGATCCCTTCTTGGGGTCCTGGGTCTTGCCGTCCTTGGTCTTGTCCTGCTTCGTGACCTTGCCCTGTTTGTCGAGCTTCACGACGACGGGCTTGGGTGGCTTGACCTCCTGCGCGAACAGGGCTGAACCGAACAGCGCGACGACTGCGATGGTGATGGGTGTGCGCATGACTGCTTCTGTCGGGTGAATCAGGACGTGGGCCCCAGGTTTTCGGCTACCGGAACGCGGGCCCCCTCTACGGCTGGCAGGATACCCGCAATCGAACCCAATACGCCGACCCCGATGACAAGGACCAACTCTTTTAGGGAGAAGGCAGCCCAGTCTACCGAAATCCCGGTCTCGGCCTCGATGTAGCTCGAGCCGACGAAAAGAGCACCGTGGCAGAATGCCACGCCGAGCACCCCCGCCGAGAGCGAGATGAACAGCGCTTCCTGGAGGATGATCCGGAGGATCTGGCTCCGTCGCGCCCCCAGGGACCGCATGATCGCGATCTCCCTACGGCGCTCGTTCATCGTGTTGTAGAGCCCGAGAAGGACAGTGCTCCCGGTCACGAGAAGCACGATGTACGAGAGCACCTCGAGGACGTCGCTGGACTTCCCGATGATGTTGAGCAGCTTCACGATCTCGTAGAAGGGCACGACACCCTGTGCGTCGTCTCTCGTCTGGAAATCGTACCGAAGTTGTTGCGCCGCAGTCTGCCGTGCGCTGCCGATGATGATCGCGGAGAGCCCGATGTTCCCCTTGATCTGCTTCTGGCCAGGGCGAACGGCATCGTGCTTGTCCATCGACAAGAAGGTGCTGAGCGGAATGTAGACGCTACGGTCGAGCGGCGTACCCGTGCGATCGAGGACGCCGACGATCGTGCACACGGCCTCCTTGTGCTCGTGGGACAACGGATTCCCCGCCACTCCGTGGACGGGAACGATCTTGCTCCCCACCTTCAGGCTATAGCGTTTCGCCACGTGCGACCCGATCACCGCCTTGCGCATCTCGACCGGGATCGGCTTGCTCTCCTGTGCAGTACCGTTCTCGAGTTCCTTCTCCAGCTCCGCGACGAACACCTCCAACGCGGCGTGATCGAACTTGAATGGTCCGCCCTCCGAGAACTTCAAGTGGATCGGCTTCTTGTCCTTTGTCCTGCCCGTGCGGAACTTCAGGAACATCTCGTCCGTGGTGCCGATGATCGGATACTCGCGCCAGCTATCACCGCGACACTGCGGAATCGCGTAGATGACCATCCCGCGCACGCGCAGCTTGCCGTCGTGCAGTTCCTTGTAGGTCGAGTAAGGCACGAGCCCCTGGCTGATGCCGTAGTTGAACACGGTGTTGAGGACGAGTTCGAGACCCGACCCCTCCTTCGGCCCGACGACGAGGCTGTAGCTCACGACGCTGGTCGCGGCGTTGTAGCGCGCCTTGGCCTCCTTCACCATGATCCAGATGATCGCGAGAAGCGCGGTACCGAGCGCGATCGATCCGGCCGTCAGGCAAGTCGACAGCATGCGGACGCGCATGTTGCGCAGACTGATCTTCGCGAGGTTCACGTCGCGACCCCCCGCAACTCGCCGAGCTCGACGGTGCGATCGAGCTGCCCCGCGTCGCTGGCATCGTGGGTCACCATCACGACGGCCCGGTCGTCCTCTCGCGCCATCTCGAGCAGGATCTTCAGCACCTCGCGTCCGGTCTCCTTGTCCTGGTTGCCGAGCGGTTCGTCGGCGAGGATCAGGGACGGTTCGTTGATCAGCGCGCGGCAGATCGCGACGCGTTGCGCCTGCCCCACGGATAGCTCGCCTGGACGGTGCAACAATCGGTCGCCGAGACCCACGCGTTCGAGCAGCCCCG
>CAYYAQ010000157.1:0-12062 GCA_964469555.1 uncultured candidatus Brocadiaceae bacterium | reverse complement strand
CTTTCTGCAGAGGGATTTGCTGGGCGCTTGGCCGAACTCCGGCACGGTGGACAAATACAACATGGAGACAGGAATGAAGGCCCTTGCACTTTTCTATGCGTTTGCTAACTATGCCGTCGGCGTTTTGGTGGTTGTCTACGGGGTCCCCTGGCTGGCCAATTTAGGTTCCCTCGGTACCATCGACTCAAACCCTCCTGTCCCCCTTGACAAAGCGTTGCTCGTCAATACTGGGCTCCTCCTCCTGTTCGGCATCCAGCATACAATTCAGGCGCGCCCTTGGTGGAAAAAGATATTTAACAACGTCGTGCACCCGGCCGTGGAACGCGCCACCTACATGCTCGGCACCAATATCGTATTCATCCTGCTCTACTTGTACTGGCAACCCGTCGAAGGGAACATCTGGAAGATCGAGAACGAGTTTGGTGCCATCGTCATGTGGGTGCTGTGCGGCTTCGGCTGGGTAATCGCGTTCACGGCCATCATGATCAAGAACCACTTCCATTTCCTCGGACTGCGACAGGCGTGGCTCTTCTTCCGTAACAGAGCAATTACAAATGAGCCGCTCAAGGAGTCGTTCATCTACTCCCTGGTTCGCCATCCCATGTACTTCGGTTTCCTCGTGGCCTTCTGGGCGACGCCTGACATGACCATCGGTCACTTCATCTTCTCCTTCGGAATGACTATCTACACCTTTGTAGGCATTCGGTTCGAAGAGCGTCTCCTTCGCCACTACATCGGGGAGACCTATGAGGACTACCAGAAGGAGGTTCCCATGTTGGTGCCTTTTACCAGGCTCGGGACGAGGAAGTAGAGTCCCGCCAACAGGGTTGAACGTATCTCCGTTGCCGCTCCATTGAGGTGGCTGGATCACGTGTTCCCCGAACTGCCGGTTCGCCAGTGGGTGCCGAGTTTGCCACATCGCGTACGCTACTCGCTCGCCGACGCGCAGAGCTGTGCCGAGAAGTCCGCAGCATCTTCGCGCGGGCGGTGCAGTCGTTCTACTGCCGCCGGGTCAGGGCTCAGGGCCATGCGGGCGGCCGTTGCGGGTCGGTGGTGCAAGTCCAGCGCTTCGACGCGGCGATCCGACTCGATGTTCATCTCCACGGTCTGTTCCTCGACGGCGTGTAGACCCGATTCGAGCCAAACGCTTGGAGCGGCTCTGCAGATACATCGCCAGGCCCGCCTTCGCGCAGGATCGGTCGGGAGGGCCGCAGGATCATGGAACCCGTAGGGCAACGTGGCAACCCGCTGCTACATTGTGCGGCTCGTCGTCCCCTCAATCTCCAACCGACCGACCTCCCATGAACAGCCCCCGTCATCGGCTTCTCTGGCTCGCTTCCCCTCTGTGTCTCCTCCTCGCGGATGACGTACGTTCGCAGATCAAGCTCCCCGCGATCGTCGGCGACGGGATGGTGCTCCAGCAGGGGATGGCCGTTCCGATCTGGGGTTGGGACACCGCAGGACAGAACGTCACCGTCACGTTCGGCGGGCACAAGCAGTCCGCCATCGCCGGCAAGGACGGACGTTGGCAAGTGAAGCTCGGCTCGATGAAGGCGAGCGCGAAAGGCCGGAAGCTGAAGGTCTCCGGTTCGGACAGTGTCACGATCAAGCGCGTCCTCGTCGGCGAAGTCTGGATCTGCTCCGGTCAGTCGAACATGGAATGGCGTCTCGCACAGTCAGTGAATGGCAAGGCTGAGGTCGCCGCGTCCCAAAACCCGCTCATTCGTCTGTTCAACGTGCCGGGTCACACCGTCGCGGCGCAGCCGCAGACGCACGGCAAGGGTTCTTGGACCAACTGCGGTCCGAAGACTTCCGGTAGTTTCAGTGCCGTCGGCTACTTCTTCGGTCGTCGTCTCGCGAAAGAACTGAAGGTTCCGATCGGCCTCGTCGGTTCGAACTGGGGCGGCACGCGGATCGAACCGTGGGTGTCGCTCGACGGATTCCGATCGGTGCCGGAGCTGTCGAATCTCGCCGACACCGTCGTTACCCAGGCCAAGGAAAACAAGAAGGTCGGCGGTCGCAACCCGTCCGCGATCTTCAACTCGATGGTCAACCCGCTCGCGCCATTCGCCATGAAGGGTGGCATCTGGTACCAGGGCGAGTCCAACGGCGGAGAGGGCGAGTCCTACTACCACAAGAAGAAGGCCCTCGTGAACGGTTGGCGCAAGCTGTTCAACCCGAACCTCGCCTTCTACTGGGTGCAGCTCGCCGATTTCCGCAACCCGACCGAGGACCCCGCTGGCGGCAAGGGCTGGTCGAAGTTGCGCGAGGCACAGCGCAAGGCCCTGACGATTCCGAACACCGGCATGGCCGTCATCCACGACATCGGCAACGCGAAGGATATCCATCCCCGCAACAAGCAGGACGTCGGTTGGCGGCTCTCGCAGTGGGCGCTCCACCAGAACTACGGCAAGACGAACCTGGTTCCGTGTGGCCCGCTCTACAAGAGTCACGAAGTCCAGGGCGGCGCGATTCGGCTCTCGTTCGACCACGTCGGCGGCGGCCTGATGGTCGGCGAGAAGAGCGGCCTCGAGCCGGCGAAGAAGGCCAAGAAGGGCAAGCTCGCGCACTTCGCCATCGCCGGCGCCGACAAGAAGTGGTTCTGGGCCGAGGCGACCATCGACGGCGATTCCGTCGTCGTGAAGTGTGCCGACGTGGCGAAGCCGGTCGCCGTGCGATACGGCTTCGCGATGAACCCTCGCCCGGCAAACCTCTACAACAAAGCCGGCATCCCCGCCACGCCGTTCCGAACCGACAGCTGGTAGGCCCCCCTCTCGGTAGGTCCAAATGAACACCCGTCTCCTCGTGTTTGGCGTGCTGCTCGCGACGGCTCCCGCGTGTGCACGATTCGCGACGGACGGCGCCACACCGGAGGGTGCGGTCCTCGTCCTCAACGCGGCACACCAAGAGAAGGACCTCGAGGCAGTCGTCGCCGCCCGGGACTTCAAGGCGGAGGCGCGTCTGATGCTCAGCAAGCTCCAACCGATCCTGGTCAAGAACGACGAGCTGATCCTGAAGACTGCCGAGACTCTGGAGACGACGTTCCGAACCAAGCTGAAGGTGACGGGGTTCGAGGACCAGTCGGAGGTCGAGACGAGCTTCGTAGGTCGAGAAGAGGTGACACCGGACTTGATGCGCGTGGAGGAGAAGCGGGTCAAGAAGGACGGCAGCTCGGTGACGCGGTGGGTGGTCGTGGCCCGGGGGGCATCAGGCTGGCGCGTCGCCAAGCTCTGACTCTGGGGCAAAAGAGTGTGGTCGCCGATCTGGGAGCCCGCCATCGGCGCGGCGCTCCGACTCTCCGGACCAATTCGGGGGCAGGACCGGGGTTCGACTGGTCCTGCTGGACGCAACCCTGAAGGAGCGCGAGACCATCGCATTGCGTCGCGGCCGCGACGCCCCGGGGACCGGACTGGTCAGGGAGAGCACGCGTGGATTCATGGTCGCGATGGGAGCGGAGCCCCTGCTCCGCGAGCATGACCGCCAGGGTGCTGTTCTGCGATCGATTCCTTGCGAGGGAGCCGTCCTGGCCCTGGCGCTCAACTACGCCGGAGACGTCACCGTTGGTGGAAGCTCTGGCTTGCGGCGCTATTCGACCCAGAGCGAGTTGCTCTGGAGCTTGTCCACCGCGGACCTTCCGGAACTCGGTCCAACCGACATCCGCAGCATTCAGGTCCGTGACAACAACAACATGATCCTCGTCAACAGGATTCCGCGTCCCGGAGCTGGCATCTCCCTGCTCGAGATCACGGAGCGCAAGGAGATCGTCCGTCGGTTCGCGCAGGAGAGAGGCGCGCGGTGCTCGACACCTGCTCGCATCGCAGCTGTGTGACATCGCGATCCGGATCACCGCCCATCCCGACGGCAAACGGCGCAAGAACACCAGCGAGGAGGCGGCGTCTCGGTCGCTGATTCCGAGGAGGCGTGTGGATTGAAGTCTTCGGGCATCCCCGTCGATCGCGGCTGGTCAGCGCCGCCCAAGCCAGCGCAGATAGTATTCGCCGATGGCGAACCACCCCTTGCGCTCGCCGTACATCCAATTGGCCCAGAAGTCCTGGCCCGTCAACTGCCGGAGGCTCCGGTAGGCACAGTAGCGGACGAATCCATCCGCGTGGATCAGCGATGGGACCAGCTTGCTCGCCACCGATTTCTGGCCGCTCATCCCCAAAGCCAGACAGGCGTGGGCGCGAAGGACCGAGTCCGGGTTCTCGGCGATGAAGCGGGTCAAGACTTCGGCGCCAGCCTTCGACCTCAAGCGGCCGAACGCGAAGAGAATCTCCTCCTCGAGCTGGATCAACGGCCTGGGTATCACCCGGTCCTGCACGCCGTCCGGGCGAGCGTTGCCGAGCAGGTAGCCCAGGATCGACCGGTTGACCCTGGCCCTGTAGTTGGGATCTTCTCGCTGGAGGCGGATCCCGTCGAGTTGGCGCTCGACGTAGACCACGGCACCCGGTCGTCGTTTCTCTGTGTGGTAGGGCCGCAGTCCTTGCTGGATCACCACGTCGAGGACCGCATTGATTTTCCCGCGGCGCCCCTTGTCCTTCTTGCGGGCACCGGCCTTCTGCACGAGGTCACCGACCAACACCTCCACCAGAGCGATGCTGGCGTTGTCGTGGTGGATCTTCTTTCGCGCGTGCACGTAGAGGAGCAGTGGCTTGAGCCGCTTGATATCGAGACCGTTGCGCGCGCCGAGGGCGAGCAGGGCCTGGCGCCAGGCATGCCGTTCTTCCGACGTCGCGTCGCGCGGCGCGGTCCTCGCGCAACGGCGAAGCAGCGAGTTGCAGATCTTCGGGATCTGCTCGCTGCCCGCCCTGACCAGGACGTCGAATGCGCAGGCGCAGGCCTCCAGGCCCTCGAGAGAATCCCCCACCACGTTCTCCGCCGTCGCCCAGCACTCGTCAAGAGGAAGCTGTGCCATCGCATGGGCGCGCAGAACCGGCTCCGTCGTCCAGCCAAGAGCGATCTCCTTTGCGATGGCGACGCCGCGCTTGCCGAGCCTGGGTAGGGTCTCGATGAAGAGGAACTGGGCCGCCGGCATCACCGTGCCCATGGCCGTATTCGGGAACCGTGGATGCGAACGGACTACCGGTTTCCCAGAGTCCCCGCGCTTGCCCGACCTGGACTTGAGTTTGGACTTGGCCTCGGACTCACCATCCTTCTGGCAAAACGCCAAGAGCCGATCCACCGCCACCGTGTCCTTGGGATCGATCCGGACACGCAGGAGCAGCGCGATCTGCTCGACCGTTGCCGCGCGCATCATCGAATCGTCGGGGGCGCTGGCCTCGTACTCGCTCTTGGTCGCCCGCAGTGCAAATACCAACGGGCTCTTGCGGCTCAGGTTCGAGACGCGCTTGGCCAGTCTATTCAGCGAGCCATCATCAGGCGCGAACCCGATCCAGGCCAGGGCGGTGAGGGCGGCGAGTTGGAGATCACGGCTCTTGCGATTGCCGGCGAGCCGCGACAGGAACGGCACCGCCTCGGGCCGCCCGCACTGTCCCAGGGCGACGACCAGGGCGATCTTCTCGACGGAGTTCGAGGCACTCTGCGCCCGCCGCAGCAGGGGCTTGGGGTTGGGCATGAAGCGATGGCGGCCGAGTGCCGCGAGGCAGCGCATGAGCACGACCGGATCCTTCGTCGCAACGGCAATCGAGTTCAAGGCGTAGAGCGAAGAGTCGGTTCCCAGTCGACAGAGAGCTGCGACTGCGTTGCGGCGCAGGAGTGAATCCTCGTGGCCGGCGTAATCGACCAGTGAGGCCTCGATCTCCTCACCCAGGAGAAAGAGTCGCTCGCCAAAAGTCCCATTGGGGTCGTACGGAAAGTCGCGAACCAACTCCTCGGCGACGAAGCGCCTGAGCATTGTCTCGCGCGCGGTCTTTCCGAGCAGCGGCTTTGGCGGTCCGGAGCGGCGCGACGCTGAGATCATCTTGTCGATCTCGAGGCAGGTCTTGGTGAGCGAGGCCACGGCCTTCGCATTCCGCAGAGCCGGCTTGACGGGCTCGCCGATCTCGACGAGATGGGCGATCACCTCATTCTTTGACACGAGTTGCGGGTGCAGCATCAGCCGCAGGAGCGGCGTCATGCACGCCCAGTAGAAGGTGTCGTCAGGTGTGGGCAACGATGGCCCGGCGCCCACCGCACCGCGGCGGTCCGGCTTCTCGCGCATCACCCAGGGCAGTCGGGAGGTGAGGTTCCAGGTCAGGATCCGCAGCATGCCGGACGGGCTCGCGGCGCCCACGCCCGCCTTGTTCCTGCTCCCTTGGACGACTGTACGGGGGCCACCCTTGCCCGCTGCCTTGGTTGCTCCCTCCCTTTCGGCCTCCGCTGCCGGTGCCGGTGGAGCCGGAAACAGGGGCACACCGCGGGGAGCGATCATCGGGATGCGCTGCCCCCAGAGGATCGGCGAGCCAGGTGGAATACCAACATCGACGGCCAGGCGGCTCGACGAGCCGAGTAGGCAGAGGGCGGAGAGGCAGAGGACGGAGCAGCGCCAGACGATCATGGGATTGATAGTGACTACCCACCGATACTAGACCGGCGGTTCGAACCCGTCGAGGTGGCGGCCCCAAGATCGACATGCCGGTGCTCATCCGTCTCCAGGGCGCGGGCCGGCCAGGCGCTCGTGCACGTCAGCTGCCACGCCCCGAGGGGGAATCGTACGCGTGCCGCCAACGCGGGGGGGGTGTTCGCAGGCACGCCGACGTGGATCGACCTCCCGATCAAACCGCGGTGGAAGATCGCGGCGAACCTGGGGACGGTCCTGCGGTTTCATTGGATCACGGTGGATGCGAGTAAGCCGGCCGTCTTGGACTACCCCGCGCCGGTGGACATCAAGTCTTGATTTGCGGGGCGGCGCCCGCGGTAGGCTACGAACCCCTCTTCTTCTTGTCCGGTCCCTTGCGTGACTTCGGCTTCTTCTTGGTCTTCGGACCGACGCGGACGATCACCGAGACTTCGCCCACCTCGACCGATACCCGGAGGGGTTCCGAGGCGAGCCCAGAGCCGAAGACCATGTAGACGCAACGCCCCGGCATCAGGTCACGGATCACCGCTGATCCGTCTCGGACCGAGACCCTTCGCGTAGAGGAGAGGCGCCGCCACTCCTTGGGAGTGCGGTTGCCGGCTTCCGCGGCGGACACCAGTTCGATCCGGGCGGACGGCACCGGCAGGCCCGTCAGCGCGTTCAGGATCCGGAATCGGAGGTCTCCGGTCCGCACCTGGACGCGCCGGTCCAGCGTCTGGCCGGCGCGCACGACGATGGGTTCGCGGTGCCATGGACCGCGGCTGCGTCGCCCGCCTTTGCGGGACGGCGTGACTTCGAGGACGTAGTTGCCGGGTTCGAAGTAGGCGAATGTGAACGCGGCTTTCGCATCCGCGGTCGCGCGCAGTTGGGTGCTTCTCGAGTACCTCTTGGCCGAAGGTTTTTTCGGGGCATCCTGGGGAACGAGCTGCACCCCGAATCCGGGGGCCTCCCGCCCGTTATGGTACACCCGGCCGCGCAGCGCACCTAGCGCGGTCGCGTTGGCGTCGATGTCGTGGACCAGGCGCGAGTTCTCATAGGCGACCAGGTCGTGGAATCCTCTCTTGCGGCGCGCGGACAGTTCGACCTTCTCGCGACGGCTGTCCTGGGCACCGGATCGGCGCACCAGGGTGTAGTACTCGTCGGGCTCCAGGGTCGTGACCTCGTAGCGGCCGTTCCCCGGATCGACACGGGCCTGCGTCGTGCCCTTCGAACTGATCAGCGCGACGGAGTATTGCTCACCCGCGACGCGACCCGTCACCATTCCGCGCACGGATGCTCCGCGATCGAGCCGCACCGTCCGTTCGGTCTGCGGCCGCGACGAGATCGCCAATGCGGGCTCAACGTATTCCCTGTAGTTCTGCGCGCGGACCACGAATTGGAACAGACCCGGACGCAGGCCCAACATCGAGAAGCTGCCGTCGCGGCGACTTCGTGCCCGGTCGACGCGAAGATCGGTGCGCAGATAGCGCACTCTCGACTGCACGGACTTGCTGCTAGTGAGGGATGAGATCTGGAGTGGCGGCAGGCGAAGTTCGACGTGCGCACCCGCGATCGGCTTGCCGCTCTTCCGGTCGAGGACCTTCCCCGCAAACGTGACGCCGTGCACGGCGTGCAGCGTCAGTTGCAGGGGGCGCTGGCCGCGCGCGAGTTCGAACGGTCCCGCCGCCATCTTCACGTGCCCGGGGGCAACGATGTCGAGGACGTACGTGCCGGGCTGCAGACCTTCGAGTCGGAACTTGCCATCGTCGTGGGGTGCGGGTCGGGGACGGCTTTGCGGCACCTGGCCGGTCGGTCCCAGGCGGTCGCGGGCGTAGGCCAGCTGTTCTTGTCGAATCCTCTCGATCGCGAGTTGTTCGTCCCGCTGCTTCTGCTCCTTGCGCTGGCGGGCGAGTTCGCGGTCCCGGATCGCGGCCTGCCGCGCGAGGCGCTTGGCCCGTACCTTGGGACTCTCGGCGAAACGGGAACCTGCGCGCTTCGCGGGCTTCGTCGACCGCTTGGCTTTCTGCTTCGCCGTCTTCTTTCGGACCTTGGCGTCCCTCTTCTCTGCTCTCTTCGGCTTCGGCTTTTGGGTGATCGCGGTGGGACGGGGGCGCTCGACTGCGATCCGGCGCGCGACGACGCCGAATTGCTCGACCGGTCTCCCGTGGACCTGACTGACGAGTCGCCCTTCGATCGCGAGCCGCGGGTACATCCGGACCTCGAGTGTCGACGTCTTTTTGGGCGCGACGGGACCCCGCTCCTCGTCGATGAAGTTCTCGTGGCGGAACGTGAATCGCAGCGACTCCGCCGGGAGACCTTCGTGCAGGAATCCGCCCTTCTCGTCGGATTGCACGGTTCGGCGCAGGGCTTGGATGGCGAGGCTCCGGAGCATCGGCTGCGGATCGTCGACCTCTCGATTCCTGGTCTCGCGAACTGTCGTGCCCTTCCGCGCCGGTGCAGACCTGAGTGGTCGCGCCTCGCGGCTACGCCGGCCGTAGGCCCTGCGTCGTGCGTCGTCATCGACCGTCTCGAACAGGCGCGCTTCGATCGCGACATCGCGAAGCGGTCGACCGCTCCGGTCGAGCACCCGGCCCGCGATCGCGGTACCGAGCACGAGCACGAGTTTGCCGCACGCGATCGTCGCGTCGGACTCCATGACCCGGGGAATACTGACGGCCGGCAGGTGTCGTGGCTTGTCCACGAGCAGCACGAACGGTCCCGGCGGCAAGTGCTGCAACTCGAAGTTTCCGTCCGCACCGGTTCGCGCTGGCGGCACGAGGTCGACGATTCCACTCGGGGCGGAGTTGCTCTTCACGTTCGCGTCGTCGCGGTTCGAAGCGACGAGCGTCTCCGGCACGGGGACGAAACGGACGACGGCCCCTTCTATCGGGTGCCGATCATCATCGACCACGCTGCCCATCGCGGTGCCGCCGGTCTCGAGCACGACGTCGCCGACCTGGACGGTTCGGTCGCCTTCACTCCAGTAGTCCTGCACGCGAGTCGGAGCGAAGCCGGTGTGGCATGCGGTGATCTCGAGCCTGGTTTGCCGGTAAGCCGGCGTGCGAATCGCGAACCTGCCATCCGTGCCCGTGCGCAGGGTCGGCTTTGCGGGACGTGAGGACTTGACGGTTCGGGCGGGTTTCTCGATCTCCCGAGACAGCGACCCAAGCGCGCTGGTCAGGTCGGCATCGGTTGATCGCGGGCGTTCGTAGTACGCCGGCCCGATCGACACGCTGATCTCGGCCCCTTCGACCGCAGCGCCGGCCCGGTCGACGATCCGTCCGACGATCTCGATAGTCGGGCGCGAGCCTGAACGGCGTTCGCTCGTACCCGCCGGCTCGGGAAGGAGGACACTGCGCGGATCTTCTTGCGATACCGCAGTCGTGGGATCGTACTCGTCGTCGGTCCCCGTGGGCGAGCCTCGCGCCACGAACTCCGTGCCGTCACCCGCGCGGTCGATCGACGACGCCTCGTCCGTGGCGAGGCCGACCGGCGAGAACACCGCGTCGTAGCTCACGAACCCCGCTCCGATCAGGAGCGCGACGAGAGCGATGAGGATGAGGGTGCGACCGGCCAAGGAAACTCCGAAACGTGGTTTGGGGTAGTTTACGGTGTTCCCCCGCAGGATGAGAGGGGTTCCCGCGACAACGGGGCTGCGCGCGGCGGTCCTCCGAGTGTCATCGGGGCTGCTTGTGCTCGTCGGCCAGGTGTTGGTGCGCCGCGGGCAGCTGCCGGAGGAACACACGATCCACCCGCGACGCACGCGTTGAAGGCTACTTCTTGCCCTTCTTGTTCCCCTTCCTGGCCTTCGCCCCAGGAAGCACCGGCTTCTTGCCCGGGACCAGCACGCCGTTGATGCGGACATCGTCCCACATGCCGAGGTCGTCGAACGAACCGAGGCCGACCATGCCCCACTTGAAAGTCGTGTCCCGAGCTTCCTTGACGGGCGTCTTCATGTCGTCGAAGTAGATCTCGATAGCTCCGTCCTTGACCCGCCGTACGACCTTGACCTCGTGCCAGTGGCCATCCTTCCACGGGATGCCACCCGCGTTCTTGGTGGTGATCGGCGTGCGTGGCGCCTTCTTGACGATGAAGACCTGGCTCGAGTTCGGGTCGGGCTTCTCGCCGAGATGCACGTAGTAGTAGTTCTCGGGACTCTGCCATCCGAAGAACACGCACATGTCGCGGTGGCCCGTCGGCTTTTGCAGTGTCTTGACCCGCGCGGTGAGAACGAAGTCACCCAGAACCTTGTGCTTCAGCAGCAGGATGCTGTGCGGACTCCGGAACGGCGGCTTGTACTTGCTGCTCACACCGAGCAGGTGCAGCGCCTTGCCGCGAGCGGATCGCGTGTCGGAGATCTTCCACCGGTCTCGTTGGGTCGGGTGCCAGTTCGACAGGGCGCCCTGGGTTTCGAAGTGGTCTTCCCAGACGTTCGGCCGATCCGCTCCCCCGGACGCGATCGGCGTGAGCTTCAGTTTTCGAAACAGCATCTTCTGATGGACCTTGGCGTGCAGCTGCAGCCCGATCGGGCCCCGGTTCTCCAGGGTGACGCCCAGGTAGTCGACGATCCGTTCGCCGTTGAGGAAGGTCTGGATTCGCCTGCCGACCATCCGGATGCGCAGACGATTCCACTCACCGGGCTTGTGGACCGCAGCGATCCTGTCAGACCTGATGGGATAACCGCCCTTCTTGTCCTTCGGGGCGTAGATGCAGGCGGTGAGGTCGCGCTTCAGGGAACGCGAGATGCCGATCTGCACCTGATGGGATTTGCCCCGCACGTAGATCCCCGAATCGTAGTCCGCAGAATTGGTGCGGAACTCGCACGACAGCTCGTAGTCGCCATGGTCCGCTTTCGTCCAGAGCAGCGAACCGGACTTGTCCGGGTTGTCACCGATGATCACGCCGTCCGAGACGGACCAGTGCGCGGCATTCTTCTCGGGCACCACGTGCCACCCGGACAGGTCCTTGCCCGTGAAGATGTTTCGGACCTGATCGGACTGGGCATGGACTGGTGCAGTGGCGATCGTCGAGATACTCAGCAGGAATCCGAGAGCGGTTCTCATGGGAGTACCTTAGCGGGGAAGTCGTGGAAACGCCTTTCACGGGCTGGGTCGATCCGGAGTTCCGTTCGTTCGCAAAGAGCACGTCGGGGCACACGGCTCGACTTGCTCCCGACGCGGCGTGAGCCTCCGACACGTTGCGCCCCACTGGCGGAGGTGGCGGCTCACCTCGTGGATCACGTGTTCCCCGAACTGCCGGTTCGCCAGTGGGTGCCGAGTCTGCCACATCGCGTACGCTACTCGCTCGCCGACACGCAGAGCTGTGCCGAGAAGTCCGCAGCATCTTCGCGCGGGCGGTGCAGTCGTTCTACTGCCGCCGGGTCAGGGCTCAGGGCCATGCGGGCGGCCGTTGCGGGTCGGTGGTGCAAGTCCAGCGCTTCGACGCGGCGATCCGACTCGATGTTCATCTCCACGGTCTGTTCCTCGACGGCGTGTAGACCCGATTCGAGCCAAACGCTTGGAGCGGCTCTGCAGATACATCGCCAGGCCCGCCTTCGCGCAGGATC
>CAYYAQ010000156.1:0-12145 GCA_964469555.1 uncultured candidatus Brocadiaceae bacterium | reverse complement strand
ACGTTCCAGGGGCCGGAGACGCTCGCGAGACGCTGTTCGGATCGGGCTCGCTGCTGCGCGAGGTTGGGGTCCGTCGTGCCGCGGGCGTTCGAGTCGATGTTGATCCACTCCCGGATCAACTGTTTGCAGATCTCCTTGCGTTGCTTGAGCTTCGCCTTGTCGTAGTGACGCAGCGCCCCCCCGGCTTTCCGTCGAAGCAGATCCGAGTCCACGCGACGCGCGACATCGAGAAGCAAGTCGACATTGCGGGGATCCTTGCTGACGCCGAGTTGCTCGAGCATCTCGGCCTTCAAGGAATCCCATTCCCGGCCTTTGAACTTCCGGCTCGTCTTCCCCTCGTAGGCCGTCCGCAGGGCTTTGCTGGCCTTCGGCCCGACCGAGCCGAGGGCGCGCACCGCGCGGTGGAACAACTCCGCCTTGCCCTTGCCCGACTCCCGCTTGATCTTTTTCTGCGCCAGGCACGCGTTGACTCCCTTGATGAAGCGGTTCTGGTCCGCAGGCTTCATCTTGGGGTAGACCTTCAGGAGTTCGTCGAGGATCGCGATCGCCGCCACATCCTTCGCACCCTTCGCGTCACCGATCAGCTTCTTGAACTCGGCGAGCTTCGTCTTGATGTCGCCCTCGGAGAGCGACTTCTCCTGGGCCGCTGCCCGGGCACTCCGCGAATAGTCAACCGACCCGACGGCCATCACGACCGTCATCAAGACGGAAGCCATGACCGAGAGAGTGCTCTTGCTCATGGTGCTACCGGGTCTTCAGCGGCTTGTCCCAGTTCTTGCTCTTGTACTTGTTCCAGAACCTGTTCCAGTCGTTGGCCGACCGGTAGTGCTGCCTCGTCAAGGCCTGCAACGTCGTGTTCCACGGGTCGGACACTGCCGCGTGCCGGTTCTCCCATGTCTTGCGCACGGGATCATTAGAGTTGCCATTCTTGTGCGCGTTGTCGTAGATGTTCGCGAACTTCTTGATCAGGACCTTCGAGATCCCCTTGCGGACCGTCAGCTTCGTCTCCTTGTAGTACTTCAGCGCGCCGCCGGCCTTGGCCATCAGCGTGTCGCTCGTGTTCTTCAGCGCTACATCGACGAGGAAGTCGATGTACTTCGGATCCTTGCAACGCCCGAGGTGCTCGAGCATGTCGCCGCGCAAGTTGATCCACTCCTTGTTCTTGAACTTCTTCTTGTTGTCGAAGGCCTTCGCGAGGTACCTGCTGCCGTTCTTATCGGTCAGGCTCAGCGCCTTGATCGTCGAACGGTAGAGACCGTCCTTGGTCGGCTTGCGCTTGCACCTGCCGCTCAACAGGCTGTCCGCGATTCCCTTCGCGTACGCCGCCTTGTCCTTGGCGCACATCCCCTCGTACTTCTCGTGCAGCTTGTTGATGAGTTCGATCGCCTCGGCATCCTTCAGTCCCTTCCGGTCCGAGATCAGCTTCTTGTAGGACTTCAGTGTGTCCTTGACCCAGGGATCGGGCTTGGCCGACGCCGATTTGGCTTTCTGGGCCGCGAGCCCGAAACCCTGAACTCCGAGAGTCAGGCTGAGCAGGATCGTGAAGGCGATCGATCGTTGGTGATGGTGGCTCATGATGTTCTCTTTATCGGCCGGCCCCCGTGCGCGACGGGAGCCGCACATCCGACTATGGATAGGGCGATCGCGATTGTAGCTCCGGGGGGCGCCGAGCCCACGATCGACCTCAGGAAGTGGGACGGTCCAGGTCAGTAATACCTACAAGTCCCGTTCCGGACAGCCCCTCAGAGGCCGGATTCCGCTACCAAAGGCGCTTGAGAAGGTGCCGGGCGACGTCCCGGAGGGTGTGCGGATCCACACGGTGCCAGTGCCGCACATCGGACTTTGGTACATCTCGTTTGCGCAGCTCGTCGAGGATGTCGTCCACGAGCGCGCGGAAACCACGCGCGTGAGGCGATTGACCGCTGTCTCCGGTCAGGAAACCGGCGATGTGAGCGGCGACCAATCGCGTGTGAGGGCTCATCGCGAGGGCGGTCAATTCCGCACGGGCCTCCATCTCCGAGGCCACGGCGAGTGCGCTAAAACCGTTCCGCACGGTCAGGGCGATCGCGCGCAGCGGGTGCCACTCGACCGGAAGAAGGTGCCCGAAGTCGACCATGTGGCCCTGCTCGTGCCAGCGGATGATGTCGAGAACCGCGATTTCAAGGTCCTTGTCCTCCACGGGGGACAGCACGGACAGCCGCCATTCCACGCCCGCGGGAGTCCTGGGAGCGACGCCTTCGGGGATGGGATCGGCCATCAAGACGCCGCCGTCCTCCTTCGAGATGCGACGTCGGGCGGCGACGGTGGCAGCCCACGCGCGCACCTCGTCCATGTCGACGACGTAGTGGTTGAGCAGGGCGATGCCCGCGAGGTCGCCTTGTTCAAACGGTTCGAGTTCGCGGTGTTCGCCGATCACCTCGATGGTCCTCGGCGGCAGCGGCACGTCGGGAAGGGGATCCACGTGACGCCGCGAAAGCCGCGTCAGGATCATGCCCTCGGCAGGGCGCGCGTTGCGCTGGCCCATCACGAGATGCTTGTTGTACTTCGCCAGGTGTGCGGGCAAGCCAGGCCCCAGCGAGTCGACGAGAGTGCCGACGAAGGGCAACTCGAACAACTTGGGTTTCCCGACCACGTCTCTGCCGATCGTCTGCAGCGACAACTCGCGCACCTTGTCCATCGTCTGCCGGAGAGTTATCGAGGAACCATCCACGCGGAACCGCGCGTAGCCACTGGTGAGGATTCGCCGCAGCCCGGATTCGAACGCGATCTCCTTGCGGATCTCATCGTGGAGCGGGCGCAAGCTCGATGCGGCTTCCCCGTGCCGCAGCAACGCCTTGCTCGCGACGAGGTCCGCGAATCCCAGGAAGCCGACTTCCATCAGCGACCGGGTCAGCGCGAGGGAACCCGACGGCTCGGCCAGCGGATCGGTCGCCCGTATCCACGGCCCGGACAGCAGCGCCTTCCAAAGGCCGCGAACCTGGTTCCCCTCGTCGTCGAGGAGAGGCTGGATCGCGCCGTCTTCGAGGTCTCTGAGAAACGCCGCGACGCCATCGCAGGAGATCAGGAGGCGGCGATACGCGTGGCGTTCAGCGGCCAGCAGCCGGGGAGAACTCCGCAGCACCCGCAGCGCCGCCTGCGATTCGCCGACGCGCCGGAACAGCTGCGCCAACAGACCTGGGCTGCCCTTCGCGAAGTACCGCATCCGTTCCGCATCGGTGCGGAGAACGTCGAGCAGCTGCTGCACCGCGTCGTCACGCAAGCCGCGGTCGAAAACCTCGGCGACAAGCCCGCGAACAGCACCGTCGAACGATCGATCCCGCAGCGCGGCCACCAGGTACGCCCAGGCCTGGGGCTGCCTCCTGGAGCGCACCAGCGTCTCTGCCATTCCCGCCGACCCGATGCCCGGGTGCGCGCGCCGGATTTCGTGGTAGATCCGGGACGCGTCACCGGCACGATCACCGCGATGCAGGCTCTGCGCGAACGCGACCCCCACCCGCATGTGGTGGTTCGATTGCGCCCACAGGTAGCTGTAGATCTCGCTGGCGCGGGCGTTGTCCTCTCGGATCAGCGTGAAGGCGAAACCGTACCAGCCCCAGAAGTTCTCGCGATCGTGACCCAGCGCGCGGCGGAAGGCAGCCCGCTTGGCCTCAGTAGTCTCCTCCACGCGGCCCATCAAGTAGTGCGCCGAGGCGCTTCCCGGTCTGTTCGCCAAGCGCCTCTCCGCCTCGCTGAGAACCAGGCCGATCCGACCGCGTTGCCGGAGGATGTCCTGGCGCAGCCGGTGGCTGTTCACATGCCGCGGGTTCTTCTCGAGGTTCTCCTCGACGAGTTGCAGCGCTGCAGCGGTCTCGTCCTGCAAGACTGCTTCGCGAGCTTTGTGCAACCGATCAAACAGGCTCTCATCGGCACCGGGCAGGGAATTCAGCTGGGCGGGAAAGTCCGAGACACCAGTGAGGGTGCAGCCTCCCGGGATAACGCCCAGGATGGTGGTGAGGAGAATCGGTACAGCCCGCATGACACTGGTCATACTCGCCAGACGAGACGTTGTCAGCGACGGGATAATTCCGCCGTGCTCTCCGCGGTGCCCACCGAGGTGAAGATCCACACCTCGGTCGTTAAATAAAGGCGCCCGCGGTGGCGCGAAGACACCGCGGACGCCGGTCGTGGGTAACCCCCCCAGGCCACCGCACACGACACGAAACCCTCATCCACCGAAATCCCCATGATTCGGCGGCGAGGAGCGAGGGCATCCTTCTCCCGCACTGCCCTCACAGCACTCAGCTGGCCTTCCCCAAGCACCAGCTACGAGCACGTATGCCTTCATGCAAATGAAGCTCCCCGAGTATCGTCCATCAGCCGCACACCCACTTGACGCTTCGACGCTAACTCTGGTGGCAAGGGGCGTTCCGGAACGGTTCTTTCCACCGTGTTGGAGCACTCTCTCGAAAGCTCCCCAAATAGACGAATCGAACGGAATCCTGCCACCACTCCCGCCGCGCGGTTACGTTCACGTGCAGACTTGAATGTGATGGGAATCAAGACGCTTGGGAGCCGGTTCACGCTCCTCATAGGGCTGGCGCTCGTCGCTGGCGGTGCCGGTTGCTCCTCGTTGCCCGGCGACCCGGATCACGCCGCGAGAACAGTGCAGCTGCGACCCGAGGACGTGCCCCAACTCCGCGCTGCATTGCCGCGGGGGACCCGGATCCAACTCCACGGCCTGTCCGTCACCCGTCCGGCGCGGTCGGCTACACAGCCGTCCACCGAATTCGTCGACGGCCTCTGGCGCGTCGCCCTGCGACAGTCTGTCCGATTCGACATCGCCGCCGGAACCGAGAATCGCGCGAGCCCGTCTCGGATCCTCCTGCAGTTCGACGGAGCTGCGAAGATCTTTACCACCACTCTCGAACGGGATGGACTCCCCCCAGTCGCCCTGGCCGCGGTCCGCGAGGCTCCGACCCCGAACGCTCTCGACCGCCTGGGGTACCTGACTCGCGTTGCCCTCGGTGAGGATATCGCGTCGAGACCCATCCGGTGCGACACGGCGTACAGCCCAAACAAGGACTGCGTGAGGTTCACCGAGCGAGGGCTCGAGCGCCGCAAGGCCGGCGACGCCCGTGGCGCGCTCGGCTACTTCGAACGGGCGCGGAGCCACGACGGTGGATGCGCGCTGACCCTGCTCCATCTCGCGATCGAAATCCAACGGCTGGGGTCGGCCCACGCAACGCGCGCAAGCGAGACGGCGCTGGAAGCGTTGTCCATTCCTCACCGCCTGACGCCGCACACTGATCATCGCATCGCGCGGGTGATCCTGGCGCTCCGCAGGGACGACGCGAATCTCCTCAAACTCGGGCAGAACTACCAAAAGGAACGTCCGCACGACCCACACGGTCGCTACACCACCGCTCTCGCCCTCGAGAAGGCCGGGAAACACGCGGCGGCGTTGCCCCACCTCGAGGAACTCCGGGATCGTTGGCCCGGCAACCCTTCGGTGCGATACCAACTCTGTTTCGCGTTGCTCGGCACGGGCGACGCCGAAACCGCGCTCGAAGTCCTCGAAGAAGCGAAACGCCAGATTCCCAGAGGCGCGATCGTTCGACCTTACGCGATGGCGCTGTACCACAGCGGCAAGCACGACGAACT
Source organism: uncultured candidatus Brocadiaceae bacterium (assembly GCA_964469555.1). GTDB lineage: Bacteria > Planctomycetota > UBA1135 > UBA1135 > UBA2386 > CAYYAQ01. The sequence continues at coordinate 6,505 of CAYYAQ010000156.1, read as the reverse complement.
CAAGCGCTACCTCACGGAGTGGCGGCGAACCCGGGGCGTCGCCGGAACCCCTGCCGAACGTGAAATCATCCGGATGCAAGCGAGCCACGCATTGCTCATCGGCGACCGCAAGCTCGCCATCCAGAAGCTCGCCGAGAGTCTCGCCTGGGTCCGCGGGCGAAGCTCGACTCTCCAACGCCACGCCCTCGACGTGGCAGAGGACGGAGAAGTGCTCGCCCGGCTCGGCGCGACCGAGGTCCTCATCCAGGCCATCGGTGGATTCCAGCAGCTCGGTCAGCTTCCTCCCGCCTTCGCGAACGTCCTCACCTACCTCGGAGGCCTCCTGAGCATCGCTGCGAACGAGACGCCCACGCGGGCGCTGGCGACCCTCGAGAAGTCTCACGACACGGTGTGGCACAACCAGCTCCAAGCGGCACTCCACCACCACCGCGGCGAGCTCGATGCGGAGACAAAGGCCCTCGAACGCGCGGTCGACAGTTCGCGCAGTTCGCTCCTTCAGGCCAGCGTCGCCCGAGCGCTGGACACAGCCGGCAAGAAGTCCGACGCGCACAAGGTCTCCGCGCACATCCGCAAGACGCTGCTGTCCTTCGATCAACGCCAGCTCTACCAACACCCGCTGATGACGCCCGGACGCGCGATGGCCTTCCTCGCCTGTTCCGAGTAGCGGGACGGAGCGTCGCCAGGCTCAGCCGCGGAGCATCAGCTGGCAGGCGCCGGCCTCGGCCATGCCGCATTTCTCGTACGCACGGCGCGCGGCAGCATTGCTCGCAGCGACGTGCAGACACACGCGGGGATGGTCGACGAGTTTCTCCTGCGCAACCGCGGCGACGAGCGAAGCCGCGAAGCCGCGACCACGCTGATCCGGCCACGTGTACACGCCTTCGATGACAACCCCGGAAGGACCGACCGATCCAAGGTCCAGCTTCGCGATCGGCTTGCCCGGTGACCCGATCACGAAGGTCGTCTGCTTCCGGATCCGGGTCTTGGTGTTGCGCTTGAGCCAGTCGCGGTCGACACACCAAGGATCCACATGCAGGTCGGACTGGTTGAGGTGCAGGGCGGCGTACATCAGGGCGTCGAGGTCTTTCTTCTCGGCGACGCGGACCGCGGCCGCGTCCACGGTTGCCGGTGCAGGAGGCACGATCAAGTCTCCGCGGGAAACGCTGTAGTAGATCTGCTCCCTGTCGACGAGGGTGGCGAGCCTTCCGAGCCCAACCAGTTCCCCGACGAGTTCGTGCGGAGCGAGCACGATCCGCCACGAGAATCGCGCCTCGAGGATGGCGCCCGCCGCGGCCCGGGGATTCAGGGCACTTGGTTCACCCTGCAACACCAGCAGGTTGCCCCGAGGTCCGAAGTAGGCCAGACCCAAGAGTCTCTCCCCGCCGTCGAATCCCAGGATCTGGACCTTGAAGCCCAACCGGGGATGCGAGTGCAGGACGTTGCTGACGTAGACGCCGTGAATTCCGGCAGTTGCCGTGAACTCCAGAGCAGCCGGAACGTCGGCGGGCTTCAGCGTGCGAGCGGTGAACGGCGGATAGCTAACCACGGTCTCAAGAATCCGCCCCCACGGGCCGATCAGCAACATCGGAGGCCCTACGTGCGCGATTCCAACCCCCAACCCTTCTCCTCGCAAGACCTTTCCGACCGCTCCGCTGTCGCCGCCAGCGAGGGCGAACACAATGCCCTGCAAATCAAGCTCATCGACGATCCATGGTCGTTGACGCTCCAGGAACGCCTCGGACTGCGCGCCAGCCTGGCTCGGGAACAGGGGCAGTGGTTGCGGCGGATCGAAGGCCTGATCGAGCCGCCCGCGATAGATGACGCGTTCCCGGCATTCCTCCTCGCGACGAAGCCGTTCGCCCACCTTGCGCACGCCGTCAGCGATGCCGGTGACCGGATCGCGTTGGGCACCGGAGCGACCGACGCCCTACAGCGGTTCGTCGACCGATACCGCTCGTTCCTCTCCGACGCGCCGGGCTAACTCAGGGAATACACCGGCACCACGACGAACCGTATACTCTCCGGTCGATGGAAGTCCGCACCACGCTTCTGGCCGTCGGCCTGCTCGCCCTGCCGCTCGTCGCCCAGAGCGAGGCCCGGGCGCTCGGCGAATACCGACGGTTGTTCTTCTCGAAGAACCAGACTGCCAAGGTCGCCGCGAAGAAGAACCAAGCGCTCTCGGGTCTCCACGGCCACGATTCTGCCCGCGTCGCCAAGGCCCTGGTCAGCGGCTACGTGAACCTCGAGCAGGAAGCGGAGCCGCTGCGTCAGAAACGACGATCCGCTCTCATGCGTGGCGGCGGCAGCAATGCCCTGAATCCGCACCGGCTCAAGCTTCAACCGATCCGCAATCTCCAGCGGAAGATCACCGTGGCCCTCAGCGAGCTGAAATCGGTCGAAGCACTACAGGCCATGCTCCGGGCACTGATCACGCGCAAGGCGAAGCTGCCGATGATGCTCGAGATCGCCATCGCGAAACGGGCGGGTGACCTGTCCGAGGAGGGGTTGCGGTTGCTTCTCGAAGCGAGCGAGGCGCCCGCGAAGAAATCCAAGATCAAGCGGGCCCGACACGCGCTGCCACTTCTCGCGGCGCTGCGTCACGCAGGCCGTCGGGCGGTCGCTGCGGCCCCGTGGGCCGTGTCGCAGTTGCAACACGAGTACGCCGACGTGCGAGTCGAGGCGGCGCGCGCCTTGACCGCCCTCGCTTGGCCTGGGTCGATCACGGCGTTGATCAACCGGGCGAAGTTGGAGCAGGGCCGCGCGCTGGACGCGATGTTCGACGCCCTGACGGCGCTCACCGGGCAGGATCCCGGGCGCAGTGCTTCCGCATGGGGACGGTGGCTAGCCAAGGAAGGCGGCCCCTACGTCGAGGGGAAGATCCGGCTCGGAGGAGGCGTCGAGAAGCCTGCACGACGCCCACAAAAGAGACGGCCAGAGCAGAGCGGCACCGGGTCCTACTTCGGAATCCCCCAGGACGGCAACTCCATTCTCTACGTCTTCGACAACTCCCAGTCGATGAAGGCCGCCATGCCGGGCGCGGGCAAAGCCGAAAAGAAGGTGACGCGCATGGATCGGTGCCGCGAGGAACTTCACCGGGCCCTCGACAAGTTGACGCCACAGAAGAGATTCAACCTCCTGGCGTTCGCCAACAAGCTGCGCATGTTCGCCGAGACCATGCAGCCGGCGTCAAAGAGCAACATCGCCAAGGCACACGAGTGGATCGACGGCCTGAAACTCGAGTTCCAGACGAACATCCACGACGCGCTGGAACTGTCGTTCTATATCGCCGGGCGGGGCACCGAGGACCGGTACTACGCCCTCGAAGCGGACACGCTGTTCTTCCTTTCCGATGGCGCACCGACGATCAAGAAGCCCAAGGGTCGCGGCATCCAAAGGGACAACATCACCGAGATCCTCGCCGCGGTCCGCCAGTGGAACCCCCTGCAGCGGATGGTCATCCACACCATCGGCCTCGGTGTCCAGCGCGGGCGCGCAGCTCGCCCAACCGCGGTGCACACGTTCATGAAGGAGCTCGCGAGACACAACGGCGGCAAGTTCGTGATCCCGAAGTGACGCCAGAGCTTCACTCCGGCGCTATTTCAGCTTCATCTCCTTGACGTCGGTAATCGGCGCCTCGCACACGCCGAACCGGCACACATAGGCGGCAGACTTGCCATCTTCGGGGCCCTTCCCGTCGTAGGCGGCCACGAGCTTCTTCAACGCGTCCCTGTTGCCGGAGTGCAACACCGTCGTGACGTGCGCGGCGGGCCACTGCTTGCGCAGCTTCTTCAGGAACGCCTGGGTGCCCGCGTCCGCCATCTCGCCGGCGATCACGACCTCCCGCGGATCGTTGAGGAGAAGGTCGCACCCCTGGAGCATCGTGACCACGTACGCCGGGTACTTGTCGAGCACAGCGTGGTTTGCCTCTAGCGCGTTGCGCCCGATTCCGACGAGCTTTGGGTCCGCGAGCAGCAAGCCTGCGCGGATGAACGCACGGATCACCATCGATGACCCGGACGGCGTCGATGACTCCTGCACGCTCTTGCTCCGCGCCACCAGCTTTTCGTGGTCGTCGGCGGTGAAGTAGAAGTTGCCGTCGAGTTTGTCGAGGAAGTGCTTCTCCACGATCGCGAGGAGAGCCTTCGCGCCACCGAGCCATCTCGGGTCGAAGTCGGCCTCGAACAAGTGCAACAGGCCGTCAGATACGAACCCGTAATCCGTGAGGTACGCCTGGATCTTCGCCTGACCCTTGCGCCAGCTACGGAAGAGGCGCCCGTTCTTCTGCCGCATGTATTCGAGCACGAAGCCCGCGGCCTTCTGCGCGCCCTTCAAGTAGCGCTCGTCCCCGAGCACGAGATAGCCACGCGCCATCGCCGTGATCGCCATGCCGTTCCACGCCGCCAGGACCTTGTCGTCCTTGAGCGGCGGCACCCGCTTCGCCCTGGCGTCGTGGAGCAGTTTCCGCGCCGCCGTCAGCCGTTTCAAGACATCGGCCTCGGTGGTGTTGAACATCTTGGCGGCCTCCGCCCCAATCAGCATCTTCGACAAGACGGTCACGCCCTTCATCTCGTGCCAGTTGCCGTGATCGGTGACCCCGTAGACCGCCGAGAAGAGGGCTGCTTCGTCGCCGAGGACCTTCTGGATCTGCGCTCTCGTCCACACGAAGTACTTGCCTTCAACACCCTCGCTATCCGCATCGGTCGTCGAGTAGAAACCGCCCAGCGGATCCTGCATCTCGCGCAGGAGGTAGTCGAGCGTCTCCGTAGCGACACGCTTGTACATCGCCTTACCCGTGTGCTGGAACGCGTTCAGGTACACCTGCGTGAGCAGTGCGTTGTCGTAGAGCATCTTCTCGAAGTGCGGCACGAGCCAGAAGCGGTCCACGCTGTACCGGTGGAAACCGCCAGCAACCTGGTCGTACATGCCGCCGCGCCACATCTTCTCGAGCGTCTGTTCCGCGCACTTCAGACTCGACTCGTCGCCGTGCCGGGCGTGGTTGATCAGCAACGCCGTCAGTTCGCTCGCGTGCGGGAACTTCGGGCGGTAGTGCGGCGCCTGGCCAAAGCCACCATGCACCTTGTCCCAACGACCGAGACTCTGACTCGATGCGACCTTGAAGAAGTCCATCGACAACTTGCCGCGCTGCGCCGGCGGACTCAGGCGCTGCGCGAGATACGTGGCCATGTTGTCCGCGTCTGTCTTGATCAAATCGCGCTTGTTCGCCCACGCCTCACCGAGCGCCTTGCAGACACGCAGGAACCCCGGCTTGCGAATGCGCGGGTCGTCCTTCGGCGGAAAATACGTGCCGCCCCAAAACGGTTTCCGGTCCGGTGTGAGCCACACGGACATCGGCCAACCACCGCTGCCCGAGATGCGCGTCACCGCCGCCATGTAGATCTCGTCGAGATCCGGTCGCTCCTCCCGATCGATCTTGATGCAGATGAAGTACTTATTCATCATCGCGGCGATCTCTTCGCTCTCGAAACTCTCTCGCTCCATCACGTGACACCAGTGGCACGCGGAGTAGCCGATCGAGATGAAAATCGGCTTGTTTTCCTTCTTCGCCTTGGCGAGCGCTTCCTCGCCCCAGGGATACCAGTCGACCGGGTTGTTCTTGTGAGAGAGCAGGTACGGCGACGTCTCGTTGACCAGATGGTTCACGTGCTTGTGCTTCTTGGGGTTTTGCTTGCCAGCCGCCTTGCTCACTGGCTTCTTGGCGCCTTCCTTCTTCTGGGTCTCGGCTGTCGGCGGGTTCGCAGTCTTCTCCTGCGCGCAGACAGGAACGGCGAGCAAGAACGCAATGACGTGGACGGGTCGCATGCGCGGAGCCTACCACAGCCGCAACCGCGCCTTCTTGCGACCGGGAGAATTCCCGCGCGGGCCTATTTCTTGTTCGTCCCGCGCTTCGTCGCCTGACCCTTCCGCGGCTTCCGCGGACCCGGGAGGTAGTGCACGCCGTTCTCGTTGCGCGTCTGGTCCACCGCGAACGCGTCGCGGTTGCGCAGGAAGTCGACGATATACTTGCTCGGAATGGCGAAGTTCAGACCCTGCGCACCCAGATAGCCGGCGCTGTTGACACCGACGACCTCGCCACGCAGGTTGAACAGCGGCCCACCGGAGTTGCCCGGATTGATCGGCGTCGTCATCTGGAAGTGCGTAAACCCGGAGAACACGCGATTCGTCACGCTGATGATCCCGGAGCTCACCGTGCGCTCCAATCCGATCGGCGTGCCGATCGCGAACACCTTTTCGCCGACCTCCACCTTGCGGCTCTCGCCGATGAAGACGTGCTTGAGCGTCACGCCCTTTTGTGGCTCCATCTTGAGCAGCGCGAGGTCTACTTGGGGGTTTTGCGCGATCACCTTGACCTTCCGAACCGTCTTCAGGTCGAACCCGTTCCGGCTCTTGATGTAGAGCGTCACCGTCGCCTCCAGGTCGCCGTCGACGACGTGAAAGTTCGTCACGATGTAGCCGTCTTTCGTGGTGATGAATCCCGAACCCTGCC
>CAYYAQ010000155.1:0-12286 GCA_964469555.1 uncultured candidatus Brocadiaceae bacterium | reverse complement strand
CGGGGTATTCCTGGAGCAGCGCGAATGCCGTGGCGCGTGCGATCCCTGGTTGCGCTGGGTCGCGCGCCAGTTCGGTGAGACGCGGGGCGGCGTCTTTGGAGTGACTCCGACCGGCGTGCAGCGCTTCGGCGAAGTGGGGTTTCGGTACGTGATTCGGTCCGTACCACTTCGCGATCTGAGTGGACGCCCATTGCGGGGTCTCCTTGCCGTGGCACTGGTTGCACGCGTTGGGCGTGCCGAGCTTCACGGTGAGATCTGGTCGGGGAATCCGAATGCTGTGGTCGAGGCGGGGGTCGACGACCATGTAGTGCTTCGTCGGCATGTGGCAGGCGACGCACGACGCACCGGTGGACCCGGTCTTGTGGTGGTGGTGCTTCTCCGTGTCGAACGTCGAAGACTGGTGGCAGCGAACGCACAGCGCGTTGCCCGGCGCGTGGGGTTTCAGCGTGTGTGGGTCGTGGCAGTCGGTACAGGTGACGCCCTTGTGGTGCATCTTGCTCTGCACGAACGAACCGTAGACGTAGACCTCTTCGTTGATCTGTCCGTCTGGGTGGTAGAGGATCGGGTCGAGGAGGGTCAGGCGTTCGGCGTCGAGCAGCGGGCCGTGGACGTGGCCTTCGCGCATCGTGCTGCGGCGCGAGTGGCACCGTGCGCACAACCCGGTCTGCAGCATGGCGTGGGCGCCGCCCTTCCGTTTGGCGGTGACCTCGCCCTTCTTGAAGGTCCAGACGGCGTCGTTGACGATCGGCCCGGCGAAGCCCTTGTGGGCGTAGTCTGGCTTCGTCTCCGCCTGCGCCCACGTCACGTGGTGCGAAGCCGGGCCGTGGCACGCCTCGCACGAGACGTCGATCTCCGACCACGTCGTCTTGTAGGTGTCGGTGGCGATGTCGTAGTTCTTGCGCAGGTTCGTCGAGTGACAGTTCGCGCACATGTAGTTCCAGTTCTGATGCCGTCCGGTCCAGTGCAGCGGGTCGTCGTGCGCGATCTTCTCCTCGTAGAGGTGGTACCAGCGCTGGCCGCCCTTCTCCTTGGGACGCGAATCCCAGCAGATGCCCAGCGTCTGCACGCGACCGCGGGGGAACTTCACCAGGTACTGTTGCAGCGGGTAGACCCCGAACGCGTAGGCGACCTCAAAGTCCGCGAGCTTGCCGTCGGCTGCGTCTGTGCGGACCATGAACTTGCCGTCCTTGCGGAAGAACTTCGACGTCACGCCGTGGCGTTCAAACGTCGCGTCGTCGAAGTTTCCGAGCACGCTCTCCTCGGTCGCCGGCTGCATCGCGAGGTCGTGGTGTGATCCGTGCCAGGCGTCGTGCTGCGTCGAGTGGCATGTCTGGCACGTCGCGCGTCCGACGTAGGTGGCCGGCTCCTGCGGCGTGGCGGCCTCGTCGGAGCAGGACACGACCATCCCGCTGCCGAAGAGCAGGGCCAAGCAGACGACGAACACGGTGCGAGGGAGTGCTTTGGCCTTCATCGATGGGGGAGGGGTCGCGCCCACTCTAGGAGTCTGCCCCACGGGAAGCCAACTCATACAGCCCGTGCCTTCCGGCCCATCTCACCACCTGGGATACTCACTGAATCCCCCTCCCGTGGAGCAGACTCCTCCCGGAATGGGGACCAACTCTTGGCGCACGTGCAGTTCTTGTACGGCTACCGGGCGAGTGTCCGCTGCGCCAGGCACTGCCCGAACAGCCCTGCTGCCAACAGGATCCATCCGAGGTGGTAGGGCCGGCATTCACGGCAGGTGAACCCGCCATCGAGCTCCCGGCGGTCCGCGAACCCCAGCCAGGTAGCGCGACCCATGCGGGACAGCTCGCCCCGTCCGAGTCCCAGCCGTCCCGTTTGCGCGGGGTCGTCGTGCTGCACCGCGCGCCACACGACGCCGAGGTCGCGGTCGACGAGCTCGTCCGCAGTGCGCTCGGTGCGGTCGTCGAACCATCCGAAGCTCCGCTGAACGCTCGCGTCGTAGCGGTCCGTGCCGCCGTCGGCGAGCGCCGCGGCGAACAGCGCCATCGGACCCATCGCGTCCTGGTGAACCGTGTAGACCGGATAGCGCACGGCGGTTTCGGGACGATGGGAGTGAAACACCCACCACCACTGGCCCTCATCACCTTGCAACTGGCAGATCCGCGCGGCGCAGCGTCGTGCGACGTCGCGCGCCGCGTCGTCGCCCGCGGCGCGGGCGTACGCCGCGAAGCCCATGATCGGGTAGACCTGCGACGCGAAGCTGCCCAGGCGGTAGTCCATGCGGGCGCGGTGCACGTTCTTGCGGCGCAGCTTGCTTCCGAAGCTGAACAGTCCCGCCGCCGATTGGTTGCCGCGCAGGAGTTCGGCGAGATCGGCGGCGAACTTCGCGACGGGCGTTCCGCCGATGCCCGCGCGCATCGCCTCGGCCAGCCCCAGCAGCAGGCAGCCGTTCTCCATGCTGGCGAGGTTGGAGTCCGGCGCGTGGATTTCATCGCGCCGCACGAGGATCGCTGCCGCCGTCGCCTCGGCGCGTGCGTCCTCGCGAAGGATCTCGGACCAGAGGACCAGAGAGGCGTCGCCCAGGTCATGGGCAGTGGGGGCCCAGGCGTGCAGCGAGTCGGCGATGGGCGCCGTATCGACACGGGACGCGGCCACGCCGTCGACATTCTGGGCGAGTCCGATGAGGCTCATCGCGCTGTAGCGCTCCGACTTGTCCTCGAGCGAGAGTCCACCGGTCTGCGAAGGTCGCGCGAGGAAGCAGAACCACTTCCCGTCCGGCGACACCATGCGGTCGAGGCCACGCACCGCGATGGGGACGAACTGTGCGAACGCGTCGCGGATGGCGGATTCCGTCACGATTCGGTCCCTCTGAGCCCGACCTTCTGCCGCACGCGGCGAAGCGTGCGCCGCAGGATCCGCAAGAACGGTTTCGGATCATCGAGGGCGAAGTAAGCGCCGCGCACCGGCGGACGGATCGACCACAGCCAAGCGAGTCGTCCGAGCCCGCCTCGCTCGCGGTAGTAGTGTGCGGCGAGCCGGTCGGTGCCGAACTCCACCCAGCGTCGACGCAGCCACGGCTTCGGTTCCCCGATCGTAGGGAGGCCGAGGGCGGCTCGATACGCGACGTACGCGATCGGGGCGCCGTTCGCGTCGGCGAGACCGTTCTGCCAGTCCGTCCGGCAGACGGTCGGTTCGATCAGGTAGAAGGCGCCGTCGCGGGGGTCGCGTTTGAACTCCATCGAACACGCCCCGACCATGCCGACCCGTCGAAAGAACGCGGTGGTGAGTTCGGTGAGTTGCGGTTCATCGACGGGTTCTGCCGACGCGGTGCCACCGCAATGCGGTCTCCATTGACGCAGCTTTCGACCGGTGAACGTCGCGAGTGGTTCGTGGTCCTCGCCGCAGGCGAGCAGACAGAAGTAGACCTCGTCATCGCCTCCGGGGATGTACTGCTGGACGATCACGCGTGGTTGCACTTCGCGGAACTGTTCGTAGACCGAACGCAGGACCGCGACATCCTCGAGGACGTAGGCCTTCTTGCCTCCGGCAAGCTCAAAGGCCGCGCTCTTCTCGGGGGGCTTCAGGATGCAGGGGAACGTCGCCGAAGCAGCGACCTCGTCCAGGTCTTCGGGGCATTCCACGATCCATGTGCGCGGGAGCGGGAGTGAGAGATCGCCTTCGAGCGCGCGGGCCCACTCGTCGAAGCCCTGCTTGTCGGTCAACCGTTGGACCGTGGATGGTTCCGGCATCGACACGCGGTAGTGCGAACGCAGGTCCACGAGGTGTTCGGCGATCACCCTGACGGCTTCGTCGGTGATCGGCACGAGCACCGGTCGGTTCGCGAACTTCGTGCCCTGGTGCATGAGCAGCTCGATCAGTGAGCCGTCACGGTGCCACAACTCGTCGAGGAATCCGCAGAGCGTCTCCGGGTCGGTGCGGTTCTCATGGATTCCGATGACGGGTACGCCGTGGCGACCGAGGACGCGGGCGACCGCGAGACCGTTGACGTTCATCGACGTGACGATCGCGGGGGTCTGGTGTGTCTCGATCATCGCCTACATCACTTGCGACGGAAGGGCAGCCGGCGCTTGATGATCTCACGCTCGTCCTCGTTCATGACGAGCAGGTATCCGATCGGAATCACTGGCACCATCAACAGGAGGGCCTCGACGCCGAACCACGCCCAGGAATTGACAACGAGCCACGTGTCGGTCCAGAGCGACACGAGGTACATCGATCCGATGACGGGCACGGTCGCGCGCAGGACTTGCCAGAGGTAGCGGTGGCCGCTTACACCGGTCAACCGGACGAGGAACACGTTCTGGGTGATGACGTAGGCCACCACGATCGAGATCAGCGTGCCCCAGGCCACGCCGATGAGACCGTAGTGCTGCACGAGCACGATGCTGAGTCCGATGTTGAGGCCGGCTTCGGCAAACGCCAGGCTCGCGAGGAGCTTCATGCGGCGCATTCCGAACAGGATCTGTCGACCGCAGCTCGTACTGGCCCGGGCCAGTGTCGCCCAGGCGAGAACGGCCATGATGGCGTAGCTCGTCCCTCCGTCGAGGAATTGCGGATCCATCCAGATCAGCAGGAACTCGTCGCCTGCCAGAAGCAGGCCTGCGCAGATCACCGATGCGATGAAGAGACTCCCGCGCGTTCCTTTGAGAAGCAGTCCACGCAGCGCATCCATGTCGCCGCGGGCGTCGCAGGCCGTGGCATACGGCGTCATGGTCCACGTGATCGCGAGCACCAGGGACATGAAGTAGGGGATCAGCTTGGCGCCGATCTCGTACGGCGTGACCGCGGCGAGACCGATGAACGTCGTGACGACGATCGCGTCCATGTAGAGCACGACACGGTCGGCGGCGTTGACCATGAAGTTGAAGATTCCGTAGTTCCAGAGTTCACGGACGGACTCCTTCGCGAAATTCCGGATCGAGACGCTGAGCCCCGGCATCAGCTTGTACGCGATGACCATGCGCGCGGTCGACGCGAGGAGCTGGGTGCCGACCGTGATCGCCGCGAGGCCGATGACGCCGTGGCCCTCCCGCAGTGTCCAGACGGTCAGCGCTGCGAGGATCAGCCGCTCCACGATGCCGACGGCGTTCGAGATGTCGAAGCGCTCCTGCGCGTAGGTCGCCGTCGCCCAGAGCGCCATCGGGATGCCGAGTGCAATGCCGCCGCCGCAGATCATCATGGCGATCCTCGCGTCGTGGATCAGCACGCCGAGCGCAGCGGGTTCCAGGGCGGTCTCGCCGGTGTTGTTGGCCTCCAGGAACGACGGGAGGTACCACGTCAGGCCGAGCGTGACGAGGATGCCGACGAACGCGACGCCGCACAGCAGAACCATCGAGGTCGAAAACGTGCGGCTGACCCCGACCATGTCGTCGCGGGCCCAGTATCGGGTCACGTACTGACCGACGGCGGACCGCACGCCCAGATCGAGGAGACCGTAGTATCCCGTCAGGCTGACGAGCAGCGTCCACAGGCCGTAGTGGACTCCGCCGAGGGCGCTAACCACGAACGGCGACAGAAACAGCGCGACGACAGCGCTGACCGCGTAGCCAGCGAGATTGCTAGTGATGTTTCGTGCGAAGACGCGCTTGCGGGATGCGGCCATCTACGGGGAGCGTAGTGCAAGGCACGCCGCTCGGCGATCTTGACTAGAACGTGAACCAGAGCTGCAGCATGCCACCGTAGGTATCCCCATCACCGTAGATCCCGGTCAGGTCGAGGTGAACAGTGTCGAATGGGGAGATCCCGAGCCCGCCGGTGATCAGATCACTGACGGTGTCTTCCAGGTCGGTCTGGAATCCGAGGCGCACCTGGAGCCAGCCGAACAGGTCGTACTCGCCGCCGACATTCAGGAATTGCGATCCATCATTGCTCTTGAACCGGTCGACCTCCATGACGTCGATGTCGACGGCGATCGTCGCGCCGCCAGCGCGTAAGGCGGCGCCTGCCTTGATGGACGGGCCGACGTGCCGAGTGAACATCTGGCCGTTGGTTACGACCGTCCTGGACTCGTGTTCGAGGAGGTTGCGACCGACGAGGCCGACCGTGACCATGCCATCGAGAACCGTGGCGGCGGCGCCGATGTCCAGGTTGAACTGAGTGGTGTCATCGCGGAAGCGGCTGTCGTCGAAGTTGCCGTCGTCGAACGAGTTGATGTTGACCGAGTAGTTGTAGGTCTCGACGCGCTGCACTTTGGGCGTCGCGCCCACCGAGATGCCGGTCCCACCAACGGAGAACTGAGTCGCGAAGGCGAGGCCGACTTCGGTGATCGCAGCGCCGAGGATCCGGCCCTCGGACTTGAGGTTGTCGAGAGCGGCGCCGGAGATGGCTGTGCGGATGACCGTCTGATCCGTCGGGTCGATTTGGGGTGCGACCTGGGCGTCGACGTACGAGTGGGCGACGAACGACCACGCGAATGACTCCGACGGCATCGCCACGGACAATCCGGTTCCCACATTCAGCGTGGCTTGCTTGCCGTTCAGGGCGAGGAGACTCGCGATGAGCGCGTCTCTTTGGGCGACCGTTGCCGTCGCGTTGTCGATTGCGGCCTGCAGGCTGTCGATGTCATCCTGGAAGTCATCGATCGCCTCGAGCAGTCCGTCTTCGTCCGCGGCGGTGATGCTGACCGATGGGAAGATGAAACCGAAATCGTCGGTGTCGCCGAAACGCGTGAGCAGGGCAGGGTTGATGAAGCCCGCCGACGTGTAGTGCGACGACGCAACCCCGGTCCCTCCCATGGCCCGGTTGCGTGAGTCTAGGTACTGCGCGGAGCAGACCGTGGAGAGGAGGAGAACAGCGGTTGAGATACGGATGTTCATGGTTCGATCGTCGGAATGAAGTCCTGGTGAGTCAATTGCGAACCGGAGCCATTCGTCTTGAGCGAGCTGTTTCTCCGGCGGAGCTTTGAGGCGACCGTTGTTGGGATGCCCTACGAGTAGCCGAACCAGACCGCGGCTACCAGCGCGACGGTCGCCAGAAGATACAGCTTGATCATCAGTGGGATTACGAAACGCAGCCAGCGCTCATACGGCACGCGGGCGATCGCGAGCATGCCCATCATCGCGGCGTTGGTCGGCGTGATGACGTTGGTGAACCCATCGCCGAACTGGTAGGCGAGGACCGCGACCTGCCGCTCGATGCCGAGCTCGTCGGCCAGCGGCGCCATGATCGGCATCGTGACGTAGGCCTGACCACTCCCGGACGGGATGAAGAAATTGCACAGGGTCTGCACGACCAGCATGCCGACGGAGCCCGCGGCGGAACCCAGTCCATCGAGCGTGCCAGCGATTCCCTGCACGACCGTGTCGATGATCTGGCCGTCGACGAGGATCACCTCGATGGTGCGTGCGAAGCCGATGAGCAAGGCGGTGGTCGTGAGCTCGGCGGCGCCGGCGCAGAAATGCTTGGCGGCGGTGTTCGCCGGCATCCTCGCGAGGAACGGCGTGATGAAACCCAAGCCGAGGAACACCGACGAGAGCATGGTGAAACCCCAACCGTACCTTCCCACGCCCCAGACGACGAGGAAGATCGACCCCGCGAAACTGAGCAGAACCAGCTGTCGCGGCACAGTGAGCGTGACGTCTTCCGGGAGCTTGAACCCCGTCGAGTAGTCGACGTCGGCGACGAGGCTCTTGGACGGGTCCGCCTTCACCTTCTTGGCGTAGCGGAGCAGGTGGTGCACGCCCACGACCAGGCCGGCGACCAGGAGCAACGCGCGGTACCACCAGCCAGAGTAGAGATCGATTTCCGCGATGCCCTGCGCGACGAGAACCGTGAACGGATTGACCGGCGCGCAGCCGTATCCCACCGCGTATCCGACGAGCACGATCGCGATGCCGAGCATCGCGTCCAGCTTCATCGCGAGGGTCATCGTCACCAGGAGGGCGATGAACGGCACGTATTCCTCTGCCATCCCGATCAACCCGGAGCCGATAGCGAACATCGTGGTCGAACCGAGAATCAAGGGCAGCGCGCGACCGCCGAAGGCTCGGATCGACGCGCCGATCAGGGCGTCGAACGCGCCGGATGCGCGCATCATCCCGAGGACGCCGCCGATCAGGAAAACGAAGAAGATGATGTCTGCGGCTTTTTCCAGTCCTCTCGGTATGGACGTGAACGCGGCGTGCCAGGGAAGCGCTTCGTTCTCCTCGAGAATCGTGTAGCTCTTCGGCACCAGAACCTGCCGGGCCTCGACACTGGACTTCCAGGCTTTGATCGCGTCGGCGGAAGGCTTCTCGTTCGACAGGATCCAGGCGTGCAACACGGCGCCGGCGTTGGCCTCGATCGCGATGCCACCCCTCGCCGCGGCGTCCGGACCCAACTCCCATCGTTCCACCGTTCGCTTGGAGACCGCGAACAAGTCGGCGGCGGCCTTCTCCGAGAGCCCTCGGGACGTTCGCGTTGCGATCAGTCGTTCGCGCAGGGGCTTCACCTCGGGCGCGTCGACGAACGCGTCGCCCTTGGCGGGGTCGGGTTCGCGCACGTAGGTTCCCGCTGGGAGGAAGTACGTCAACAGCTGCGCCAGGATGACCAGGCCGAAGATGAGTACGAGAGTATCCGGGAACCGGGACGGCTTGCTCATGGAGCCGGCATGCTAACGACACGCCCCTCAAGATTCGCTACTTGCCGTCGAGGATCCTCCTCGCCTCGTCGCGGGACGGGAGGGCCGAGGCGGGCCAGGCCAGCGCGACCATGATCAGGGCCATAGCGGCGAGGGATAAGGTGAGACGCACGGTGTTCTCCTGGTGGTTCTCCGGACTCGACGATTCGGACGCCGCCGTGCTTTCGCGATAACCAACATTCTACGGGTCGAGTCCCCAAAGTGAGAGCGACACGTCTGCATGTCGTGGTGTAGGCTGGACCTCGCATGAAACGCCGTCGCGTTCTCCTTGCCCAACTCTCGTTGCTCGGCCTGTGCGCCGCTGCGCTGTTGCAGTTCGGAGTGAATTTCCCATATCCGGGACCGTTGATCCGTCCGCTTCTCGGTCCGAGGGAACGCTGGCCGGAGCAGCAGGTCCGCGAATGGGCGGTCCGCAGCCGGGAGGAGAACGCGCGTCGAGGGAACCCGGAGAGCACGGACGCCCTTCATTTTCGCAGTGATTTCTGGGCCTATTTCACCCGGGATCCGGAGCGCACGCCGCCGCCTGGGCCCGGAATCGTGGCGCCGGCGGATGGGCTGTTCCGTTTTCACGACAAGTCGGACGGCGTACAGTTCGTGGTGGTGGCGCTGTCGTTCTGGGACGTGCACGTGCAGCGATTCCCCTGCGACGGGCTTGTCACCAAGATCGAGGATCAGGGGGATTCGTTCACGGACGGCGAGGGCGAGAATCTCATCTACCTCGCGGAGAAGGTCTGTCCGGTTCAGAAGGTCGTCACCCTCCAGACGGAATGGGGCGAGTTCAAGATCCGGTTGATCACCAGCATCTCGGCGACGCGTCTGAAGGTGTTCGTTGCACAAGGAGCGAGGGTCAAGAAGGGTCAACGCCTCGGCCAGATCCTCGCGGGCAGCACGGTCGTGCTCGAAATGCCCAGCTCGATCCCCTTGAGCATCGAACTCGGGTCACGAGTGGTGGCTGGAGAAACGGTCGTCAGCGGGGGCAAGAGCCCGTGAAGCACCATCGATGGGTTTGGGGCGACGGACGGTTCTCTTGGGTCCTGGTGGTCTGGGTGGTGCTCGGGACCCTATTCGTGCTGGTTTTCGACTATTACTGGCGTACCCACGACACGGAGTTTTCGCGGTTTTGGTAGCTCGGAGGCCGGGCCGCGGGCCAGATCGTTGTTCAGAAAGGAGGAATACTCCGGGCACGTGCGTGTAGTCTGCCGGTCCGACCACGTATTCCCCCCCCCTTTTTTTTGCGAAAAGGTATCAAACACATGAGACGCATCTCTCTCACCGCCGCTCTCGGCGCGCTCCTGTTCATCGCCCCTGCTTGTTCTGAGGCCGAAGCCGCCACGATCGAGGGCACGTACAACGTCGATGCCGATGCCACGGTCAAGGCAATGGGTCTCCCGGTTGATCAGGCCGAGGACTTCAAGAAAATGCTCGGTACCATGATCACGGAACTGAAGGCAGACATGTCCTACACCTCCTCCATGGAGATGCTGGGCAACAAGATGTCCGTCAAGGGCACGTGGGAAGTCAAGGATGGCACGGTCACCTTCACCCAGACCCATGCGGATGGCAAGGAAGCGAAGGACACCTCGACAGGCACGATCAAGGACGGACGCCTGACGGTCGACAGCGAGGGCAAGAAGATGGTCTTCAAGAAGGCCGAAGCAAAGTAGTTCGCTCTTCCGAGACGCGCAGGCGGGGACATCGTTTGATGTCCCCGCTTTCGTGTACGAGCTACTTGAAGATCTTCTTCTTCGTCGGTCGGGACCCTGTCGCGCTGACGGTGAAGTTGCGGAATCCGCCCGGTGTTGTCGAATGAGTAGAGCCCGATCATCCCCCAGCCGTGGACCTTGTCCACGGCGCGCATGATCGGGTTCTCCATGCCGTCGAAGTAGACGCGGATCGCGCCGCTCTCGAGCTCGCGTTCGATCTTGATGCGGTGCCACTCCTCGTTGCCCCAGTCTGCACCGTTGGTCGTTCTCTCCGCGATGTTCGTCCGCGGCTTGTCAGCGACCCGGAAGATGTTGTGGGCATTCGGATCGGCGGCCTTGGCGATGTGGACGTAGTAGCAGTTCGCCACGTCCTTCACGCCGAAGAAGAAGCACAGGTCGCGATGAGGCTCGTCCCGACCGGTCTGCATCGCGTCGACTTCGAGCACGAAGTCCCCGAACTCACGTCCGTCGATCAGCGCGATACAGCGGGGCGATCGGTGGGGTGGCTTGTAGTTGCAGTTGGCATGCAGCACGAGTTCACCGGAGCCTTCGAATCGAAAGCCGTTCGCGTCGCTGTACTGGAAAGAGACGGGGGATTGGCAGCGCAACCGGTGAGGGCCAGCGCGGCCCATGCCACCAGGGGCAGATGAAAGGGGTTCTTCATTCGCATGGTACTCGGAAGGTCTCGATACGCATATGTCACGATACTCCGCATGGACGCGGGGGCACCGGTGTGTTCTCGGGGGGCGTGGATCGCATATGATCCGCGGCTCCCTCCAGAGGTCTTTTCCAATCCGCTCAGGAACCCCATGCGCAACACCCGCCGCATCCTCGTCCCGATCACGCTCGTCCTGGCTGCCCTCACCGCGCCGGTCTTCGCGCAAAAACGTCCGGTCAACCACGACGACTACGACAAGTGGCCCTCGATCCGGTCGACGGCCTACTCCCCGGATGGCAAGTGGATGGCGTACGTCGTGCAACCGAGTTGGGGTGATGGCGTGATGCGGGTGCGCGAAGTCGATGGCAAGAAGCGGTTCCTGCACGCGCGGGGGAGTGGTCCGCGGTTCACCGCCGATGGACGCTTCGTGATCTTCTCGATTCGGAAGTCGGTCGAGGAGGAGCACAAGAAGAAGCTCGAGAAGCTGAACAAGAGTGGCGGAAAGGGACTCGAGGCGGAGGCGAAGAAGAAGGCTGCCGAGGAGGAGAAGCAAGCGGAGGAGCGACGGCAGCAGATGATCGCCCGGTTCTCGCGAGGTCGTCGCGGTCGTCGCGGCAGCCGGGGTGGAAGCACGGGAGGTAGTGGCAAGATGGGCGTGATGAACCTCGCGACGGGCAAGGTCGAGATCGTCGAGAAGACCAAGGGCTTCCGCGTCATCAAGGATGGGACGATCCTCGTGTACCACCTTGAAGCTCCCGAGAAGAAGAAAGAGAAGAAGAGCGACGCGAAGACAACCGAAGAGAAGCCCGCGGAGGGGACGGGGCGCGAACAGCGCCGCTCCCGCAGTGGTGGAGTTCGTTCTGGTCGCCGTGGGAGCGGAGGCCGTCGGCGGGGTGCGGGCACTCGTTCTCCATCCAGTCGTGGTTCCTCTGGGGGAGCGTCCGGTGGCGGCAGCTCGCGAGGTGGCACGCAACTGACCGTCCGTGATTTCGCGACGGGCAAGGAGACGAAGTTTGCCGGCGTCAGCCGCTACCAGACCGTCGCCAAGGACGAGTGGTTGCTGCTGACGCTGAACGCGTCGAAGCCGGGCGGGTCCGCGACGACCGGATCCAAGGCAGCGAAGGATGCGAAGACTCCGAAGCCGGCCAAGAAGGGAATTGTGAAGAGCGGGCTCGTTGCTGTTCGGCTAGCGGATGGCAAACAGGTGCGGCTCTTCGACGGGGCGGCATCTTTCAGTAGCTTCACGACGGATCGTCACCACAAGAAGCTCGTGTTCACGAGTGACATCACCGACAAGCTCGCCGCAGAACGCAAGAAGAAGGC
>CAYYAQ010000154.1:0-12305 GCA_964469555.1 uncultured candidatus Brocadiaceae bacterium | reverse complement strand
ATCGCCCTGTCGCGGATCTGGCTCTTCTTGCCGTTCGTGTGTTCGGAGAGCGGCAGCGCGACGTTCTCGAGGACCGTCAGCCAGTTGATCAGCGCGCCGTTCTGGAACAGGTAGCCCATCCTCTTGCGCATCGCCATCAGGCCCTTTCGGTCGAGGTCGGGGATGCTCTGTCCGTCGATCTTCACGGTGCCCGAGTCCGGGGTCATGAGGCCGATGATGTGTTGGAGGGTCACGCTCTTGCCTACGCCGGACGGGCCCATCAATACGTAGGTCTCGCCCTTGTCCAGCGAGAACGTCATCCCGCTCAGGATTTGACGGTCGCCCAGCTTTTTCGATACATCGACGAGTTCGATCACGAGAGACCTATGGGAGTAGGAAGTAGAAGAACCAGGTGATGATGTAGCCGATCACGATGATCAGCAGGATGGAGGTCTTCACGGCCTCCTGAACGGCGCGACCGACACCGAGCGCGCCGCCGTGGGCGCGAAGGCCAGTCGCGCAACTGACGATGGCGATGACACAGCCGAACACCACGGCCTTGACCAGACCAGTGTAGACCTCCTTCGGGAGGAAGTTCTCCTGGTCCATCAGAGCGTCGTGCACGGTGATCCAGTAGTACGTCGTGGAGACCCCGAGTTTGTTCTGGCCGACCAGGCTGCCGCCGAAGATGCCCAACAGGTTGGACATTACGGTGAGGATAGGGCACATGATCGTCAGCGCGAGCATGCGCGGCACCACCAGGTAGCTCGCCGTGTCGACCGACATCACGTCGAGCGCGGTGACTTCGTCGGACACTTTCATCGTGCCGATCTCGGCCGCCATGGAAGACCCTACCGTCGCGGCGAGGATCAACGCGGTCATGAACGGTCCCATCTCGCGGCACATCGACAGCGCCGTGATCGTGCCGATCATGTTGCTCTGGCCGAGCCTCATCAGCTCGATGCCGGTCTGCAACGCGAGGATCATCCCGGCGAACAGCGCGACGACCATCGTCACCGGCAAGGCGCGCACGCCCACCGCGAACGCCTGGTCCATGAAGAACCGCCATCGCCGCGGCAGGTGGTGCACCCGGCCCCAGGACTTGAGCAACAGATCACTCGTGAACCCGGCGCCGTTGATCACGTTGTTCGCCCAGTTTCCTGTCGCGGCGAAGATGTTCATCGTCCGCCCTCCTTGTCACCGAACCGGAAGGGAATGCAGTTGAAGAGATAGAACGTCCCGGCGCCGTTCTCCGATTCGTAGCTGAACAGGAACGGCACCGAAGTCTGCGTCCGCTGGCCGCGGGTGCGCGTCGTGAAGAGGTTCACGGCACACTCGGCGGAATGATCGTCGGGTGCGCGGCTGCGCGTCCGGTACAGCGTGTAGAGCCAGTCGTAGTTCTCTCCTACGCCCTTCTCGTTGCCGTCGCGGTAGAACCACGGCGACGGAATCGCGAACTCCGCCCGGCCATCGCGCCTGGTTTCGTTGTGGAACAGCGGCCAGATCTGGAGGTAGTCGTCTTCCCCGGCTTTCTGCCACGCGTTCTCTTTCTTCTCGTCGACCTTCCACGTTCGGTGCACGTGCTTGAAGAACGGTAGGATCCACTGCTGGGTCTGCTTGCCGTCCGGATCGTCGTATTCCCGCCACCAGATGAGTGGCCAGAGAAATGACCATGAACTCTGGTGTTTCGCCTTCGTGCGAGAGACGAATGGCCAGAGCCACCACGTGTGGACGTTCCGACCGGTGGTGTTGTCGTCCAGTGAATGGAAGAACGGCCAGAGGAGATCCAGTTGGCTCTTCTTGCTCTGGATCTTCTGGCCGCGGAAGAACGGCCAGAGAAAGCTCCACGTGTTGCGTTTCTTGCTGGTCTGCCAGCCACAGAGCGGCCAGAAGTTGAAGCTCTCGAGCGGGTCGTCGGTGTCCATCAGGTCCGTGGCCCAGCTGAAGAACGGCCAGAGAACCGAGTAGCGCTCGTAGTGCCCTTCCCGGGCGTTGAAGCTGAAGAACGGCAGGAAGCGGTGCCAGTAGCTCTGATTCTCGCGGCCCGAGTCGCCGTAGCCGATGAGGGGCCAGAGGAAGATGTGTCCGACCCTCCCGTCCTTCTCGGTGCGCGTGTGCAGGGGCCAGAAGTGGAAGGTCAGTCGGTCGTACGTCAGGAACTGCCCCGGAGCGTCGAGCCACAGGGGGAACATCCCGAAGTAGCGCTCGACGGGTAGACCCGGCGCCTTCTGGTTGGACCCGCCCCAGAAGAACGGGAAGAGGAAGTACCAGTCGGACTCGCGCCTGCCATCGATGAACTGGCGTGAGTCGTGGTTCCACAGCGGGAAGAACCTCGCGTGAGTCTCGTTTTCGCGCACCCCAACCCGACCGAGTGGCCAAAGATACTGATGGTCGACCTGGGTTCCCCGCGACGCTGTGCCATCGCCTTTCTCACCCTTTTCGCCGAAACCCGGGGTGTCGGGCTTCTCGACTCGTCTGTACAGCGGTCGGATGCGAAAGTCCGTCCCGCCGTCCGGCAGGGTCTCGTAGTGGATGATCGGCCAGAGCACGTCCATCTCCAACACGCTGCCGTCCTTGTCCAGTCGATGACGGTACAAGGGGGAGAGGTTGAGCTCCGACGGCATCCACGCGCACGACCCGAGCGATGCGGTGACGACCAGGAGCCCGGCGGCTGCCGTCAATCCTCGCGCGAATGGATGTCTGCCACCATGACCCATGTGTTTGGAGACGTTAACGAAGAGAGTCTCCAGAAAGACCCTTCCGCAGACAAAGTGGAACGACATACTTTGCGCGCATGGTCCGCATCATGTCCGGGGTTCAGCCCACGGGGTCGCTGCACATCGGTAATTATCTCGGCGCGCTGCAGAACTGGGTGAGTCTCCAGGACGAGTACGAAGCGTTCTATTCCATCGTTGATCTACACGCTCTCACCGGACGGCCGGGTGCGGATGAGCTGAGGAACGCGGTCCGCGAGATCGCCATCGGACTCCTGGCCTCGGGGGTCGATCCGGAAAAGGCGACGCTCTACGTGCAATCCCACGTTCCGGGTCACACGCGACTGGCGTGGATCCTCTCGTGCATGACGCAGATGGGTGACCTGAACCGCATGACGCAGTTCAAGGACAAGTCCCACAACCAGCCCGAGAACATCAACGCCGGGTTGTTCACCTACCCGGTCTTGCAGGCCGCCGACATCCTGATCCACCGTGCGGACCGCGTTCCAGTGGGGGAGGATCAGGATCAACACCTCGAACTCGTCCGCGAGATCGTCCGCCGGTTCAACAAGATCTACGGCAAGACGTTTCCCGAACCCCAGGTCGTCCGCTCGAAGGCCCGGAGGGTGATGGGCATCGATGGTGACACCAAGATGTCGAAGTCCCGGGGCAACGAGATCGGCTTGTTCGAGAAGCCCGAAGCGGTCTGGAAGAAGCTGCGCGGCGCCAAGACGGACCCCGCCCGCATCCGCCGGGACGACAAGGGTCACCCCGAGGTATGCAACATCTTCAGCTACCACGGCTTCTTTTCGCCCGAGGCGACCTGCGCCCAGATCGATGCGGATTGTCGTTCCGCAGCAATAGGTTGTGTCGATTGCAAAAAGATTCTTGCGACAAATCTTGAGGTGGTCACGGGTCCGATCCGAGAGAAGGGAGAGCAGCTCCGGGCGAACCCCCAGGAAGTCGACGACATCCTCGCTTCGGGCGCTGCCAAGGCCAGAGCCTCAGCTGACCAGACGTTGGCGGAGGTCACCGACCGAGTCGGTATCCGAAACTGAACCCCAACCCTCCAGGGAGGGACAAGATGTCCAGCGCGCGCCACGTCCTCGCGATTCCTGCGCTTTTGCTCGTCGGATGCGTCACCACCGAGGCCGGAAAGCAAGAGCAAGAGCGAGAGCGGATCGACCCCGCCATCCTCGAGATCCACGAAGCCCGGCTGGTCAAGCGGTTCCAGGGTCGCCACCTCATCGTCTGCCAGACCCTCGAAATCGAGGCGAACCTGTTCCTGTTCACCAACAACGTGACTTTGCCCGTGGGCGAGCCGCGGCGGGAGCGCACCGACCTGTTCGAGCAACTGACGTGGTCCGCTGGCGACCGCGTTCGGCTTCGCGAATCGACGCCCTCTGCCAAGCCGGGCTGGGACGTCAAGGCGAGTACCAAGACGCGAAAGCGGTCGAGTCGAGAGAAGTACCGGATCATGATCGACGCCACGACCTTCCTCGTGGACGAACGAATCACGGTCAGAAGGCTGTTCAAAGCGCCTCCGACCTTGACGGCCCACGCCAGGGGCCATGTCATGGTGATCGAAAATGGCAAGGCGGCTAGCAACTACCAGGAAGTCCGCTTCGTCGACGGTCGCGTCGAAGCCCGGTAGGGCGTCGGCGTTCCTCCGCGCGACCCCCGGTCGCGTCGCTATTCTGCTCGCGATCGGCTTGGCTGGTTGCATGAACTCGCCGATCGTCCCTCAACTCTACGGCGATCGGTACGAGAAATGTGAGAGCGGAGAGGCGATGGTCGTCTGGGAGCACGCCAACAAACTGCTCGCCGAGGGCAAGAGCACGCAAGCCGTCGAACACCTGCGCCGTTGCGTCGAGTTGTGTCCCCGGCACGTCCTCTACCACGTTCGCTACATGGACGCGGCCCACGGCCTCGCGCCCGTCAAGAAGGGGGACGCGTCCGTGCCGGCGGCGGCGTCGACGGCCATGCGCGAGTACTACGCGAAGTTCGAGGACGACGGCGATTCGCCCCTGGCTCCGTACTTCAAGGCCCGTCTTCAACGCTTCGACGGGCGCAACTTCCAGGCGCAAGAACTCCTCAGCCTCGCGCTGAAGCGCGATTCACGGTTCTACTTCGCGCGCTACGAGCGCGGGTTGATCTGGCGCGGCGTCTCGCGCCCACACCGAGCGGTTCAGCATCTGCGCCGGGCGCTGGACACCCGACCCGGTTTCAACGACGCGAGGAGGGAGCTCGCCGAATGCTTCGCGGAGTTGTGGGAATGGAGCCGCGCGGCCACCCATTACCGCATCTATCTCGCCGCCAACCCGAGCGATCGGGTCGCGCAGCGAGCCTACCTGACACTGATTGCGTACCGTTTGGACGGTCGGCTCAACGAGGCGAACATGTTGGTTCTCGCCCTCCTCAGAGAGAACCCGCGAGATCTCACCCTGAAGATGGATCTCGCCGCGGTCTACTGGAAGCGGGGGGACCCGGTCAAAGCGGCTGCCATGTACCGCGAGGTGCTCGCGGTGGATCACGAGTACTCGCGTGCCGCGCTGAACTTGGGGAACCTCCACTACGATCTCGGGCGTCGGGCAAAAGGCGAGGCACGTCGGGTCGCGCTGACCAAGGCGCGCTTCGCGTACCGCTTCTACCGAGCTCTCGGCGAGTCCGAAGATGCGTACGACTGGTTTGATCTCAACCTCGCCACCCGTGCGCGGCTGCGCGAGATCGATCTCGAGCTCGGTGCCCGCCGAAAGAAAGACGTCACGTGGCGCGATCTGTAGTCGAACCCGGCAGCGCGAGTCCGATCGTCGCCAGGTCCCGTTCCAGACGTTGCCAGTCTCGACTCGCCAACGCGTCGTCCTGAGATCGCCCGCGCACCAGGCGAAAGCGCGGCGAATCGATCTTCGCGAAGCGCCAACCCGTGCCGTCGTGTTCGCGGGCGAGGATGTTGCGCAGGTCGAGGTTGCCGTCGCGAAAGCCCGACGCGTGCAGGCGCGAGACGAACTCACGCAGGGATTCGAGCACCGCAACCTGACCGTTCGGGTCGAGTTCCGGGAGCAGCGTCGAGAGGGGGACCCCTGGCCACGCGTCCGTCACGAGGACGCCCCGGACCAGGAACCCGTCGAGGAGGGTGCCGCCGACCCCGATCCCGAGGACCCGGGACTCGACCACCGCGCGCACCCGGGGGGCCTCGAACCCGTTCTCTGCGAGCCAGGTCAGGGCGCGCTGCTCCCGACGGGGGCGGGAGATCGCCAGGAATGTGTTCCGCCCCACCCCCCGATACCTGGATTTCCAAGTCGGGTAGTCATAAGTTTTTATGTAGTACACATCCGCTTCGTCCGCGAGGCGGCGGACCCAGGAACTGCGGTGACCGGTCACATACGCCCCGAGGGAAGGGGATGACAGCGATGCGAGATCCTCGATTCCGCGGGTCCGCAAGAACCCCCGAAAGCCGGGATCGCCATAAATCCACCGGGTTGAGGGCTTGCACATGTCTCAGGAGGTCATCACAAGAGTATAGTTGACAGCCACTTATTCTGTAGCCCTCGGAAGGACACTAAGATGATCCGGGATCGGTTGCGGGAGAGGAAGCAGAGGTATGAGTTCCATGAGGACAATCACGAAGAAAGAACTCGTCAACCGCATCGCGGAACAAACGACGGTGACCAAGGTCGTCGCGAAGGACATCATCCAGTCCTTCCTCGACTCGATCATCGAAGAGCTTGCCGCGGGCAATCGCTTGGAGTTCAGGGAGTTTGGCGTTTTCGAGACCAAGGAGCGCGCCGCGCGTCGTGCACAAAACCCAAGGACCTTGGAGAAGGTCAGTGTTCCGGCTAAACGCATCGTCAAGTTCAAGGTCGGTCGCATGATGCGCGAACGTGTGTCCGGCGAGACGGAAGGTGTCGCTCCTGCGAGCCCGCCGCCCGTCGAGAACGTGGCGCCCCGTCAAGACCAGACCGGTGAAGCCGGCGCGGGCGGATCTTCCCTGGGCTAGGCGACACTCCGGTCGGCAACTCTTTCGAACGACAGCCGTTTTGGTCGGTAACCCCTGGATGGTGTTGCCGCGGCGACGGCTACGCGAGTATTGCGATCGCCCGTTCGACATCGGTCAACAAGTCCGCGACGTCCTCGACACCGACCGAGAGTCGAATCAGGCCATCGTGGAATCCCGCCTTGATGCGTTCTTCTCGCGGGATCGCGCCGTGGGTCATGCTCACCGGATGATCCACGAGACTCTCGACGCCGCCGAGGCTCTCGGCGAGGGCGAAGACGCGGAACGCGGACGCGACTCGCATGGCGTCCTCCACGCTCGCGTCCAGCTCGAAGGAGATCATGCCGCCCCCGGTTCGCATCTGTCGTTGCACGAGATCGTACTGCGGGTGTGAATCGTGTCCGGGAAAGTGCACCGCGGTCACGCGCGGGTTGTCCCGCAGCGCGTCCGCGATCTGTATCGCGTTTTCCGCGTGTCGCTGCATCCGGAGGTGGAGGGTCTTCGTGCCGCGCAACAGCAGGAAGCAGTCCATCGGGCTCGGCGTGCCGCCGACCGTGTTCTGAAAATGCCCGAGCTGCTGCCGCAGGTTGTCATCGTTCGTGACGATGGCGCCTCCCACCACGTCGGAGTGCCCGCCGATGTACTTGGTCGTCGAGTGCCAGACGATGTCGATGCCGTGGGCCAGGGGCGTCTGGTTGTAGGGCGTCGCGAACGTGTTGTCGCACGCCGTCAAGATGTCCCCTTCCTTCGCCATCGCGGCGATCGCTGCGAGGTCGCAGACCCGGAGCAGCGGGTTCGAAGGCGTCTCCATCAAGATGAGCCGCGTCTCCGGTCGGATCGCCTGCGCCACGAGGTCGAGGTTCGTCATGTCGACGAAGTCGAACTCGAGCCCGTACTTCTCGTACAGCGTCTTGCAGAGCCGGTAACTGCCGCCGTAGATGTCGTTTCCCGAGATGACGTGATCGCCTGACTTCAACAGGTTCAGGATCGTGTTCATCGCCGCCATGCCGCTGCTGAAGCACAGCCCATGAGCGCCCCCTTCCAGCGCGGCGAGGTTGCCCTCGAGGGCCGTGCGGGTCGGGTTGCACGTGCGGGAGTAGTCGTAGCCCTTGATCTTGCCCGGCTCTTCCTGGACGTAGGTGCTCGTGAGATAGACCGGCGTCATGATCGCGCCTGTCTCGGGGTCGGGGCGTTGGCCGGCGTGGATCGCGCGGGTCCCGAACCCGAACTCGCAGTTGTCGTGGTTGGGCATGGCCGCGGAGTGTAGCGTTCCGGAAACCTTCCACCATGACCCAGCGCTACAACCTAGACAGCCTCGAGTTCCAGACCGTTCGCGACGTCCTCGTCGCGCGGTTGACGACGCCGCTAGGACGTACGGGCCTGGAAAAACTCGGACCGCTGCCTTCCCCGGAAGCCGCGCGAGAGACTCTGCAACAGGTCGCGGAACTCGCTGCGCGGAGCCGGGACACAGACGCCGCCCCGCTTCCCAAACTCGAAGACGTCCGGGGATGGTTGCCCGGTTTCCTCGCCGGTGACCACCTGCCGACCATCGGCGATCTCGTCGATCTGAGGCGCCTGCTCGCTGCCGTCTCCGCCTGCCGGGCCTGGTTGCAGAGCCGCCAATCCCACGAAGCTCTCTGCCGCATGGGGCTCGCCTTTCCCGACGTCCGTGACATCGCCGAAGAACTCGGCGCGGTCATCGACAGCAGCGGCGAGGTCGTATCCACCGCGTCGCCGAAGCTCGGCCAGATTCGCAAGGAGATCGAGGTCGCGGATCAGGGCGTGCGTCACGCGGTGCAGCGGTTCCTGTCGGATGATCGCATCTACAAGCACCTCCAGAACCCGGAGCCTTCGTGGCGGCACGGGCGACCGGTGTTCCAGGTCAAGCAGGAGTCCCGGCAAGTCGTGCCCGGAGTTCTGCACGACCGGAGCGCGTCCGGCGCCACGGTCTTCATCGAACCGGAATCGGTCGTCTCCGCGGTGAACGTCCTGTCCGACGCCCGCGCGGCGGAGCATCGCGAGATCCAGGTGATCTTGGTGCTCATCTGCCGGGCGTTGCGCCGCTACGACGCGGACCTCGAGCTAGCGGTCCAATCGATCGTCACGCTCGACGTCGCGCTCGCCAAGTCGACCCTGGTCGACACGGAGGGGTATCAGGTTCCCGAGATCGCCGACGACGGTGTCCTCCGACTCGAAGACGCGAGGCATCCGCTGCTGCTCCGGACGATGCCGCGGGAACACATCCAACCCCTATCGTTGGTGCTCGGCGACCGGTTCTCCGTGCTCGTCGTCACCGGTCCCAACACGGGGGGCAAGACCGTCGTGCTCAAGACCATCGGTCTCCTGAGCCTCATGGCGATCAGCGGAGTGCCGATCCCCGCCGCGGCGACGAGCCGCATTCCGTTCTTCGACGGCGTGTTCGTCGATTTGGGCGACGAACAGGGCATCACGCAGAATCTCTCGACGTTCTCCTCCCACGTCAAGCGCATCGCCCGATGCCTCGTCGCAGCGACGACCAGGTCCCTCGTGCTGATGGACGAGCTCGGCGCCGGCACGGACCCCGAGGAAGGCGGCGCTCTGGGCTACGCCGTATTGAAGGCCCTGGAAGAGCAACGCGTCTTCTCCGTGGTGACGACGCACCTCGGACGGCTGAAGGACTTCGCGTACCAGCACTCCGGCGCCGAGAACGGCTCGATGGCGTTCGATCGCGAGCAGCACCAGCCGCTCTACAGGCTGGAGCTCGGCATTCCGGGCGCGAGCCACGCCCTCGACATCGCCGACCGCGTCGGCATGCCGCACAACATCGTCGCCGCCGCGCGCGAGCTGCTCGGGCAGCGCGATCAGAGGATGGAGGAGGCGATCGAGCGGGTGCACACGGCTCGCCTCCACGCCGAGGAGAACCGCCGCCGCGGCGCCGAGCTCGTCCGCTCCGCCGACGAGAAGGACAAACAGCTCGACGATCGATTGGTCGAGATGGACCGACGCCGGGCCTGGCTCGAGGAGGAGGCGGATGCCGTGGTCGATGCTGGATTGAAGGGTGTGCGAGATTTCGTCGAGGAGTCCCTGAAGGAGCTGGGCAACGCCCCGAAGCCTTTCGGCGACCGGGCGCGGGGGCTCCTCCAGGAAGTGCGGGAGCACCTGCAGAACTCGAACGTGCACCGGCGTCGCATGAAGTTCCTTGGTGGCCTGCGAAAGGACGGAGTAGTCTACGTCCCGCGGCTAGCGAAGCGTTGCACGGTCAAGAAGCTCGATCGAACGCGCGAAGTGTTGACCATCGAGGTCGGCAAGATGCGCATCGAGATCCCCTTCGAGGACGTGTCTTGGCTCCATCCGCTGGACTGAAGATGCCTCGATGAACACCGTTCGACCTCAACCCCTGGTCCTGATCGCGGACAACGACATCGCCGTCAATTCGCTCCTCGCCGATCTGATCGTCGAGCGCGGGCTGCGGTGTGAGTCCGCGCACGACGGGGAAGAGGCGCTGTCGCGGTTGCGGGCTGGCGGGGTGGACGTGCTGGTCACCGATCTCGACATGCCGAAGCTCTCCGGTCAGGATCTTCTCGGCAGCCTCGAAGAGCTCGACCCCGCGCCCCGCACGATCGTCATCTCGGGTTATCTGGACGGCCCGCTCGAAGAGTCCGTTCGCGCCGTATCCTCGGTGCAGAAGGTCCTGCGGAAGCCGTTCGACGTGTTGGAGTTCGTCGATGTCGTGCACGATCTCGCCGTTCCAGGAGACCAAGACTGACATGTTGAGCCGGCTGTCCTATCGATCTGCGGGCGAGTCGCACGGCGCCGCCGTCACCGTGATCCTCGAAGGTGTGCCCCGGGGCCTCGAGCTCGACATGGACCAGATCGACGCCGAGCTGCGGCGGCGTCAGGGCGGCGCAGGACGCGGCGGTCGCCAGCGGATCGAGAACGACGTGGTGCACATCACCGGTGGGGTGCGCAAGGGCGTGACGATCGGTTCGCCGCTGTGTCTCGTTGTCGAGAACCGGGACTTCGAGATCGACAAGTTGCCCGAGCCCTTGCGACCGCGGCCCGGGCACGCCGACCTCTCCGGGTGCTTCCGGTACCTGGATCACGACATCCGGTCCACGCTCGAACGGGCCTCCGCCCGGGAGACGGCGGGTCGGGTCGTGGCCGGCGGGGTCGTCCGCCAGGTGCTCCGCGCCGTGGGCTGTGAGATATTCGGGTTCGTCCGCTCCCTCGGGTCCGTGGCCCTGCCCCAGGAGCACCCCGGTTCCGGGCTGTTTTCCAACCTGGCGGACCGCCGGGAGATCCGGGACGCATCACACCTCTATACCCTGTGCGAAGACACGGACGCGAAGATGCTCGCGCTCGTCCGGGAGACCGCCAAGGCCGGCGACACCCTCGGCGGCCTGGTCGAGGTCCACGCGGCCGAGGTCTTGCCCGGCGTGGGCAGCTGCCTGCAGTGGGACGAGCGCCTCGACACCCGACTAGCCGCCGCGATCATGTCGATTCCAGCCTTCAAGGGAGTGGAGATCGGCATGGGCATGGCGGCGGCGGAGCAGACGGGGTCCAAGGTGCACGATGAGATCGAGCCCTCTCCCACAGGCCTGCCCAGGCGTCGCACGAACCGGGCCGGTGGCTTGGAAGGCGGCATGGCTAACGGCCAGCCCCTCGTGTTGCGCGGTGCGATGAAGCCGATTTCCACCCTCAAGAAGCGGCTGCGCAGCATCAACATGAGCACCGGCGAGGCCGAGGACGCCGGCTACGAGCGGTCGGACGTTTGTGCGGTGTCGGCGGCATCGGTCGTCGCCGAGGCGATGGTCGCCGTCGTCCTGGGCGACGCGGTGTTGACGAGGGTCGGGGGGGAGACGATGGGGGAGTTCGTCGAGCGCCACGCCGGGCTCGTCGAGCAGGTCCGGCGTCTCGTCGGCGGCGACCCCTCCGCAGGTAGCTAGCGCATCCAGGGCGGAGGCAGCTCCGAAGTCCCGAATGTGCTGTGGTTCAGGGGCTTCCGACATCGAAAAAAGGGGGCGAGGTAGCTTGATCCCGCTGCCGACCTCGCTATCTTTCGCCATCCCTCTGGCACGGGTATTCCCCTTGCTAGCGTAGCTCAATTGGCAGAGCACCTGATTTGTAATCTGGAGGTTGTGGGTTCAAGTCCCACCGCTAGCTCCAGATCTCGAAACGGCTTATGTGTCCGTGGGTGATCAGGTGCCCGACTTCTGGGTCGCGCTTTGGTCGTGCATGTGTCGAGGGCAATGATCGGGCGGTTCCGTCCGCCGGCAAATTGGGTAGTTACCGAAGCGGTCAAACGGACCAGACTGTAAATCTGGTGGCTACGCCTTCGCTGGTTCGAATCCAGCACTGCCCACCATTCGTGTTCTTTTCAATCCGCAGCCCACGTCCGCGGGTGTAGCTCAATGGTAGAGCTCCAGCCTTCCAAGCTGGTGGTGTGGGTTCGATTCCCATCACCCGCTCCAGGGTTAGTTAGTCGCAGTTTTGGCGGAGCGTGTGACCAGCGGGCGTAGATGGCAACAGGTGGCAGGACCGCTTAAGGACGATGGCGGGTTTTTTGGTCTCTAGGAACGGAAAGAGTTATGGCGAAGCAGAAGTTTGAACGCACGAAGCCGCATTGCAACATCGGCACG